>CAZHNG010000183.1:0-13574 GCA_964533785.1 uncultured Saprospiraceae bacterium | reverse complement strand
AATATCAATAAAAAAATCTCATTTTCTCAATTTGATTACACCGTCTAGACAAGTCCATTATTCACCTGTTAGAATATGAACCCAAGAAACAGGATAGCGATTTTTGCTTCCGGCCGGGGAAGCAACGCCCAAAAGATTATTGAGTTTTTCCAGGATCATGGAGAAATTGCGGTTGTTTTAGTGGTTTCTAATAAAAAGGATGCTCCTGTGCTGGATATTGCCAAGTCCAACCAAATAGATTCCCTGGTTTTGGATAAAGATACTTTTTACAACAGTGAAGAACTATTAGATCTTTTAGAAGAAAAAGAAGTGAACTTCATTGCCCTTTCCGGCTTTTTGTGGCTTATCCCTGAGTATCTTACCTCAGCTTATTTTACCAGAATGGTTAATATTCATCCGGCCTTATTGCCGGACTTTGGCGGGAAAGGGATGTACGGTATGCGCGTTCACGAGGCCGTAAAGACGTCAGGACTTAAGACTACAGGCATTACAATTCATTATGTGAATGAGCGTTATGATGAGGGAGACATTATTTTTCAAGCTCAATGTGAAATATTGCCTAAAGATACTCCCGAGGCGATTGCCCAAAAAGTACAGCAATTAGAACATCAATATTATGCCCCCGTTATTGAACAGCTTTTATTAGATTGAAAACAACGAAGCCTATTCTTCGACACGCTATCTTAACTTATCTTGACTATTTGGAGAAATTACATTTAATTGAATATTTAAATTGAATTAATCGAGCAGATTTATACATTCTGAAAATATACACTTTTTCAATTTTGATCCATTGATCAAATCACAAAGCTTTAATTATGGCAAAAAGAACATTAATCCTTATTTTAGGTCTCTGCCTGATCAGCCCGTTAGTAGCCCAGAAAAAACTAAGTTGGAAAAAACACGTAAAGGCAGCAGAGAAAGAATTAGCTTCCCGCAATTATGCCAGTGCTGCTGAGCACTACGAACAAGCCTGGCAACAAAAGCGCAAAAAGGAAGAATTGATATTCAAAGCTGCTGATATTTACTATACCATAAAAGACTACAGAAAGGCAGCCGAGTCTTACCAATACGTAAAAGATGAGAACGAAGAATTTCCATTGGTGGGACTGAAATACGCCCGTTCCTTAAAACAAGACGGGCAATACGAAAAAGCAAAAGTTGCTTTTGAGGAATTTCTCAATTCGTATTCCGGACAGGGGAAGTCAGTCCTACAAGATGTCATTCGCAAGGAAGTGAATGGGTGTGATCTGGCAACTCAGCTCCCATTAAAAGCCAACAGGGATCTGGAGCTGCAATTTCCGAGAAACCTGAATTCCGACGCCAACGAACTTTCACCCGCGCCACATGGCAATGAAATGTATTTTGCCTCCAATAAAGGGAGAAAAATACGCATTTACAATGCATTGAAAGCCGGAGAAACCTGGGGAACGACCAACACTCCTGATAATTTCCCCATCATCAATAACGGCCATTACAGCAATCCTTGTTTTTCTCCTGACGGATCCAAGCTATATTTCACCATCTGTGACAATGACAACAGCCTGGACGAATTAAAAGCCAGATGTGAAATTTATTTTACGACCAAATCCGACCAGGGTTGGTCAGAACCTCAACGTTTACCCGACTACATTAATCAAAAAGGAGTTACTGCCACCACACCTTTTGTAATGGAAAAAGGCAATGAAGAAATATTGTACTTCGCCTCTAACCGGGATAATGGCCGGGGTGGCCTTGACATCTGGTATTCAACCAGAAACCTTAACGGCGGAGAATTTGAATTCCCCGTAAATCTCGGATCTACTGTCAATACGTTGGGAGATGAATTAGCTCCATTTTTCGACCAGGAAAACAACATCCTGTATTTTTCATCTAACGGGCACGTTACTATCGGTGGTTTCGACATTTTCCAGGCCAACGGTGAAAAAGAAACCTGGACAACTCCACAAAACATAGGTCTTCCCGTTAATTCCAGTGCTGACGACTATAGCTATACCCAAAGTATGGATGGAACCAGTGGGTACATTGTTTCCAATCGCGTTTTTGGAGCAGAGAAAGCTTCTACCCGTCATACGGATATCTTCGAATTTGCTTTGGAGGGAAGCAGCAGGATCGTTCTAAAAGGAAATGTCTACGATAAGGGCACCGGTGATCTGGTTGATGATTTCTCTGTTTCCCTTTACCAAATAGAAGGAGCTGATGAGTCCTTATTGTTCAGTCGTGATTTTTCTAATGGCAACTATGCTATGGATCTGTTGCCAGGCAGAAGATTTAGGGTCGAAATTAATAGCACGGGTTATACCCCTGGAGAATATTCTTTTTCTACTAATGACCCCAACACCAATGTCTACGGTCAACCTCTGTTCCTGGAAGCTGAAACGGCAATCGGTGAGAATGAATTTGGCGAACCTTCGCGATCTGATCTATTAGATGAAAATACGGGAGAGTCTTATACAGCCAGAGGAACTTCACCGGACGATAATGCTGAGTACATCACCAGTGCTCCTCGTTACCGCGGTGTTTACTACAAAATTCAATTAGCAGCTCTGCGTAATTACAATCCTGGCCGGCAGTTGTACCAGCAGCTTTACAATATCGGTAGGCTTGATACTGAAAAACTCGTCGACAGGGATTTAACCAGGGTGTTATTGGCTGATTTTTTTGACAAAGATGAGGCATTCAATATGCTTGAAACCGTCAAAGGCTTAGGGTTCAACACTGCTTTTGTAGTCCGCTACGAAGATGGTGAACGCTTCGGAAAGATCGAAGAGTAGGAATAATCAAGTCATCCCTTAATTTACATTTGTAAATGGCTATCAAAATGAGCGGGTTACGTATTACGAGTTGTTGAGTTGAGCTCGCAATACGTAACCTGCTACTGTAATTACGGGTTCATCTTATTGGAGAAGCAACAAAAAAATCCTCAAAAAATTAAGATCTCCCATCTTTACCCCTTGATCAAGCTATCGGGTAAGGACAATATTGGCGTTTTGGAATGGTAAGACAATACTTTTGCCCGGCTGTAATGGAAAAGCTCCTGAAGGAAATTTCTTTTATGGGTAACCATTGCCAGAATGTCAATCTGCTGATCTTCCAGAAAATTAGTAAGCGCCTCCATCAAGTCTGTTCCTTCAACCACTGAAAAATTCAAATGATCATGATCAGCAAATTCTTCTTCCAGTTCATCCATACGGTTGAGATAAAACTCCGTATGGGCCAGATCTACATTGACAACATGGATCTGTGCATTAAACGTTTTTGACCATTGCTCTAAATCCAGTAAAGCCTTTTTCTCTTCTTCTTTATAAGAGGTTGTAAAACCAATATTATCAATAACACCGTCAAAAACAGCTTCTTCGGGTACGGCTAGTACCTTACAAGGAGCATTCTCTAAAAGTTCACCGGCTACACTCCCTTTAAATACTTCCTTGAAACCGTAGGCACCCGTAGTACCGAGAACGATCATATCAATATTGTCTCTTTCAGCTATCCTTAGAATAGCTTCTAACACTACACCTTCCTCCATCACATAATACTGCTCAACGTGATCCAAGCCGTTTTCTTCTGCAATTTGCTTCAATGGCTTTACCGCGTCTTTGTAGTTTTCAAACTTACTCTCTTTCAGTTGTTCGTAAAGCTCATCCAAGTTGTATGGGGCGTACAGATCAACCGCATTGATCAAATTATATGCGTGCAAAACCGTAACACTGGCACCGAATTGATCCGCAATTTTTAACGCGTAAATAAAAGCATGTTCTGCCGCTTTTGAAAAATCAGTAGGAAACAATATTTTTTTCATGTTGAGACATTAACTATTGAAATTGTAAAATACATAATAAGTTGAGAATTGCTCTTATCTTCGCCAAAGATTAATTGCCCCGCATAATTTAGAAATGAGGATTAGCTTGAATGGCATCACTTTGCGCAGTCCCTTTAACAAATATTTGATATGTAAAAAATGTTAAATAAAGGCCATTTCGTTAATATTCTGTTAAGAAAAATAATTTTTTCTGGCGAATTTCAGAATATGCGCTTATATTTGAACAAATCTTCTTTTGAAGAATCATTTCGTAAATAAAATTATCGTCTATAGGAAATAACTTCTACACTAAATAATTCAAGCATTATTATCCCATAATCTCAAACTAAATTATTTAGTTATGCAAGTTATGACACTTAACGATCAGGAGTTAATCTCTTTGTACCTAGACGGTGATGAACGAGCCTTTGAAGAATTATTAAATCGGCATCAGCAAAAAATTTACACCTCCATTTACTTGTTTGTAAAAGAGCAAAGTCTTGCCGAAGATATTTTCCAGGAAGTTTTCATCAAGATTATAGACACACTCAGAAAAGGCAAATACAACCACGAAGGTAAGTTCCTCCAGTGGGCGCTTCGTATTTCCTATAACATGTGTGTTGATTACTTCCGCAGGACAAAACGCCGTCCAAAAGTCTCTCCTACTGAAACGTTTGATATCTTTGATGTATTGCAAACCACCGATGACAACGCGGAGCAACACATCATTCGCAGTCAAACCCACGAAAAAATTCGTAAATTAGTAGACATGCTTCCTCCCGAACAACGCGAAGTAGTGATCTTACGCCATTACGCTGACATGAGCTTTAAAGAAATTGCCAAGCTCACTCGAGTAAGTATCAATACCGCACTAGGCCGTATGCGCTACGCACTGATCAATATTAGAAAAATGGTGGAGGAAAAAGATGTTGTTCTACAATAATTATTCACGTGCGGTTAAACACGCTTTGTTGACAGGATAAAATATTAAAAGACCGTTGTCCCTTATTATCCGGTTAACCAGATTAAATTGGTTAACCGGTAATTTTTTTCCGTTCAATGGAAGCAACTGTCTTTCCGTTTTTTTACTTTATACTTTCCAGGACACGCTTGATCAGCCCATCTGAAGCGTCATTTTTAATCCATCTGGCCACGATGATCAAATCATTTTCTTCGTCCACATAAACCATATTTCTTCCTGCACCGATATGGGCATAGGCAGTTTCGGGAGCGCTTGGGAAAAAGGCTTTACCGGTATTTAGGAAATAATTCATAAATCCGTAAGATTTTCTGACCGGCGTTGGTGTCCGGGCCATTGTAAACCACTCTTCGGGGAGCAATTGTTCACCGTTCCAGTTCCCTTTATGCATAGTGAAGAGCCCAAATCTAGCCTGGTCGTAGGCGTTAATGAACATACCGCCTCCCCAGTGACCGCCACTGACGACTTGAACGGGTAAGCCATCCAAAACTATCCAGGAATTCTCGTAGCCATGCCAACGCCAAGTTGAAGTAGCGCCGATGGGGTCCATAATATATTCTTTTAATACCTGGGGTAAAGACCTTCGCCATATATCAGTAGCTACCAGAGCCAGTAAATTCACTCGCACATCATTGTATTCATAAACGGTACCTGGTTCTGCTCTTTCAACAGATAACCAGGTAGCTCTATCCTGGCTTGGCCGATCTGCCCAATCAGGCTTACCCCAGAGCGTTCCACGCCAACTACTCGTTTGACGCAGCAGATGATCCCAGGTAATGCTTCGATTGTGAGCATCTTCAAATAAAGATAAAACCTTGGGTTGACCAAATAAAGCTGCTTTATCACCAGCTTTATTATAAGGTTCAAAGGGCACAACTGGTGCCGTATAGGTGTACACTTTATCATTTAGATCTTTAATCATTCCTCGGTCATAAGCTAAACCAATACAGGTAGATAAAAAGCTTTTAGTCACACTAAAAGTCATATCTACCCTGCCGGGTTCTCCCCATTCTGCGACGATATAACCGTTTTTTACGATGATCCCTGTTTGCTCTCCCCTGGTCTTAAAGGGACCTACTCCGTCTCCAAACGGCTCACGGCCAAATCCCAAATAATGGGCTTCTTCCAAATTGCGGGGTGATTCAGATTCCTGTTCTTTTGCATACTCAATCGCTGCAACCAGCAACTGCGGATCCATCCCCAACTCTTCCGGCCGTTTTTTCTCCCAATCATAACCGGCCCCCGGGAAATAAGTACTCTGGCTAATACCAATATTTACAAATGAAGTCAGGCAGAATAAACTAAGGGAACTAAACAGGAGGATGTATAATCTCATAACTACTTAATAATTTTAAAAGAAAGTGGATCGGCGTCTAGCGTCTAGCGTCTAGCGTCTAGCAAAATTATTTCACAAATTAATCAAATTATTTTCTTCACTTAGTTCTCCTATAATTTTACCTTTGCTGACATGAAATCGCCCTATTTCATCATCGACTTTGACAGTACATTTACCCGTGTGGAAGCACTGGATGTACTTTGTGAGATTGTTCTGGAACATGATCCTGATAAGCATCATGTTCTGAACAGTATGCGTGACATTACTAATCAGGGAATGGCTGGAGAAATCGATTTCAGAACTTCTCTGCACCAGCGGCTTGCTTTGATCAAAGCACACAAGGAGCATATTGATTTACTTGCTGAGCGCCTCAAAGAAGAAATATCTGATTCCTTTTGGAGGAACCGCGAATTTCTCATTTCGCGTAAAGAAAGTGTGTACATTGTATCTAACGGATTTAAAGATTTTATTGTCCCCGTTATTTTACACTACGGCCTGAAGGCTGAGCACGTTTTCGCCAATGTCTTTCAATATGATGATTGGGGTAACATCATTGGTTTTGACCCTACGGTTCCACTCTCCGAAAGTGGAGGAAAGCCAAGGGTCATCAGGGATTTGAGCCTTGAGGGGGAGGTGTATGTCATTGGTGATGGGTACAATGATTTTGAAATAAAGCAGGCGGGTTACGCCAACAAATTTTATTTGTTTACGGAAAATATAGAACGTGCGAAGGTAAAAGCAAATGCTGACCATATTGCACCTAATTTAGACGAAATTTTATTTGAATTAAATATGAGTAGATCACTATCTTATCCGAAGAACCGGATCAATGTGTTATTGCTGGAAGGCGTTCACGAACAAGCGGTAAAAATATTTGAAGCAGAGGGCTACCAGGTGGAATACCTTAAAACGTCCCTATCAGAAGATGAGCTTTGTAAAAAGATCGAAGATGTTAATATTATTGGAATCCGTTCGAAGACCCAAATTACCGAAAAAGTAATCAAAAGTGCCAAACGACTGATCAATGTAGGAGCTTTCTGCATCGGCACCAACCAGATAGATCTGGAAGCCTGCTGCCGCAACGGAGTTGCTGTTTTCAATGCGCCTTACAGTAATACCCGTTCGGTAGTGGAATTAGCCATTGCGGAGATCATCTTACTCACTCGTAATTTACCTGATAAGATCATGAGTATGCACAGTGGCGAATGGAAAAAGTCAGCTACTAATTCATATGAGGTCAGGGGTAAAAAACTAGGTATTGTGGGTTATGGTAATATTGGCTCACAGCTTTCGATCGTTGCCGAAGCACTAGGTATGCAAGTATATTTCTTCGACCTGGTGGATCGTTTGGCTATTGGTAATGCCGTAAAATGCTCTTCTCTGGAGGAGTTATTGAAAAATGTAGATATTGTTACATTGCATGTTGACGGTCGTTCAACCAATAATAATTTCTTTGGTGCCAAACAATTTGGAATGATGAAGGATGGCGCTATTTTCCTCAATCTTGCAAGAGGGAAGGTAGTCGACGTACCTGCTTTGAAAGCCGCCATTGAATCCGGAAAAATACGTGGTTGTTCCGTGGATGTCTTTCCTAAAGAGCCCAAGAGCAATGACGAACCATTTACATCGGAATTAATGGGTATGCCCAATACCATTCTGACCCCGCATATTGGGGGCAGCACGATGGAGGCCCAGGAAAACATTGGAAATTTTGTTCCCAAAAAAATCATTGAATACATCAACTCCGGAAGTACTTTTGGTAGCGTTAATCTACCCAATGTACAGTTACCACCTTTATTGGGAGCTCATCGCTTGCTGCATATCCACCACAATGTGCCCAATGTGATCGCACAAATTGATAGGATCCTGGCCGATCATGAGATCAATATTATGGGACAATACCTCAAAACTAATGAGCAAATCGGATACGTAATAACTGATATTGATAAGGAATACAGCAAGGAAGTCCTCAAAGAGTTAAAAGCAATCCCTCACACTATTTGGGTGAGGGTGCTTTATTAAGCTCTTCTATCTTAGATTTATTACTGTATTTTGGTGTGCTTTCGTAGAGTTCGTTCAGCAGCCGGAGCGCTTTTTCCTTGTAAGCTTTATTTTCGGGATGCAGTAAAGCCAATTCGTAAAAGGCTTTAGCCTGGTGATCTCTTTCTGGATATCTATCCAGCAAGTGCTCTAGTAGTTCGACGGCTGTTTCTTTTTTTCCGAACGTAATTTCTTTTCGTGCCATCAACAATTCGGTTTCAAAAAGCAGTTCTGGATTGCCTAACTCGTGAGCTATAGCCAGTGCTTCATCACTCGCTGCGTTTACACCGGTTTGATCATTTTTGGCAATCAATACGGTTGCTTTTTCAGCCAAACTAAAGCCTAAAACCAATTTATTCCCGATTTCCCGTGTTACCTTTATAGCTTGATCATAAAATTCTATCGACCGGTCGTATTGACCGATAAAATAAAATACGTCACCGAGTGTATTGACGGCCTTTGCAATGCCTTTCTTATATCCCAACTCTTTGCTGATCATTAAATTTTTCTGCAAAAATTCAATGGCTTTGTAAAAATCTCCTTGGTAACTCAGCAGTTCCCCGATCAATCCCAGTGCAATAGAAATACCTTGCTTGTCCCCTAATTCGTTACTCAATTCGAGATCTTTTTCAAAATGCTCCATTGCCTTCTTATAGTCTCCTTTTCGTTCGTAAACACTTCCAATACTTCCAATAGCTATGGTAGTCAATTGTTTATTGCCCAGTTCTTCACTCAAGACCAACCCTTTTTCAAAACTTTTTAAAGCTGCATCATAATCACCTTTTTCCAGGTAAACGATGCCCAGGTTGGTATACAGCGTCGCCAGGTTTGCTTTATCAGATACTTCTTCGTAATAGAGTATTTGTCTAAGAATGGTTTCTATACCTGCTTCGTAGTTCCCCTGATTCATATACGTCAGGCCAAGATTAGCAATGATCAGAGCATCAATATCCTGGATCTCCATTTGGCGTGAAAGGTCAATACTTTGCTCGAAATAGGACTTTGCATCTTCGTAGAGACCTTGTCGAAAATTCAGATTACCCAGGTGTCCATACACCTTTATAATATCTTCCTTCTGCTCTATCGAAGCAAATAAGCCCAGGGCATTTCTCAAATATTTACCCGCTTCCGGATAATCTCCCTTTAAAAGTAGTAAATGGCCAAGGTTATTATTAGCGCGTCCCAACATAACAACGTCCCGACTTTGTTTGGCTAATTCTAATGCTTTTTCGTAAGTAGCCTGGCTCTCATCCCACTGCCCGATAATTTCCAAGACCTTACCTTTTTTCAAATAGGTTTGGATATGAGCAATATTATCTTTCTGTTGGCCAAGCATGGACAATAGCTTTTCGTAGTAATCCAATGCCTGCTGCACCTGGTAATTACTGCGAGCATAATCAGCCGCTTTGCGCAAATACTCACAGGTTTTATCAAACACCCCTGCCTGCTCATAGTGAAAAGCCAGATCAACGTATCGTTCTTCAAGATTATTGGCGTACAACCGCTCAATCGCCTCGGCAATAAGCCGGTGCAATTGCTCTAGCCTTTTGCGCAACTGCATACTGTAAGCTGCTTCCCGCAATAAGGAATGGCGAAAGATATATCTCAACTCATTCCTGGCCATCCAGATCTGAACCCTTTCAGCCGCTTTGATCTGTTCATTCAGTAAGGTTTTGACATTGCTGTCCTTTTCACCAAAGAATTGCTGACCTTTCATTACCTCGGATAATACGGGGATCTCAAATTCCCGTCCAATTACCGAGGCGGCCTTTACCGTTTCTTTTACTACCGATGATAGCCGGTCTATCCTCGCGGTCAAAATGGAGTTGATCGAGTCGGAAAGCTTGATATTATTGTCCTTAATGTCCCAGCCATCTTCGGATTGCAACAAATTACTTTCTAAAAAATATTCCAGGATCTGCTCCAGATAAAAGGGATTGCTGTTGGTTGTCCTCAATAATAGTTGGAAAAAATCTTCACTAATTTTACCTTTTAATTTGGCTTCAGCGAACTGCCGAACAGAATCAGGATGCAGCGTATTCAGGTCGATTTCCAAATGATTCAAGTCGTAACCTTCCAGGATTCTTTTTTCAATGATGACTGGTTTATTTCCATCATCCTGGTACCGCGAGGTGATGAGTAGCGAAATGGGAGAATTCCCCATACGTTTAACCAACTCGTGTAATAGTTCTTTAGAATTCCCATCCAGCCAGTGACCGTCATCCAATTCCACAACCAGCGGCTGCCTTAATGATTCTGCTAAAAGCAAGTACACAATAGCCGTGATCGTATTTTCATAACGCCCCTTTTCATCCAGCTGATCCCAAAGGGAGTGTTTATAACTCAGTCCAATTCGTGCTGCCAAAATGGATTTCGTCCGGAGCAATTCCCGCAGGATCTGTTCTGATTGAGGATTATTGATCTCGTACAGTTCTTCGATCAGTTGCTGAAACTTTTGTTCAAAGTTATCGTGATTAGCCAGTTTAGGGTTATTGGGAGATTGTTCAAAATAATTTTTTAGCAGGTTGACGAACGGATTGAATGGCTTTTTCAAAATTTGATCCGCCTGACAGGACAGCCATTTTATATTTTTTGGGGCTTCAACTTTATTTCTTAATTCAAAGGTCAGTCTGCTCTTTCCTATACCGGCTTCACCATAAATATAAGCTACGCCTGAGGCTTTACCTTCAAAAATGGTGTCAATAAATTGCGATAGTTGTTCTAACTCTTTGCCACGCCCGACGATCGGACCGCTGAAAGCGGGGCTGTTCTCATAGTTAGGACCGATTAAACGGAATGTAGGAATATTACCCTTGATACCCTTGTATTTGATGTTCCCGCGGTGTTCAAAACGAAAAGCTCTGCTCTCCTGCATTTTCTCACTAACCAGTACCTCGTTCCAATCTGCATAGGTCATCAACCGTGCTGCCAGGTTTACGTAATTCCCGACTACTGCATATTGACACCGTTCCTGCCCTCCTACAATTCCGGTGTAAGCCATTCCTCTTGTTATCCCCACCTTAAATTTAACGGGATTCATTTTCTGAAATTCACCGAGGATCTCCCGCATGGAAGAAACGCATTCCAGCGCGCGGTTTACACTATTTTCAAAAGAAACCGGAGCACCAAAAAAGCCGACCATGACGCCTCCTTTATCTCCAAATTCAATTTCTTTGAAATATCCCGAATATTCTACCATTTGATCGATCACAACACTGGCAAATTGATCCAATAGATCATGACTGGTAGTACCTTCAAAAGAGATAAAAATAGAGATGACGATCCGAAATTCCCCTTCCTGGTCGTAATTCAATACTGCAGTGGGTAAAAATAATTGGGCGGTGTTTCCCATTACCTGATCGGACCGCTCTACCATACTGGTTACGGACTTGGGTTGATAAGCTCCAAAGAAAACTTGATAATAATCATTATCTACGGGTTCAAACCGAACTTCCTCAATAGCTTTTATCCGCTCCTTAAAGGATTGATGAATCACGATATCGTGTTCTTTGGAACCTATAAAACCATTGGTGCTATCATCAATGGGCCGCCCTCTGAAGTAAAAAGACTTGAACTTCCGGCCTACAATACCCCATTTTAACCTGCCATAGGCAATGCCTACTTTTATCCCGATCTTAAACCCACGAAAGGTAAAGTCTTTATTCTTAAAAAGCTCACTAACACAATAAGCAGCATCTAAGGCAGAATAAATGTCTATATTTTCTTCCTCTGCGGGAAAAATACCGGTAAAAGCGTCTCCTGCAAAGTAAGGTATAAATCCTCCCCTGCAATAAACTTCCCTTACCAGTGGTGAAAAGATCTCATTTAAGATCAAAGAGAGTTCTTCGGCCCCGCTGCTTCCCTCCCGCATTAAAGTTTCTGTTAATGGGGTAAATCCAGATAGATCAATAAACATAACATGGGCCTCGAAATCTCCCTGGAATCGGCCCTCCAAAAACTGAGTCTCTATGAAATCTGGTATTAAATTCTTCAAACCTATTGCTTGCTTGTGAGGGTAAAGTTATACTTTGCACACCATAATTAATAGTAACTCCAAAAGTTAGTTAACTTTATTGGATCTGAAAAATACCTGATATGAAAAAGTTTTCTTTTCCCAACGAAGCTACAAGCCTGGAATTCGCAAAAGCATTAGACCAAGAAGACCCTCTGGCATCTTATCGCTCTCTTTTTTTACTGCCCAAACGAAAAGATGGTACGCCTAAAATATATTTCAACGGCAACTCTTTAGGCCTGCAACCTAGATCTGCCAGAACATTCGTAGAAAGAATAATGAAAGAATGGGAAACCTTGGCCGTCAAGGGGCATTTTGAAGGGGATCACCCCTGGATTCCCTACCACGAAAGATTAGCTAAACCAATGGCAGAAATAGTTGGTGCCTTAAAGCATGAAGTTGTCATTATGAATACCCTGACGGTCAATCTGCATTTAATGATGATTTCTTTTTATCAGCCGACTGCCCGGCGGTATAAAATACTCATGGAAAGCGATGCTTTTCCTTCCGATCGCTACGCAGTGGAATCACAACTTCGTTTTCACGGATATGATCCAGAAGAAAGCATCATTTATCTTTCTCCTGAAAAGGGAAATCACCTTTTATCAGAGGAAGCAATCGAAAAAATATTGAGGGAAAAGGGAGAAGAAATTGCTTTGGTCCTACTCGGGGTTCCTAATTATTACACTGGGCAAGTGTTGAACATGAAGCGAATCACCACTTTTGCTCATCAAAAAGGTTGCAAAGTTGGGTTTAATTTGGCTCACGGCGCTGGCAATATCCCCTTATCTTTGCATGATGATGGTGCTGATTTTGCCGTATGGTGTACGTATAAATACCTCAACGCCGGACCAGGCAATCTATCCGGTTGCTTTATTCACGAACGCTATGCTGACGATCACAGTCTCAACCGTTTTGCCGGCTGGTGGGGACAAAAACACGAGACACGCTTCGATATGCGTCAGGCATTTGACCCCATGTACGGAGCAGATGGCTGGTGCATTAGCAATGCACCTATCCTTCCCCTGGGAGCACTGGAAGCTACCCTGGAGATATTTCAGGAAGCCGGAATGCTCCAACTTCGGGAAAAATCGGAACATTTAACAGCCTACCTCGAATTTTTACTGCGATCGCTCAACCGGGAAGAGATCAAGATCATTACCCCTGGCGAGCCAAACCAAAGAGGCTGCCAGTTATCTGTTCTCATAGAAAACAGCGGAACGGATCTTTACGATAATCTAACCGCTGCCGGCGTTATAACCGATTGGCGTAAACCCGATGTCATTAGGGCTGCTCCTACACCTTTGTATAACACTTTTGAAGAGGTATACGAATTTACGCGGCTGCTAGAAGCTAGTGCCTCGGGCATTAAATAAACGGTATAGTTCGGGAGGCTATTTTCCTGCGG
>CAZHNG010000182.1:0-13603 GCA_964533785.1 uncultured Saprospiraceae bacterium | reverse complement strand
CTAACTTCTAGAGTCTAGCGTCAAAAGTCTAGTATAATAAGATGGCCAGTAATATTTTGTACGGCCGGTTTTGAATAATCAAAGTAAGCGATGACCTCCCCTCATAGTTAATCGTTATATTCTTATTGCCTGTTAGATAGAAAATGGGAAACAAATAACTATTTAAGACAAAATCGTCCGTATCAAGGTCTAATTTGAATGCCTTTACCTCAAATGACCGTAAAAGCCGTAGACCTTTCTTTTTTATCTTTTGCCAGCCCCAACTGCCTGCGCGTTTCTTTTTTTTCTTTTTCTTAGTCTTCTTTTCTGTTTTGTCCTTTTTCTGGGGTTGATACTGTAAAGGATAAAAATCCTTCCGAAAAAAAAGCACCTTCAGCCTGATAACAATATCATCTGTAACCGGAATGATCTCCACCCTTCCGATACTTTTCCACTCCAATGCATAATCATTCTGCTCTGTCCTTATGCTCAACTCCAGCGGAGCTATGAGGAGCCAGAATAACAAACCTGTAATCAAAAGGAATATGACTAAGAGTCCCACCCGTTTATTGGATTATTTCTGTAATCAAATTTATTCATAAGGTCATTGAACCGGAATGACGAAGATCAATAAGGACTATGATTTTTATCAGGTGATGAAAATCGGCTTCCACCATGATTTTAATCACTAAAACCTGAGAGAAGGCATTATAAATTGCCGCCATCATAGATCATACCTTCTTTGAAATGAAAGAACAAAAGAAAATACTTTTACCCAGTGATTTTTCCGATTGTGCATTCAATGCAATGCGCTACGCTATTCAATTTGCTGATAAATACGAAGGTGAATTCACCATTGATTTGCTGCATGTGATTTATCCTGAAATAGAACCGGTAGACTTTCCTACCCTTTCTAATAGTGCGACCCGGCAGAAAATTGAATGGGCAAAAGAAAATTTAAAAAACTTCACGGCTACTTCTATCGCTCAGATCGAAGAGACGCAAAAACTTAAGTACGTTCCGGATATAGAACCTTCGGTAGAGATCGGAGCGCAACCATCCAATGTCATTACGCGGATCGCGGAACGCGACGGGTACGATCTGATCATTATGGGCACCCAGGGGGAAACCAATTCTTTCGAAAAGGTATTCGGAACCACCGCATCGGCTACTATACGAAAATCCAATGTTCCAACTTTGGTCATACCCAAAGATTTCAACATGGGAGATACCATGACACTAGCTTATGCCACCGACCTGACCAAAACGGATCCTTATCACATTTGGGAAGTCAACAAATTTTTTGAGCCCTTTTACCCTATTACCAGGGTGGTGCATATCAACGACGATATTGAGGCCCACGAAATTCAGATGAAAAACCTGGAAGACTTTTTTCGCGACCAGGTTCCCGGCTTGCAAATAACGTTCCATAATATTCCTGCGGTGGATGTTGTGAAAGGGCTGCAAGATTTCACGACCACCTGGGATGTCAACCTGCTTGTCTTACCTCGAAAACACCGAAATTTCTTTGAGCAATTACTACGCCAAAGTGTTACCAAACAAACGGTAATGCAACCTTATATCCCTACTTTGATCATACCTGACTAAAGATTAATTTTGGTGACAAATTTCATCATCATCCTTTGATCAAGGTCACTTAAGCGATGACACAAAGTTCATATATTGACAATGTTAGGAGTATGAGGTACTTATAAAGTTTTCAAAAAAATTTTAAACAATATGATCGATAAAACCGTAAGTGTAGGCCAAATCATGACTGTTGATGTCGTTACCGCCAAACCAGACGACCGGATGAGTCATATCGCTTTTTTGTTTAAAACCAATGATATTCACCATATACCCATTGTAGACGAGGATGAAAAAGTGGTGGGGATAATCAGTAAATCCGATTATTACCAAATATTACACAGTTTCACCTTGTTCAATAAAAAACGCGAACCGGAATTAAACGACCAATTTCTCGTTTCTCACTACGCCATGCAAGTCATGACGAAAGATGTGGTTAAACTTAATCCGAATGACAAGATAGACATTGCCATTGGTATTTTTGCTGAAAATCTCTTCCACGCAATGCCCGTCGTTGATGATGCCGGAAAACTGGTGGGGATTTTATCTACTTATGACTTAATGAGCTATGCCTACAATATTGAATATCCCCTGAATGTGCAGTAATTAACCGGGAACAGCTCTTAACTTCTTAGCGTTCAACACACTGATGGCGCCTTCGTGAATGGCGATGAGCCCCTCCTCTTTGAATTCGGTCAGTACGCGGATCACGCTCTCCCGTGCTGTTCCTACCATACTGGCAAGGTCTTTTCTTAAGAGTGGGATTTCACCTTCATCTTCGTAGTTTCCGTGTAATTCCAGAATAGCATTGGCGACCCTTTTCCGTACTGAGTTATAGGCCAGGTTCAATAATTGTTCTTCTTTTTTGGTGACGTTGTTGGCCAACATTTTCACCAACTGTGCGGATACGTCGCGGTTGCCGTATAACAACTTCATGAAATCCAGCCGGGGAATAAGGCTCAGCGTTGTGTCTTCAATGGCGGAGGCGGAAAAGTTGTAATTTTCATTATTGATCAATGAAGTATAACCAACGAAAGAACCCTCCGAACGAATATCAATGATATGTTCTTTGCCGTAATCGCTGATCTTATACAGTTTCAATTTACCACTTTCAATGAAATAGAGATAGCGAGGATAATCCCCTTCTCTGAATAAAGTAGATTTCGCCGTCAAAAACTCTTTTCGTTGTTGGGTCGACAGTTCTTTGAGGGCTTCGTAGCCGCGAGCTTCGTCGATAAAAGCCCTCAGCCCCGCTTCTGATTTGTCAAACTTTTTTTGCAGTCGCGCCCGCTTATTCAAACGGGTTTCAACCACTTTCAGCAATTCGTCTTTGTAGAATGGTTTGGTAATGTAATCGTCAGCGCCCAGGGTCATTCCACGCCTAAAATCCGTTTTATCTGCTTTTGCCGTAAGAAAGATGAATGGAATATCTGCGGTTTTAGGTTTTTTACTTAAGATATTGAGTACCCCATAGCCATCTAATTTTGGCATCACGACATCGCAAATGATCATATCCGGATTGTACGTAAGCGCTGATTCTACTCCTTTGGTGCCGTCCTCCGCCGAATAAACCTGGTAGCCACTTAGTTCCAAAACTTCTTCCAATACTTCTCGTACTTCAGCATTATCTTCTATCACGAGAATACTTTTTTTCATAGTGTTGATGTTTTAGTTGGAGCAAAACGGAAAGGAATTGTTATCGTAAAAGTCGTTCCTTTTCCAAGAATACTATTGAAGGAGATCTTCCCTCCTAACAAATCTATATAACGTTTTACAATACTCAGGCCAAGGCCGGTTCCCTGAATACTTTCCACATTTGTAGCACGGTAAAACCTCGTAAAAAGATACTGTTGGTCTTCTTCGGGAATACCAATACCATAATCCGTAATGTCTAATTGCAGCACTTTTTTGCCGGCATCAATTCGGCAATCTATGGTCTGTCCTTCTTTTGAATATTTTGAAGCATTAGAAAACAAATTCAATAATATGTTTTTCAAAATTTTGGGGTCGGTGTACAGCCACAGAGGATCTTGATTACCGTGCACTACGATTTCCTGATTTTTCTTCAGAATCATATGCACTTCTTCAAGTAAATCCTCCAGAAAGACCAGAAAATCAAATTGCTCAGGGTTGACCCTTATTTTTCCTTCCTCCAATTTACTCAAGGATAAGAAATCATTCAAGATGTCCATCAAATTTTTTACGGAAGAAAGAATGCGCTTGGTACTGCGGCTTATCTTGGGGTGTTCATCGTTGTTATAAGCTTCAATTAGCTCTGCCGAAGCCAAGATGGAGGCCAATGGGGTACGAAATTCATGAGAAGCCATCGATAAGAACCTGGATTTCAGTTCCCCCAACTCTCTTTCCTTAATCAGTGCTCGTTTCAATTGTTTTTCACTTTCCCTTAGCGCTTCCGAGGTAGCCTTTCTTTCCTGGATTTCACGTTCTAATTGATCATTAGTGGTAAGTAACTGAGAGATCGTTTTGGCCAGATCGTTCGTTCTTTCCCTGACTTTTGCTTCTAACCTTTCATTTAGCTGCTTGATTTTGTTTTCGGCCAATCGCTGTTCGGTTATATCAACGCCGGAGCTGATAGTCCCCAGGATTTCCCCATCACTATCGTAGTAGAGCGAATTACGCCAACCAATGAGCAGAGACTGACCATTTTTTGTAACGACTTCATTTTCGTAGTACTCCACTACCTCTCTTTGATGGACCATCCGGTCAAATACCTCCTTTACTCTTTTCCATTCATGTTCGGGAATGAAGCGATCAAACCAATCACTTCCAACAACACCCTCAACTTCACATTCCAGTAGTTCTGCACCTTTCCGGTTGACTAATTCGATCTTTCCTTCCTTATTCAGTACCAGAATAATCGTATTGGCGACATCCAGGTATGACTGGGCGGTTTCCTTTTCTCTTTTCAATGCCTCTTCCGCAGCTTTTTGATCCGTCAGATCATGAACGAAACCGGTGAAGATCGTACGTTCACTCAATTTGATTTCACTAACGGCCAGCCTGAGGGGAAAAATGGTTCCATCTTTTTTCTTGCCTTTTACTTCCCTTCCGACGCCGATGATCTTGGCATTTCCGGTTTTCAGGTAGTTAGAGAGGTAACGGTCATGTTCATCATGGTAAGGATTGGGCATCAATACATTAACATTATTCCCGATAATTTCATCCGGTGCAAAGCCAAATAGCTTAGCTGCCGCCGGGTTCACACTTTCGATAATGCCTTTTTCATCAATGACCACAATACCGTCAATTGCATTTTCAATCAAAGCCTTTAACCGAAGCGCAACTTCGGACAAATTCATTTCGACGGATATATTTTCGGATGCCTTCGCCAAATCAGTTAGTTTTCAATGCCTTCGCAAAGTACAAAAAAGCCAACAAATCATTTGACAATAAAAATCATAGTGGACACATGACAAAAGTCACCTAAAAAATAGGGATTACTCGGGATATTGAGGCAAACGAGGTTGTGGATTCGGAAAGGATATTCTGGATAATAACCAAAAACTACTGTTATTTTTAAAATTTCCACCATGGCTAATATCCAAATATATGGTATTGAAGGACATGACCAAACCCAAGCATTGAAGCGCAATACGCAAATGGCACTGGAAGTGCTTTCATTAGACCTTTCAGTTGAAGAAATTTTTAGTATTGATCAATTACTTAATGCTGACCTATTGGCAATTCCCGCCCTCAAAGTCGATGGTAAAATAATCATCCAAAGAGAAGTACCCTCTACTGAAGACTTGATCATTCTTTTCAAAGTTCTTTTTAAAAATCACGTAGCGGTATCTTAGGCGGAATTGACCGGATCAAAAAATTTTATCCTATGCTAACTTTAATACTCTTGCTACAAGTCTGGATAGTAAACCCCGATAATACACAAACTACGATCCAGGAAGACTTGATCAAACTCGATCAGGCTTTTATTCCCGTTTGGTATTATGCCTATCAAGCGGATTTGGAAGCTGCTACAAAAGCCAATGTGGTGCTCCAGTCCGAATGGCGAAAATTCATCGTAAAGTATAAACTTACCGCTCCTTTGCATGCGGAGTGGCAAGAGCACGTAGACCGTATCAACGCATGGCTGGAACAAGTTGATTGTGACCTGGAAGACAAGGACATCGACTTTGCTTACATCCACTTGGATCATGCCAAATACGAAATGATAAACCTGCGTAAGAAATATGACCTGAATTATTTCATAGATGATCTCTACAGCTTACATGAATCCGTAGCCTTTGTAAAAGAAGTGATCATGGATGATATGCTTTGCTTACTGGAATGGACCCAACTGGAAGATCTCATCAATCAAACTATTTTACAATGGCAAGAAATGGCTCCTGTAAATTATAATATAGAGGATGCTGAATTCGATTTTTCAAAAATCAGTTTTGTTGAACTACGCAGTAAAGAGTTGAATGTTCAACTTTCCCAACTTGATAAAGCCATAGAAAAAGCAGACCAGTGTTATCTGCAAGAAGTCGTTCAACCCATCGAACCTACGGTCATGGAATTGATCAGTTGTTTCGGAAGATTTGATTTATCCGCTTATCACCCTTAAATTTAGGTTTTGTCTCTATACCTAAATCTTATCGTATATGAATCCGAATGATCCTATTCATACTATCATGACAACGGAAGTAATAACCGTAGATCAGAATGATACGCTATCCACGATACAGGAATTATTTAAGGCTTATAGATTTCATCATTTACCGGTGATCGACAATCCCCGCCGCCTGGTGGGCATCATAAGTGAGCTGGACATCAGAAGAGCCTACGAATTGCTGATGTACCAGGCTTCCGGCAATATTTGGACCAAGGACGAGCTCAATGACCTGAAGGCAGAAGATATTATGACGCCTAATCCCACCATATTGTCTCCCAGCGACAGCATCCATAAGGCAGCGGATATTTTCCTGTACAATAAGTACCACGCGCTTCCGGTCGTAGAATACGATGATTTAGTCGGCATTGTTACCGTTCATGATTTATTGGCTTACTATTTTGATTGGCCAGGGAATGGCTAAATGCGCTCTGTACCTGGAGCTGTTTTGTTAAGACTTGTATCTCTCATCAATCGTTATTGACCAGTTCAAACTTAATGGGCAAAGCAACGCTTACCCTTACTTTTCTTTCATTTTGCATACCGGGTTCCCATTTAGGCATCTGCTTAACTACGCGAATGGCTTCTTCTTCGCAGCCGCCCCCAATTTTCCGGAGGACTTCCACTTCCGAAATGCTTCCGTCGGGTTCTATGATCAATTTTAGCACTACCGTACCTTCGATCCCGTTCTCCCGGGCAATTTCCGGGTACGTTAGGTTCTTGTATAAGTAGTTTAATAACTCCTTTTGACCTCCGGGGTACTGAGGAGGTTTCTCCACAAAATCGTAAACCGTATTCTCTACTGGAGGAGGGGGTGGCGGAGGCGGCGCTACCGGTTCTTCTACGGGCTCTGGCTCGACTGTAACTTCGGGTGCGTTGGGATCGATATCCAACTCGATAACGGCTTCGTCGTAGGCCGAAAAGTCCACATTACCGAGGCTATCCCCTTCTTTTGTTTCGATACCGGGATTCACGTGTTTCAACTCTTCCTGCGTTGGGACGATCTCTTCATCCTGCACTTCTTCGTCGGGTTTAACGACCGGTGGCAGGAACTTTTTGGTGGCCACTACCTTTTGTTTGACGATCTTGGGCGTCTTTTTTTCCGGTGGCGGCGTAGCGATGGCTTCGATCGGAGGAGGCGCTGACAATTGAGAATAACTGACTACTTTTTCATGTTTGACCTTTATCGTTCCTGCCTGCGTTGAAGCTTCCCGAACGTTCCTTCTCCAAACCGTCCCAAAAACCAATAGAATCAGTGCCGAACTCACTACAAACCCAATGGCTTGAAACAGAACGCTTTTTTTGCGTAATTGATACGCACCGTATTTTTTATTCCGGCCCTCGAATATCAGGTCAACGTAAGGCGGGTTACCATTTTTTAATTCCTTTGTTTCCAAAATACCGGGTTTTCTTAATTCGAAATGAGTGCGAGGTCCGCATCAGTAATCTCAGAAAGGGCGTACCGTTCAATACCGATTGAATTGATCTCATCCAACAGGTCGATCAAATTTTCGTACCGGGAATCAGCCATGGGTTTGATCAGCAAGACCAGATCACGGACATTTTCCTTTTTTTCCAGGAGCAATCGCCTGATACCAGATGGGGTATAACTTGTTTCATTAACCACCAGTTCCGTAATGCCCTGGTACCAGTATATTTTATCTTCCAGTCCCAAAATGATGGTTAGTGCCTGTGATTCCTTTACCGCTTGTTCCTGCACTTCCTCTTCTTGGTCGGGGGTTACGGGCATAATGAGTTCCATAATTTGGGGTTTGCTAAAGGTCGTAGCCAGCATAAAAAAAGTGAGCAGCAAAAAAGCCAGATCGACCATAGGGTTCATATCTACTTCAATGTCTTTACTACCCTTACGGGCATTTCTTGCTTTTTTAGGTTGGGGCCATTCGAGTTCCTCTTGCTGTTCGTTTTCCATCAAATTTCTTTTTCGAGTTCGGTAACCAGGTTAAAACGATAGATCTTCAGTTTAAGCAAGGCTTTTATTACATTGTTAACATCTTGATAGGCAGTATCTTTGTCCGCATTGATGGCAAACCGGACTCTGGGATTGGCCATCCGGGCGTAGACGATCCAGTCCAATAGTTCATTTCGTAAGGAATCACAGGGGATACCCTCCTGCGGATAAGTTTGCCGCTCGTTAGGGGGTAGTTGTAAAAAGGTCTTTAATTCTTCAACGGATAGACCGAAGCTGGTAGTCAAGGCAAAATTCTCAGCTTCTGTGGGCGTGAAAGAAACTTCGTACCGTTGTCCGATGAGATCCAATAATTTTTTTCGGGCAAATTTACCGTCAACCGAAAAGAAAACTTCTCCTTCATTGCCGATGGTGATCTTTACCACGTTGGTTTCCGGCACTTTCATTTCACTTCGAGCCTCCGGTCTGTTGATTAAAACAGGTTCTGCCGTTTTGAAAGTAGTGGTCAGCATAAAAAAACTAACCAAAAGAAAGGCCATATCCACCATTGGGTTCATATCCAGTTTGGGTGTCTTTTTAGGAGTTGAAGCTTTTGGCATTTTTTTGGTTTTTAATCACGAACCAATGATCATCCTTTTGAAATTGTTCATAATGCTAAAGACGGCTTCGTCAATGGCGTAGGTTATTTTTTCAATCCGGTTGGAGAAATAATTGTAAAAAACGATAGCAACAGCAGCGGTACTGATACCTAGGGCGGTGGTAACCAAAGCCTGAGAGATACCGCCCGCCAGCCCCACAGCGTCGGGGGCTCCTACCCTTGCTAATGCTGAAAATGCTCTGATCATACCGGTAACCGTGCCCAACAGCCCTATTAAAGTAGAAATAGAAGCGAGGGTAGCAATAATGATCATATTCCGGTTTAATTGAGGAATTTCCAGTTGAGTGGCCTCTTCAAAATCTCTTTCAATAGCGGCGAGTTTCTGGTCTTTTCTTAGGGTTGGTTCTCTGACCACTAATTGGTAGGTGTCAATTCCGTTTCTAATCACATTCGCCAATGCCCCCTTTTGCTGATCGCATTTATCGAGTAGCTCATCGTAGTTTTTCTCCGCTACCAGCCTTTTGATGTCTTTGACAAAGCGGTCATTTCGCGTTTGCCCCATTGCCATGCCAATACTAATAAACCGTTCGACAATAAAGGTGAGCAGGATAATTTGGAAACTGATCAGTAGTATTACGATTGGACCACCCTTGTAAATAACGCCGAGGTAATTATCCTTCAGGGGTTCATTGGCCGGGTTTTGTCCTACGAAATTATTGGGGTCTCCCAGAAAATTATAAAAAATAAAGTAGGCCACTATGAAAGAGGCAATAATCACAATGACAGTAAAGCTGGATTGAAGAGCTTCACCTAACTTTCCGAAGTTTGACATGAGTTTGAAATTGGTTTTTTACTTTTAGTTTCAAATAAAATAAGCTACTAATTACGAACCCAAAAACTTGTTCATTCACTCCCGTCCCGAAAGTCTGGTCAAATTTGCTGTTCAGGATTTTACTCCCGGAATACGAGCAAGGGAATTTTGGTGTGAAAGGTCATTTTCTGTGTAAAAGAGCTATGAAACAGTCTTTCCCACAATCGTCTTCTGGGAATGAACAAGGAAAGGATATCGATCTGCTTCTCCTGAATAAATTGATCCAGGCCGGTCATCACGGATTCACTTTTGAGCAAGGTGAAATCGGTAAAAGGTTGAGGATATTGATCAATATTGATTTCGCTATCCCCTCCTAATACATCTTTACGTTTTTCAATATGAACAAAATGCAGATTGGCCTCCAGCGTTTTAGCAAATTGGGTCAATTGATCAACGGCGTGTTTGTCGGTTGGAGCAAAATCCGTTGCGTAAGCGATCTGCTTAACATCCCGGTAAACAGCATCTTCCGGAACGGCTAAAATTGGGCAAGTAGCATTCATCATGGTACGGGTAGTTACGCTCCCGAGTAATTTTTCAAACCTGGCGTGTTCTCCCTTGGTGCCCATCATGACCAAGTCGTAATTCCCTTCTTCAGCCAGATCCACGATCTCATGTTCGAGGAAAATGCCATAGATGGGTATGGTGTTATCCACTATTTCTCCGATGCCAAGCTTTTCTACCAGTTGATCCAGTTTGGTTTGTACCCCATCTCTTTTTTTGTCCAGCATCTCATTGATCTGGTCGTAGGGAACGCTGCTGGCTTCTGTAAACGGCAAATGATAGACATTCATCAGGTCTAATTTTGCGGTTGCTTCTTCAGCAAATTTTACAGTGTAACGAAGCGCATTCTCAGCTGCCGGCGAAAAATCTGTCGGAAAAAGTATTTTCATGGATTAATGTTTATGCTTTTGATGCTGGAAAATCAATTGTCAAAACCGGAATTTCTGCGTGATTAACCAGTGCTTCGACATTACTTCCGGCCATAATTCTCTTGATCGGATGCCGATTGTGATTAGAAATCACCAACAGATCCGCGTTGATTTCATCTGAAAAATACCTGATCCCGGCATCTACGGATAAATGTCTTAACATTTTTATTTCACATACAAGCGGTGCAGCAATTTCCCGAAAGTCTTCCATGGCATCTCTTTGTACGATATACGGGGTATCGAAAATGCTCGGCTTATCAACGTTTACCAGGTAGATTTGGGGACTAAAAGGCTCGATGAACTTCAGGAATTGCCTGAACGGTTCTTTTTCTGAAGTATTGAAATTGGAAGCAAAAACCACTTTCTTAAATTTCAGCTCCTCGATCTTTTCTTTCACTACAAGAACGGGCAAGTGGATCATTCGAACGATTTTTTGGGCGTTACTCCCTATAAAATACTCGGTCTTTCCACTTGCACCGTGCGATCCAATTACTAAAAAGTCTATTGCTAACGTTTCTATTTGCTTTTCGATTCCTTCAACTAATTTTCCGAAAGAATAATGAATCTTTACGGGTACCTCTGGGTACGACCCTTCCAGAGCCTTAGCCTCTTCAGTAAGTTTTTGGAGAATCCCTTCACTGATCACTTTTCTTTCTTCCTCGGTCAGACTTTCTTTTTTTGCAGTTTTATAATTGTGGTATAAATGTACTTCACCGCCGAAAATTTTTGCGACCTGCATAGCCGCATCTTCGGCAGCAACGGCACAATCAGAGAAATCAGTAGGAACCAAAATAGCTTTCATATCAATAGATCTCGCTTTGGGGTTTACAGCATTTATCGCGGTAAATCCTAAGATTAGTCATTTTCATTATAAATCAAATCATCAGTAAGTTTTACTGATCTTTCCCCCTTGCCATTTGCTTCTCCCAGGGTCCAGTGATCCGTTTTACTGGTTTGCAACCAAAGGTTAGCTGATTTGCGGAAGACCTGCACGTATAAACCGTATTGATCCGCAAAGGCCTGTTCTAAGGTACTTATCTTTTGATTAGCATGGATGCTGAGATCTCCTTCCGTATGAACGGTCCTGAGCTCTGCTATCGTTTTTTCAGGATCCACCTGTAGTTGCGCCGGCGAAGGCTTTCCTACTTCGTGCGGTTTCGCGTAAAACTCAATTTTCAAGTAAGGAAATTTCTTATTGAACTCCGCTTGGATCTCCTTTATTTTTAGATTGTCTTGTACTACCATAAGTTAATAATTTTTAAACGTAAACAACTTGTTGATGAGATGTCAGAGGTAACCTGGCGTCTTCCTCGCTTCCATAGATTCTTTATCTTACGATCAGCACGGGAATACTTTCCGTTAAACTGGCGACTTTTTCGGTAACGCTACCCATCAAGACGGCATCGAGGGTGGAATGGCCTTTTGCCCCCATCACGATCAGATCGTATTGATTTTCCGTAGCGTAGTCCATAATATATTTTCCAATTCCCGGCCTTAATTTTTCGATCATTTCCAGTTGTACATTTCCACTTTGAATGGGGAAATATTTTTTAGCCAAGGCATCAAAAGCGGCTCTACGATCTTCTTCCATCATTTCTTTCATCTGCTCCTGCGTCCGTTGTATGCGGTACCAATTTACGGGTGGTACTTCAAATACACTGAGGCAGGTGATCGGCACTGGTTCCGGGAGCTGCAGGTTAATGGAGATCGCCGTTTGTATGGCTTTTATGGAGTTCGGCGAATAATCAACGGGGACCAGGATGCGTTTTAACTGCATTTTAGAGTTTTCAGGAACCAATAAAGCATTGCAATTTACTTTTCTGGCAAATTTCCTGGCTAAAATACTGTGATTGCGTTGATCTGCTTTTTGCCCGATAATAGTTAGATCGGCCTCCAATTCAGTTGCATTGGCCAGTAACTCAGAAAGCGGATTTCCCATTCTCGCATCAACAATATATTCATCCTTGACCTTAGTTCGCAGCGCTTCATCCACTGATTTTTGCATTTGCTCCCGGGTGGCTGCTGTCATCGCATCGTGTTGCATCAATTCCAGGTATCCCTCATTATAAAGCGACTCAAACAACTTCAGTGGTTCCATGAAATGGAGAAAATACATCTTATGAATAGGGATAACGTCTAAAAGAAAGTTGAGATAATCCAGCACTACCCCGTCCGTATCCTCCAGCTCCAGCCCCGCTATTGCTACTTTCACCTCGAAAGGTTGAATATAATCTGTCAGTTGATCCGCTTGATCTGATTGCATGATAATAGTTTTTTACAAATGTATAGATGGTTAAAAGTCCCAAGTATGCTTGAAATCACCTGACGAATGTGATAAAAGTCACGATTCTGGCTATTATATTTGTGACAACTTGTGACTGTAATCAATCATAAATATAAAGCAAATGAATTTATTAACACCGGTTTCAGCAATAATGAAAACAAATTTGGTAACGGTTACTGAGGGGACTTCTCTGCAGAATGCCTATGAATTGTTTAAGGAGCACGATATCCATCATCTGCCCGTAACCGTTTATAAAAAAATAGTGGGCATTTTGAGCCTGAGTGATTTTTTGAAATTGATCGAAAAAGCTCAAGCAATGACCACCGTTCCTGATATAGCCAAAGCAGTAAATTTAGAGGATAAAAGAGTGGAAGAACTCATGACGACTGGAATGGGCAAGCTCGAATCTACTGACACCATCCGTACGGCGATCGATATTTTCAATCTCAACCGCTTTCACGCTCTTCCCGTCGTGGACAATGAAGAATTAGTAGGCATCGTCACTTCTTTCGATATCATCGAATTGCTAAAGGGGGAGCAAATTAGACTGGAGGATTATCAGAAAGAATAAATGCTTTACGCTGTAAATAAAGAACTCAGATGCCCGGATCACCCAAGTTCTGGCATCTGGTATCCCTGCCTACTTGACCAGAGTTAGCCACGTAGGGCCCGCATGGGCAAACGTTTGAGAGCATGGAGCCTAAAAAGAAAAAATTGAAATTTTTTCTTTTTAAACTCTATGCTCTCCATATCTCTATGCCTGCCCGCCGAAATCCTTAGGTGTAGGCGGGGTTCAAT
>CAZHNG010000181.1:0-13619 GCA_964533785.1 uncultured Saprospiraceae bacterium | reverse complement strand
AATTAACGCTTAACCTGCCCAGACCCTACGGGCCCTACGTGGCGGCCCTACGTGGCGGCCCTACGTGGACGGTTATGATGGGCTGGGCAGGCAGGTTAAATCTGCTTACTTCTTACGCAACACATAACCCTTTCCGATCGAACTTTTCTGCCGGCCAAACAAAAACCGGTCAAATTTAATAAAGGCATCGGTAAGAATGGTAAGCAATGGCTCTTTCATTGAAGGTCGAAGGGTAATTTTTTTCTGATCTGCCTGATCAAGATTAGTCGAGTTATCTTTAAATATCTTTTGGACGAGTCCCGTCCAGTAAATTTCTAGCAAACCTACAGCAGCACCGCTCAAATTATTATCCTCCACAATTTCCAGCCCGTACAGGCTACACCATTTCTCAAAATCACTGGCCTTGGGTAAATATTCGTGTCCAAAGGCATAGGCACCTTGTGCAATAACCCGTTGTTCCCCCTTGCGGAATAATTTGTTAACCGGATCATAGGTAATGGGGAAGTTATACCTTGGAAAGGTCATCATCACCATTCCGCCGGGCTTCAAAACACGGCTTATCTCTTCCATCATTCGTTTCGGCTTACCTACGTGTTCCAAAACCTCTACGGACACGATCAAATCGAAAGTACCATCAGCAAAACTTAAATCAAGGGCGTCTTCAATTTGATAATCAACATTTTTTAGGCTTTGATTCAACTGTTTGGCAAAGTCAATATCCCTTTGATTAATATCACAACCAGTCAAGTGCTTACAATACCGGCTGATCAAAGCATCATAATCCCCCTCTCCCGTACCGAGATTAAGTGCTTCCTTAAAAGCCTGATCTTCATATCGTTCAAGACTCCGCTTAATGAACAAATAGCGATTGCGAAAAGTGGGAAACAAAAATTTATAATTCATTCCAACGTTAAATCAATTTGGTAATGAGCTTCCAAGATGCCATAAAAGGCCAAATATACGATACTGCAATGAGCAGAGCAATGAGCAATGAACAATGAGCAATGAACAATGAACAATGAGCAATGAACAATGAGCAATGAGCAATGAGCAATGAACAATGAGCAATTGGGCTGGGTGATATTATTCCGAAACTCGTCTAACTCGTTCTACTCACCCAAAGCCTTTCGTTCATCATCATAATCCTGCGCCATTTTCCGCAGATAATCCGCATTGTAAATATGAACACCTCCCCTTAGAAGTTGTGCGGATTGGATCATAGCTTTAGCGACGGCATCGGCTTCAATAGGTTTGTATTTTGAAACAAAGCCACCGGTAAGTTGATCCAGTCTCTCTCCCAACCAGCTTGCGAGTTGTTCTCCCCAACGGTTTTCGCTGAGAGGTCCAATTAATAGCGAAGGCTTGAAAATGTGGATGGCCCAAAAAGGCAATGACTTCATAATTTCCTCCAATTCCCCTTTTAACTGGCTGGTGGGAAACATAGATTCCTTACTAGCTCCTTGGGAAGAAAGAAATATTAGTTGATTGACTTTGTTGGAAGCAGCTATTTTCGCGACGAGTAATGCGTTGTTCAACGTCGAGGTACCCGTAACGGGCAAATAAGTCGTCTTTTGCAAAAACGAACTCGTACAATAGAAAAGGTCATTACCCTGGATATCTTCGGCAAAAGAATTAATTGATTCAAAATTACAAACCTTCACTTCCACGTTAGGATGGTCAATAACAAGTTTTTTATTAGAAAAAACAACCACCCGTTCATAGGCCCCGTGTTCTTCCAGGAACCTTAGGCAATACTCGCCTATCTGCGTATCGATACCAAATAGCAGTGCTATTTTTCTGTCTTTACTTATTTCCAATCGAAACAGGTTTCTTTAAATCGGTAAGTTCAACTTATCCGCCAGGTATTTATGGTAAATCCAAAGTACCAAAAAAGCACCGCCGGTAGCAATGATAAAACTACTGATCATACCATTCCCCATGATAAAACTTAAACCTGATAGCCGGGCAATGATACCACCAACATAAGAGCCTACAACACCAACGATCAATGAGGAAACCCATCCCCCTTTTTCATCCTGTGGTGTAAGCATTTTCGCAACGGCTCCCGCTGCTAATCCGATCAAAAGCCAAATAATTAATCCCATCTTTTTTATCGTCAAGATAAGTTATTATTCAAAATTTTTAAAACCAATAGACAAAACCCTAAAGATTCTCGTCTAGCGTCTAGCTGTACTGCCCCTTTAACTTAGGGGTAGTTTTACTCGATTCAATATTTAACAGCTTGTGGGTTATGGTTATGGGGTTATGGGGTTATGGGGTTATGGTTATACAAAATACAGCCTTCAAATATTTATCCCCCTATAACTTTATAACTTTATAACTTTATAACCATATAACCTTTTAACCACTTCAAGCTAAAATATTAAGAATCGCCCCATGTCTAAAAGCCAATACATCTAGCGTCTAGCGCCAAAATAACCAAATTATACTAACTTCGCTACCGAAAAACCTTCTTCAACAAATGTCTTGAACAAATGACGAACAAAATACTATTCTGGTCCATCACCGTAGCATTAGCCGGCTTTCTATTTGGATTTGACACCGTTGTTATTTCGGGTGCTGACCAACAACTCCAGGCTTTATGGGATTCTTCGAATGAATTTCACGGTTTCGTATTGTCTACTGCACTGTGGGGAACCGTTGTGGGGGCAATTTTTGGTAGTATCCCAACCGATAAACTGGGCAGAAAGCGAACGTTGTTCTGGATCGGAGTGCTTTATTCTGTTTCCGCCATTGGATCGGCAGTAGTTTCTGATCCTTATTCCTTTTCTTTTTTCCGCTTCATTGGCGGATTGGGGGTGGGGGCCTCAACGATCGCAGCGCCGGCCTATGTATCGGAAATTGCACCGGCCAATAACCGCGGCCGGCTGGTAGCGCTTTACCAATTCAATATTGTTCTCGGCATTTTAATTGCCTACATTTCTAACTCCTTACTCCACAATTTTGGCGATGAATCATGGCGGTGGATGATAGGCGCAGAAGCGATCCCGGCTTTAATTTATACTTTTATGGTGCTTACCGTCCCCAGAAGCCCCCGGTGGTTAGTGACCGCAAAAAACGATGTACAAGGAGCCAAGGACGTCCTGGGGTTAATCTATCCCAAAGAAAACCTGGACGGTATGATCGCCTTTATTCAATCCGACCACAACAGCAGGCCAACAACCGGTAAAAAAGAAAGCCTGTTAACTCCTAAGTACCAGAAGTTAGCCCTCCTCGCCTTCCTGATCGCTTTTTTTAACCAGTTATCGGGTATCAATGCAGTGCTGTATTATGCACCGCGCATATTTGGCGAAGCAGGACTCGGAGAAAGCACCGCTTTTATCAGCAGTATCGGTTTAGGCATTATCAATTTAATCGCAACTTTACTAGGCTTGTATCTAATAGACCGGCTAGGCCGAAAGGTTCTCATGTATATAGGATCAGTGGGATACATCATCTCCCTGGCCATGGTGGCGGCGGCGTTTTTCTTAGAATGGCAGGGATTAGCCATACCTATTTTCTTGTTTATCTTTATTGGCTCACATGCCGTTGGTCAAGGTGCAGTCATCTGGGTCTTCATTTCTGAAATATTCCCCAATCACCTACGTGCCCAGGGTCAATCTCTTGGAAGCTCTACCCATTGGGTTTTAGCTGCCCTGATCACTGTTTTTATGCCCCCATTGTTGAGTAACGAAAACCTTAATCCGGGCTTCGTATTCGTTTTCTTCTCCTTCATGATGTTTCTCCAGTTGCTATACGTCATGTTCCTCATGCCGGAAACTAAAGGAGTGCCGCTGGAAGATCTGCAGGAGCAACTGGTAGGTAAATAAAACACTAGAAGCCCCCCACCTTGTATCCGTAAGCACAGCCTATGGATAAAAGGTAATTTGTATACTTACTGACAAAGTAAAATTTTCAAAAATTCAACCAATTAGTATAGATTTAACTGTAAGCCTATATCTAGCGTCTAGCGTCTAGCGTCTAGCGTCTAGCGTCAAATTACTCAATCGCACCATTTACAATCATATCGGTTATTATATTTGCAAAAAAGATCCTAATCAAAATATACGAAATATGCAGCGAATTATACTCTTCTTTACTCTATTCCTTTACTTTCAATCTTTCTCCTTTGCGCAGCACTCAGTTGCCCGGCAGTGGAATGAAGTCCTACTGGAATCCATCCGGAACGATTTCGCCCGTCCACCGGTACACGCCCGTAACCTTTTCCATTTGTCAGCCGCCATGTACGATGCCTGGGCGGTATTTGAAGAAGATCATCAAACCTATTTTCTGGGAAAAGAGATCGATGGTTTTCCATTTCCATTCGACGGTATGCCGATGCCGGCAGACATTCGTGCCAGCCAGGAGGAGGCCATCAGTTATGCCGCGTTTAGATTGTTACAGCACCGGTTTAAAAAATCTCCCGGATTTAGCGAAAGCGATCAATTGATGCGCGACTTATTTGCCGAACTCAACTATGATACCACCTTCAACTCAAGAGATTATTCAACTGGTTCGGCCGCTGCACTAGGTAATTACCTCGCTTTTAAGATTATTGAATTTGGCTTTCAGGATGGTGCCAATGAAGTGAATGATTATGCCAATCAGTATTATTTCCCGGTTAACTTTCCTTTTCTGCCGGAGGATCCCGGTAATGGTATACCGGAGTCTCCTGGCAATGGCTTTTTCAGGTTTCCCAATCGCTGGCAACCTATTGCGTTTAGCGTCTTTATAGACCAGGCCGGGAACCCTATCCCCGACGAAGCCCCGGCATTCCAAAGTCCGGAATGGGGTAATGTTATTCCTTTTTCTTTACAGGAAGAAGATGCCGTCGTTTACGAACGCTTTGGCTTTCCGTATAAAGTATTCCATGACCCCGGCGAACCCTGCCTTATTAACGTCGACCAGCCCGACGCCAGTTCGGACGAATACATGTGGGGCTTCTCCCTAGTCTCGATCTGGGGCGCTCACCTCGACCCTAATGATGGAGTCATGTGGGATATATCACCGGCTTCCATTGGTAATGTTCAGGATTTTCCTACCACTATTCCCGGACTTAGAGACTTTTACGATCTTCTGGAAGGGGGAGATCCTAGTCCCGGCCACGAACTTAATCCACACACCGGCCAGCCCTACGAACCTCAAATTGTTCCCCGTGCTGACTATGCCCGGGTACTGGCCGAATTCTGGGCGGATGGGCCCGATTCGGAAACACCGCCGGGGCATTGGTTCACGATCCTCAATTATGTAAGCGACCACCCGGAGCTGGAAAAAAGGTTTAAAGGGGAAGGGGAAATTCTGGATGACCTGGAATGGGATGTGAAGGCTTATTTCACCCTCGGCGGAGCCATGCACGATGCAGCTATTGCGGCATGGAGTATCAAAGGCTGGTATGACTACGTAAGGCCCATTTCCGCTATTCGTTCCATGGCAGTTCGCGGTCAAAGCTCTGACCCCAATGAACTATCCTACCACCAAGCGGGGATACCTTTGGTAGAAGGCTATATTGAGATCGTAAAACCCGGCGATCCCTTAGCGGGTCGTGACAATGAGAACGTAGGAAAAATAAAGCTGTATACCTGGCGTAGTCCGGAATACATCGACAATCCGGAAACTGATGCTGCCGGAGTAGGATGGATACTAGGGGAAAACTGGTGGCCTTTCCAACGCCCCACTTTCATTACCCCGCCTTTTGCCGGCTACGTATCCGGTCATTCCACTTTTTCGCGTGCCGCGGCCGAAGTTCTCACACTGGTCACCGGCGATCCCTTTTTTCCCGGTGGAATGGGTACTTTTTTAGCTAAAAAGAATGAATTCCTGGTGTTCGAAGAAGGACCAAGTGTTGATATAGAATTGCAGTGGGCCACTTACCGCGATGCTTCCGACCAGACGAGCCTATCCAGGATTTGGGGCGGCATCCACCCGCCGGTCGATGACATCCCGGGCCGGTTGATTGGCCGGGAGGTAGGCATTGATGCCTTCCAATACGCCGAAAGTTACTTTGCTTCAGAGCTTACGGATGTGGACGATCCGTTTCCAACAGCATCCACCTGGGTAAATATTTCACCCAATCCCGTTCGCCAAAGCGGCAATTTATTTATTGAGTTACTACAGCCACAAGCCCCAGCGACAATCTCTATTTTCAACATTAACGGATCGAGGGTAAAACAGCTAGAAACTTACGGATCGGTTAGCTTGTCAGTTGCAGATCTGCCCGCTGGCAGTTATTTTGTAAAGGTCGTATCCCGTCAAATAGAAAGTACCGAAAAAATAATCATTATCAATGACTAATATCAAACCGATACTAACTACATTGCTGACAACCGCACTCTTTTTCCTGGGCGTTCAATGGACGGCAGCCCAGGAAGTAGCCCAGGTTGCCCAAGAGGTAGCGTACTACGAAGAACCACACCGGCCTCAGTATCATTTTTCTCCGGAAAATGCGTGGATGAATGATCCCAACGGCATGGTCTATTACGATGGCGAATACCATTTGTTCTACCAGCATTATCCTTATGCGACCGTTTGGGGGCCGATGCACTGGGGGCATGCTATCAGTAAAGACCTGGTCGAATGGGAACATCTTCCCATTGCCTTGTATCCCGATGAACATGGTCTCATTTTTAGCGGAAGCGCGGTAGTGGATTGGAATAACACTTCCGGCTTCGGTGATAGTGATACCCCGCCAATGGTAGCTATTTTCTCTTACCATAATATGTTCGGTGAACGTACCGGCCGCGGGGACTACCAAACCCAAGGCATCGCTTACAGTCTGGACAAAGGCCGTACCTGGACCAAATACGCCGGTAATCCCGTCTTACCCAATCCTGGCATCCGCGATTTCCGCGATCCGAAGGTGATCTGGCACGATGAAAGCCAACAATGGGTGATGATCCTGGCCGCTAAGGACCGCCTGCAAATTTACCATTCCCCCGATCTGAAGAACTGGACTTTTGCCAGCGAATTGGGCAAAGGTACCGCTCCGCAACTCGGCGTTTGGGAATGTCCGGATATTTTTCCGCTGACCGTTGAAGGTACGGACCAACAAAAGTGGATAGTGATCATCAGCCACAACCCGGGAGGCCCGAACGGCGGCTCCTGTACCCGCTACCTCATCGGTGATTTTGACGGCAAGACCTTCACCAGTGATTACCCGCTCGAACAACTCAATTGGCTCGATTACGGTAAAGATAATTACGCCGGCGTCACCTGGTCCGATATTCCCGAAAACGATGGGCGTAGAATTTTTATGGGCTGGATGAGCAACTGGCAATACGCCAATAACGTACCTACCCAAAAATGGCGCAATGCCATGACCATACCCAGAAAATTGACCTTAAGAAATACCACCAATGGTCTGCGGTTATGCTCCACGCCGGTCAAGGAATTAGAACGTCTGCGCAGAAATGTTACCAAACTTACCGCTAGTACCATTACTGACCGGGCCTCCATCCTAAATGTAGACCCTACCGTCTCAGAATTGGAACTGGTATTTGACATCCAAAACTCGGACAGCCGGTCCTACGGTGTAGAGTTATTGAACGCTCAAGGTGAATACATCCGGATTGGTCTGGACAAGGTCTCCAACTTGATCATCATTGACCGTAGTAATGCTGGTAAGATGAATTTTTCCAATAATTACAGTGGTTTGCACTACATCCCTTACTCGATATCGGATGACCAGACTACCACGAAATGGCGGATCTTTTTCGACCGCAGTTCCCTGGAATTGTTTGTAGACGACGGCGCCATCGCGGCCACGGAAATTTTCTTCCCCACTGAAGATTTCGATACCATCAATCTCTTTGCTTTTGATGGAAAGGCGGTGTTAAAAGAAGGAAAGATCTATGAATTGAAGGATGCCTGGTAATTAGACAGACCTACGAGGTTTTCGAAAACCTCGTAGGTCTAACCTAAAAGTCCACCTCCGCCTCCAAAATAGGCCGGATCACTTCAACCGCCTTCCTTCCTTTTTTAGTCATTTCAAATACCAATACCTCTCCATCCGCTGTCTTGAGCCTAATGGTTGCCTGATTTTCCATACTAAAAAACCAGTTCAAGAACGCCGATAACTTAATGGATGTCGTATACCTTGTATGCCAGTGCTTTTTTTCTTTTTGCAAGAATAAGAGTTTGCTATTTTCCCAATGATCCATTGAATTATTGATCTTGATCCAGTCAATTTCGATAGCCTCTTTTTTATTAAGCACCGAAAAATTAAGCGCTACCTGAACGGTATCCTGATTTTCGGTACTTAGAAAAGTAAAATCTGTTTCCAGGTCTGCTTTGGAATTGGCCCCCTTAAAGGGAAGCGGATTCACAAAATATAAGGTACCCGTAGCTTGTGGTAAACGCTGCAAATATTTGGTGGAGGACTGGGCAGGTAAACCCTGAACAGCGAATAAAATCAACAATAAACAACCAGGCAGCCCCCAAAAAGAGTTTTGGGATAATATTTTCTCCAAAATTTCCATCATACTGAATATTAGTTTTACAATAAAACTTAAGTAAGTGGGTGGACATATTTGGGTTACCATTAAATTGAGATGAATTTTCGGCATAGCCAAGGCAAAAAACGCAGGCATAGCCTAGCTACGGCGAGTATTTTTAACGCAGGATATGTCGAAAAGTCGCTCAATTTAATATGTAATTTAAATATGTCCACCCACTTAATTAATCGAGCATATTTGGATCACTGATAGTCCACACACAAATCCCTCACTTTCAACCCCAAACAGTCTAGCGTCTAGCGTCTTAAATCTGGCGTCTCACTTACTTACAAACATTTATCAACCTTATCGAGTACCGTTCTCTTTTGATAGCTATTCCAGGCTTTACTACTATCGTCTTGCGGTACGTCGATCAAATATAAGCCTGGAGAAGGAGGCTCAGATAGTAAGTAGCGGACCATCCATCTCCCGTTCACTTTTGACAAGAATAGATCACAGTTGTAGATAGACTGGTGGATGGTTTCCCGTTGTAATACGGTATCACTTTGAAGAGCGATTCTCTGAACAGCATTACGCCTGGCAAGGCCGTTGATTACCGACAAGTGCAGAGTGTCCACTTGGTCCAAAATCAGCGTTTTATTGTAAAATTGAAGGGTGGTATCCAACCAATGGTTTTGCATGTACCGTTGGCGGGCTGGATTGGTCATTGGTAAGCTCACAAAAGCATCTTCCGGTTTTAGGCACAACGAAAGGCTGATCGATAATTTGGCTTCTTTATCATGATCAGATGTAAAAGGATCAAAAACAAAGACAAAAAACACAAGTAACACCACCACCAATATAAAAAGCAATTTAATCCACAATCGCATCACCGTTCCTTTAAAATGATCAAAGTCTCCTTCCCAAAGATCAGGTAAGGAGACTTTTTTACTGCGTAATTAATTTTGGATCTTACTCGCCGTATACGTATACGGTAAACTTCGCAAAGATGCCCAAAATACTATAAGCCTGATAGTCTACGTGAGAGATTCTGGTGATTCCCGCCTTTTGGGCAGCCGCCTGAATGCTGGCATCTCCCGTAGCAACGATTCCCAAAATAGAAGTTGCTTCGGCAGTACCTACTTTTGAGGCAACGGGATTAGACGTTGCAGCTAAAGGCGCTTTCACATCCGTGTATATCCCGCCCACAACGGGGGCAGCAACAAAAGAACAACTACTTAACGCAAAAGTCAGGGTCAATAGTAAAAAGATGTTTTTCATAAAATTTTGGTTTAGTTCAACAAGATGGCTAAAGTTAATAGAATATTTATTTTTTCATAAAGAATTAGAAGGATTTCTATGGGGTTATCTTCTTTTGAATATTGACTTGTCGTTTATTTTGATTTTATGGTGAAGCATGGGACGAATGGGGAGAACTATGGAGCCCGGAAGAACCCGACAATTTTGTCATGGGCTCTTCCATTTTGGACTTTTGACGCTAGACGCTAGATTTTAGACAACAAAACGCTGATATTCAATGGATACCAATTTTTCAGAATAAATAAAATTTCCGTTGATTGTCAATTAGTTAGAATCTTTAGTCTAACTTCTAGAGTCTAGCGTCAAAAGTCTAGTTTCATTCTATGGCTCACCGAAATAGCGGACCGTCCCCAAAATTTTCCCAGTGTCCCATGGGCAGTGGAAGTGGCAAGAGATCACCAGGCAACGGCCGGCGAATGGTACTGGGAATTCTCCAGAAATGATCTCCACCAAATTGAAGACGGAGAAGAGATCAGAGATCATTTACTACGGGCCATTTTCGGCTCTTTCTCCAATGCCAAACAGAACCCGGACAACAGTCATTATCAACTGCGCTGGGTTTCTTATTTGCTTGGCAAACGAGAGTCCAGAAGGTTGATGGGAAACCACATTTTTACGTTCAAAGACGTGGTGGAGGATGCTGAATTTCCCGACTCGGTGGTAGTGGAAACCAGGGAGATCGATGTGCATTTCCAGCAGAATCTTCAGGATGATTCGAAGCCTGATTTTTTGTCGAAAGCCTTATTTTACGAAACAGATCGGTACTACATTCCTTACCGCAGCTTGTATTCCCGCAATATCAGTAACCTTTTTATGGCAGGCCGTTGCTTTAGTTGTTCGCACGTAGGATTGGGCGGCCCCAGGGTAATGCGCACGACCGGACAGATGGGAGCGGCCGTAGGACTGGCGGCTGTTATTTACCGCAAACACCAGGTAAATCCAAGAGTGGTCTACGAAAAATACCTGGAGGAGTATTGGGATTTAATCGAATTGCAAAAAGGCGTAAAAAATTGAGGGGCTGTTGTGGTCACGGGCAGGCAAAAACACAAAATTGCACCAATCTTTTTTGTGAGGATTTTGAGCTTTTGTGTTTTGGCGGCAACCTACGTACGTTACACATAAGAAATTGCTGTAAAGCACGGTAATTGCAGCAAACAGGTTGATTAATAAGCATATACCCCATTTCATAAATTCCCGATATGTACCAATATTTGTATTATAATTTTTTATTCTTCTCTCTGCTATTCATTCAGTTTACTGAACTCTACTACCCTGTTACTGAACAAACTGCGTCTGGCCCATCCTAAAGCCCTGTCATTGGTAGCCGATCAGGCAACAACCTTGACCAAAAACCAACTGAAAACCTACCTGAACTATTTGACGAACCATCCTGAGCTTGTGAACCCTGCCATTATTGAATCCTTGGAGGCTACCGCTTCAAATCCCCAACACGCCTATGCTTACTTAATTGCAACATTTCTTGACCATTAGATTTTTTTATCATAATTAATAAGGATAGTTCAAGGATTCCCTTTAAAACCGCTAAACAACGCAGCGCCAGTAAGTAAGGCACTTACTTCAAGTAAGCGCCTTACTTACTTACGATTGTCGAAGTCTCCAGACTTCGATACAATATCAATCGGTCTCTGACCAGAAAATGTCAGGTTAATACTTACTTTCTGTGCCCGGCACTACAACCATCCTCCTTAAAACTCGCTAAACAACGTAGCGTAAGTAGAGGATGTCTCGAAAGGCTTAGTGCTCTGTTTCCAAATATAAACTTGTCGCTAAATACCTCTCTCCTCCACTCGGGTTTGCGGAGCAATCAAATAGATCCTTATCACCACTTCCGTATAGGATTTTACCACACAATAAATCTCTATGCACTATGTTTCAAAAAACCTGCTCGCGAGAGACTCAGTCTCGATGCAGAAAACTCGCCAAACTCCGTTTGGGCACACCCATCCTTTTCAATAATTGATTTTCAAATTACGTAACACTTATGATATAGGTGGCACCTTCCCATTTTTCATTTTTTCACTACATTTACTACCCACCAAAATTTATTATTCATTCAAACCTATTGATTAACACTATGAAAATCCAATTCCATATACCATTACTATTCCTCCTTCTTACCCTAACCTCCCAAGCCCAGGACCGCATCACCGGCCATCCCTTCGCCACCCGTTCCGAAGTGATCGCCCAGAACGGTATGGCTTGTACTTCGCAACCCTTGGCGTCGCTGGTAGCCATCGATATTTTGAAGAAGGGCGGTACGGCTATCGATGCAGCCATAGCAGCCAACGCTACCCTGGGCTTGATGGAACCTACCGGCTGCGGGATCGGCGGTGACCTATTCGCCATCGTTTGGGATGCCAAAACCCAACAATTGTACGGACTGAATGCCAGCGGCCGCTCGCCTAAAAACCTGACCCTCGATTATTTCAAAGAAAAAGGAATGGAAGAAATCCCTTCTTACGGACCGCTTCCGGTTAGTGTGCCCGGCTGCGTAGACGGCTGGTTCGAACTGCACGGTAAATTCGGAAAGCTCCCGATGAAAGAAGTATTGGCACCAGCCATTCAGTACGCCAACGAAGGATTCCCGGTGAGTGAATTGATCGCTTATTATCTGAATGGGTCCGTGCCCAGGCTGTCCAGACAATTTCCAAATGTCGAAGAGACCTATACCATGAACGGCAAGGTTCCCCAAAAAGGAGAAATATTTAAAAACCCCCGCTTAGCCAACACCTTACAAAAAATTGCGGAGGGTGGACGCGACGCTTTTTACAAAGGAGATATTGCCAAAACGATAGCAGAATTTATCCAATCACAAGGGGGATTCCTGACTTACGAAGACCTGGCCAACCATCAATCAGAATGGGTAGAGCCGGTATCCACCAATTACCGCGGCTACGATGTGTGGGAATTGCCCCCCAATGGACAAGGTATTGCGGCCCTGCAGATGCTTAATATTCTGGAAGCTTATGATTTTAAAGCCATGGGCTTTGGCAGTGCCGAACACCTTCATTATTTCACGGAAGCCAAAAAACTCGCTTTTGAAGACCGGGCTAAGTATTATGCCGACATGGATTTTGCCAAGGTGCCCGTCGAGCAACTGATCTCGAAGTCCTACGCCGACGAACGCCGGGAACTGATCAATGATAACTACGCCGGCCGCTTCGAAGCGGGTACCATCAGCGAAGGCGAGACGATTTATCTTACCGTTGCCGATAAAGAAGGCAATATGGTCTCTTTTATCCAAAGCAATTACCGGGGAATGGGTTCTGGTATGGTGCCTCCCGGACTTGGGTTCATGTTACAGGACCGGGGCGAATTATTTTCTTTGAACGAAGACCATGCCAACGTCTATGAGCCTGGAAAACGACCATTCCACACCATCATTCCTTGTTTTGTGACGAAAAACGGCCAGCCTTTTATGAGTTTCGGCGTAATGGGCGGTGATTTTCAACCTATGGGACATACGGAGATCATTATGAACGTTATTGATTTTGGGATGAATATCCAGGAAGCGGGTGATGCGCCCAGGGTCGGCCACCGTGGCGGTTCGGCTCCTACCGGAGAACGCGCGAAAGAAAGAGGAGAAATTTATCTGGAAAGTGGATTCGACTACAACGTCATCCGCAAATTGATGAGTATGGGGCATAAAGTTACTTTTGCCAGGGGCTCCTACGGCGGTTACCAGGCCATCATGTACGATGCAGCGAATAAGGTCTACTACGGTGCGTCGGAATCGAGAAAGGATGGGCAGGCTATTGGGTATTGAGGTATATGGAGTATGAACGCCTGGGGCTGGCCATAGCCGTCCACGTAGGGCCGCCACGTAGGGCCCGTAGGGTCTGGGCAGGT
>CAZHNG010000180.1:0-13710 GCA_964533785.1 uncultured Saprospiraceae bacterium | reverse complement strand
ATATCAATTTTTCAGAATAAATAAAATTTCCGCTGATTGTCAATTAGTTAGAATTTTTAGTCTAACTTCAAGAGTCTAGCGTCAAAAGTCTAGTCAATAATAAAGGTTTAAAATAAATTAAGCATTATGAAGAAATTTAATCCCACCAATTCAAAAAAGCATACAACAAGACGGAAATTTATTAAGAAAAGTACGGTGGCGGTGGGTGGACTCACTTTGCTACCCAGTAGTGTCATCTTTTCAAAAAAGGCGATCAGAGATAAAGAGGGGAATATCCTTCAACCGGCTATTGTAGCCCCCAGTGATAAAATCAATATAGGTTTCTGTGGAATTGGAAACAGAGGAGGGCAAATTTTACGGGAATTCATGAAGACCGGCTTGGTCAATAATGTGGCCATGTGTGATACCGACATGGGTGCAGAACATACCTTAGAAAATTTGAAACAATACCCAAATATCCCTCAATTTCAGGATTTTAGAAAGATGCTTGATAAAATGGCCAATGAAATAGATGCCGTATGTGTGGGCACACCGGATTTTGCTCACTTTCCCATCACTATGATGGCCATGTCATTGGGTAAGCACGTTTACGTTGAAAAACCATTGGGTAGGACTTTCCAGGAATGTGAATTGCTGCTACAATCTGCTCAAAAAAATAAGGTGGTTACCCAATTGGGCAATCAAGGGCATTCCGGTGCAAATTATTTTCAGTTTAAGGCCTGGGTAGACGCTGGTATTATCAAGGGCGTCCGGAAAATAACGGCGCACATGAATGGTCGCCGCCGTTGGCACGGTTGGGATACGAATATGAAAACGTTTCCGAAAGGGCAATCGGTTCCTAAAACATTGGATTGGGATACATGGTTGGGGACCGCACAATACCATGAATATCATGAAGATTATATCAACGGTCAATGGCGGTGCTGGTATGATTTCGGAATGGGAGCATTAGGAGATTGGGGAGCCCACATCATGGATACTATGCATGAATTTTTAGATCTGGGTTTGCCAACGGAAATCAATCCTACCCATATTGAAGGGCACAACCCTTTGTTTTTTCCACAAGCTTCCACAATTGAGTTTAAATTCCCTAGGCGCAAAAAAATGCCTCCTCTTACCATTACTTGGTACGATGGTATGGACAATTTACCAGAACTCCCAAAAGGTTATGGCACCTCGGAATTGGCTGACGATATACCCGCAGCCAGCGATGGTAAGATCCAAAGGCGTAAATTGAATCCCGGCAAAATCATCTACGGTAAAGACTTGACTTTCAAAGGAGGTACCCACAGTGCTACGCTTTCCATCATTCCAGAGGAAGCGGCAATGGATATGGAAAAATCACTACCAGAAGTACCAGAAAGTCCATCGAATCACTTCGAAAACTTTGCATTAGCTTGTCAAGGAAAAGAAAAAAGCCGTTCGCCATTTGAAGTAGGCGTACCCCTTTGTGAGGTTTTTGTTTTGGGTACGATCGCGCAAAGACTTAACACCAAATTGAAATTCGATCGGAAAAAGAAGAGGATCACTAATAATGCCTTGGCGAATGATTTGTTAATTGGAACGCCACCCAGGAAAGGATGGGAGGAGTTTTATCGGGTGTGATCATTACCATTGTGCAAATTACATTGAATAAAATGAAAAAGGTATGTTACCAAGACAATTCAGACAAGGTGATATTTTGCTTACTGAAATAGCTCAATTGCCAAAAGATCTGTCCTCAGTTGAAAATGGTCTATTGGTCATTGGGGAGTCTTCCAATCACGGTCATTACGTAGTGGGTGAAGGTAGAGTATTGAAAAAGGGTGAAGATATGTACGTTTCAGTTCATGGGACAGCCACGTTGAAACACCTCAAAGTGAACTCGAAAGCCGATACAGATGAACATGCCCCCATTCCCTTGCCGAAAGGTACATATCAGGTAATCCGTCAAAGAGAATACAACCCTTTCGAGGATTGGGTCGAGGAGGTATGGGATTAAAGCACTGCTGAGATGGAACTAAATAAAAATTTGATTAACCAACCTTTTTCCTTTTGGCAAAGTTTATTTAATGCAAGAGATCAACAGCTCACTCAATCATTAATAGAGAAGCTTTACCAAGAACTGGGAATACCGGTTCTTGAATTCTTATTTCTGGAAAGCCCACTTAGCCTGTGGTATGCCACTGGGTATATTGCTCCTTATTTTACTCGTCGTCCGACCAATCATTATCAAGGTAAACCGTATCGAAATCCTTGTGTAATAAAAGACCGTATCCGGGAGAAAATATTCCAACTTGGTCTGGATAATTGCAACAATAGCTACACTGGAATCAATCATTTTCAATGCTATCGTTCATTTATTGATAAGCTAGAAGAGCGAATAATTGGAGAGTTAGCACCGGAGGAAAATAATATCTACCGTCCTGTTATCCGGGAATTGAAAGCGCCTTTCGTCAGGGCTCTCGATCGGTCGGCTTTTCCCAATTTCAAAACATTATTGACGTTTTTCAATTTGGTGGAGCGTCAATCACTCCGTGACTTTATCTGGAGCAGAGCCCGTACTATTAACCGATATCGCCCCGTCATTTCCTGGGTTTTTATTGACAAGATTCTGCGGTACTACCGGCCAGACAAACCTTTACCATGTTCGGATTTAATTTTTCAATTGTTTAGCTCAGGAGTATACGGGATTACGCCATTGGATGGAATATGTCTGGTCTGTTGGGGCCCTCAGGAAATGGCTTTCGAGACGGTAGAGCCGCTGCATAATTCCAAAGGGCCTGTATTGCGGTTTGCAGACGGTTATGATCTATCTTATTGGAATGGTGTGCGGATACCCACGGAAGCGCTTACTGCTCCGGATAAGCTAATCCAAAAGGGGATGAGAGCTTTGTCTAACCTGAACTTGGAATCTCGTCGGGCAACTCTGGAGATAATCGGTATTGAACGGTTCGCCAGTGTACTCGGTGGTTTCGAAGTGCTTGATGAATATGTTGATCCTTATGGTTATCCTGTTCAATTGGTTCGAACTAAAAGGAAAGAACCAACCGTTGAGGATTATATTTATTTCGTGCGTGTCCATTGTTCTAGTACCGGACGGGCCTACCAGTTAGGAGTACCACCTTGGCTTCGTAGCGCTCATGGGGCTCTTGCCTGGACCTTTCAGATGAATGCAAATGAATATCGGCCTCAATTGGAGACTTAGTATTTTGTACCCTCAAAAATTTGAAATGTTAAGAAAATTACGTTTTCTTGAATTTTACTAATTTTCCTTTGTTCTTCATTTTATTGGTTTTTTCCTCACTAGCTACAACGGTCTATTTTATCAATAAGATCTTGATAGTCCAGTAATAATTGAACATTGAACTGGTCAAGAAAATCCAAAATATTCATCAATTCAGTAATATTTCTTTTTTGTAAGGCATCAGCAGCCTTGTCTACCTCCTTTTGGACTTTTTCTTGGAGATTATAAGTGCTTTCAAGTTGATATAAACATTCGAATTTGAATTCATTGCTTAGGCCAATTGTTTTAGTTGTTTCCCAGGCAACCTGGCTTTATATTGGAATTTCCAATACGATTTCAGTATTCCCTTGGTAGAGGTATTTGCCATCTCCTGCTTCAATAGAGTCGATCACTTGGTAAAATTGAGGATGCTTTTTCTTAATTTCCGATAATTGGTCAGGAGTAGCGATAAGTGCTGAAGTAGCGTCTTGGTCAAGTTCTTGAAACAGTAGGTAAGCTTCGATAATTCCCCGATTGATTTTTTGAGCTTTGGTCAATTCTTCGTTGTTGTTTTTTAGCTCTCCTTTGATCTTTGTTACTGCTACGACTTGATCCTGTTTTAGTTGTTTTGAAGTATTCCAGTTATTAAACCAGATTGCGAGATTTATTCCCACAAAGATCAGTAGGATCTCTCCGACAATGTATTTCCAGTTTACATTACTTTTTAACTTGAAAAGTCTCATCCTTCAGCTCCTTTAAGATCGCAGATTAGAATTAGTTATATGAATCTTTTAAGAAAGATAACAACTTTTTGTCAATTAGGCTCTTTCAAAAGAATTCACTTTGTATAAGATAGGCTTATTCTCTAAATTAACCGCTTAAATAATTAGTATGAAAAACAAAGTAGCATTAGCATTATCTGGCGGAGGAGCAAGAGGAATTGCACATATCGGAGTGATCGAAGTGTTGGAAGAAAATGGATACGAGATTGTCTCCATTGCTGGAACTTCTATGGGAGCCTTGATCGGAGGCGTTTATTGCATGGGCAAATTACAGGAGTATAAGGAGTGGCTTTATAGTCTTGATAAGTATAAGACGTTCACTTTAATAGACTTTTCTTTTAAACGAAATGGCCTGATTAAAGGGGACCGGATTTTGAAAACTTTAAAGGAGTTTATTCCAGATAAAAATATCGAAGATTTACCCATTCCGTTTAAAGCCATAGCAACGGATATCAAGAATGGCAAAGAAATTGTCTTTGAGTCTGGAAGTATATACAATGCGATAAGAGCTTCCATAGCCATTCCGACCGTATTTACTCCTGTGAAACATAAAGAAAAGGTTTTGGTAGATGGAGGGATTGTTAATAATCTTCCTATCAATCATTTAGAAAAGAAAAATGAAGAGCTTATAATCGCAGTGGATGTCATTGCAAATATTCCGATGCCAGAAGGAAATAAGCCTGAAGAAGATGCTGTTCAAGCAAAACAAAAAACGGTTTACCAAAAAAAATTAAATGAGTTCTATGAGCATTTGCAATCGATCAATCCCTTGAGACAAAGCGAAGAGCAATTTGGTTTTTTTGACCTCATCAATAACACCTTACTTTTTATGATAGAAAGGTCAACGGATTTGTTGCTTGAAAAATATGAGCCGGATCTGTTAATTGAAATCTCTAAGGATGCCTGTGCTGCCTTTGATTTTTATAAAGCGCCGGAGCTTGTTGAATTGGGAAGGCAAGCTGCTCAGAAAATGCTTTCGAATTTTCAAGGGTAAAAACTGGATGCCGGGGGGGTTACTTATAGTTGTCTAGAACATGCCAAAATTGCTTATGAACGTGCACCTGACCAATTGAATAAAAATTCATTGAAGGACGCTATTGAGAAGTTGGAGAAAGGGGAAGGAATCAATTAGATCTGAAGAAAGAGGTTTCACCTTTTCTATTTACTATCAGACGGCCATCAAAAAAAATTTGGTGGCCATTCGTTTAATTGGAATTCTTGACTGCCTTCGGCTTGTTATTCTAATTTCCTTAATTCAACAACAACCGCTCTTTTTCATGAATCCTCTGGCTCATGATAAATCGGAATGAATTCCGATCTACTAGAAGGAATCCATTTGGCATGAAGTGTCATAACATTGGCATATAAGGTCAAGCTAATTGTAGTATTTAACTTCAATTTTGCTTTTGTAAACAAAACAGAAGTAAAATGAAAAAAGCATTAATCACTCTCCTTTTATTGGGTTTTTTTCTTGTCAACTTCTTCCTTTTTTCAGCTTTCAGTTCACCAAAGGAATCGAATCATATTTTGAACACCTCGCAAATTAACGATCCTGGAATGGATTTAAAAAAGAAGGTTTTCGAAATACTCAAAACTAAATGTAACGTCTGTCATAGAAAGCAAAATCCCTTTAAGGTTTTCTCCTTGAAAAATATGGAAAAGAATGCGCCAAAGATTTATAAGCAAGTCTTCGTTTACCGAAGAATGCCCAAGGGTGATCAGATCCAATTGACTAATGAAGAATATCAAACACTGAACAAATGGCTTAAGCTAAAAAACATCTATTAATTATGGAATTCTCTATCAAATCATTGACCTTATTCATCGCAGTTGTATTAACCGGCCTATCCGCAGGACTTTTTTATGCCTGGTTAGTATCGGTAATTCCTGGCACTCGAAAGGTGATAGACATCACGTATTTGGAGAGTATGCAATCGATCAATCGAGCTATCTTAAATCCTGCATTCTTTCTAATTTTTATGGGAAGCCCTTTGGTATTAGCGATCAGTACAATTCAACAATTCAATTCGGGAATTACCTTTTGGTTATTACTTGCCGCTACTATTACCTATGTATTAGGCGTCTTTGGAGTGACTATACTTGGGAATGTACCGCTAAATGACGCCTTAGATGCATTGAACCTGTCTGAATTTGGGGAGGTCAACGTTAAAGCCTTCAGGCAGTCCTACGAAGAAAAATGGAACCGTTTACATTTGATCCGAACCATATTTTCGGTACTTTCATTTATGATCTCCCTGCTCAGTGTATTTGCTCAGTTCAAGACAATTTAGATGAACAACAAGATGAGCAGGTACCCTGATAAGTGGTTTGAGTTTTATCCGTTTTTTTTATCTTGCAGGAGTTGATAGGTGCGCCGCCGGCAAACCTCGCTTAAATAAATATGAAAAACCATTCAACATGGGTAAAACGAAAAACTTCTTGCTATTTCCGGCATTTTTTGCCGCCATTTTTATGGTCTTAATGCCGCAGTATTCATACGCTCAGAGAAGCACTGTGGCAACAGTGGATTCCAGTATGCTCAACAATTTGAAATACCGTATGGCAGGTCCGTTCCGGGGAGGAAGGTCCACTGCGGTGACTGGTATTCCCGGTGAGGACTTCTCATTTCTAATGGGTACTACTGGTGGTGGAGTTTGGCATACTTCTGATGCTGGTGGTAGTTGGAAAAATATTTCCGATGGTTTCTTCGGAGGAGGTGTTGGTGCCGTTGCTATTGCGAAGGCAGACCCAAATATTATCTATGTTGGAACAGGTTCTGCAGATCCAAGGGGAAACATTTCGGCCGGCCGGGGAATTTGGAAATCAATGGATGCCGGTAAAACCTGGCAATTTATCGGTTTAAAAGAAGCGGGGCAGGTCGGCAAAATTCGCGTTCATCCTCAAGATCCCAACCTGGTTTATGTGGCCGCATTAGGGCATATCTTTGGCCCCAATCCCGAACGTGGTATTTACCGTTCTAAGGATGGGGGTAAATCCTGGGAAGCTGTTTTGCAAATTTCTGATCATACCGGCGCTGTTTCACTGAGTATGAACCCACAAAATCCGAGGGAAATCTATGCAGGTATGTGGCGCGCCGAACGCAAACCCTGGACGATGATCTCCGGCTCGGAAGAAGGCGGGATCTACAAATCGATCGATGGTGGCGATAACTGGAAAAAGCTTGGTGGCGGTTTACCCACCGGAATGGTCGGTAAAATAGGTATTACGGTATCTCCCGCTAATCCCGACCGGGTCTGGGCGCTCATCGAAGCCGAACCCGCAGGCGGCGTCTATTTCTCCGCAGATGCGGGCAAAACCTGGAAACGTATTAATTCAGAAAACAAATTGCGCCAGCGCGCGTGGTATTATACGCACATGGTTGCTGATCCTCAAGATCCCAATACGGTCTATGCTTTAAATACCGGTTTGTACCGTTCGGTGGATGGTGGTAAGACTTACGAAAATATTCCCGTGCCTCACGGTGATGTGCACGATCTTTGGATCAATCCCAAAAATCCGGAGATCATGGTCGTTGCGAACGATGGTGGGGCACAGGTAACCCTTAATGGCGGCAAAACCTGGTCTACTTATCTCAATCAGCCAACCGCTGAATTGTACGGAGTGGTGGTCGATAATGGTACCCCTTACCGCTTGTACGGTGCTCAGCAGGATAATACCACCATTAGTGTTCCAGCGTGGTCATCGAGCAACACTTTACACGCCAAACAACACTGGTATTCGGTGGGCGGATGTGAAACGGGGCCTATCGCCCTTGATCCTAACAATCCCAATATTGTTTATGCTGGCTGCTACGGCGGGGTAATGGACCGTTACGATCTTGCCAAAGATGAAGTCACTAATATCATGGCTTATCCACAACTGCAGTTGGGAGAAGCAGCAAAAAATCTAAAATACCGCTTCCAATGGGTGTCGCCGATGGCCGTATCTCCTCATGATCCTGAAGTGATCTATCATGGTTCGCAATACGTCCATCGTTCAAGGGATGCCGGTAAAACCTGGGAAGTCATAAGTCCCGATCTAAGCACGAGTACGCCCGAACATTTGGAATATGCTGGTGGCCCTATCAATCATGATATCACTGGGGTAGAGATCTACAACGTCGTTTTTGAGATCATACCCGACCCTAATGCGAAAGGCACTATCTGGGCAGGTACGGATGACGGTCGACTACACCTTACCCAAGATGACGGTAATACTTGGCAGGAAATTACCCCCAAAGAAATGCCGAAATACGGTACGGTCAACAAAATTGAGCTTTCAGCTCATCAGCCCGGCCGTGCTTTGGTGGCTGTTCATAAGTATCGCTTTGATGATTTTGCTCCTTACATATTTTTGACCAACGATTACGGCAAAACCTGGAAACGCATCACAACGGGTAGTAATGGTATCCCCGGCGATTATCCGGTAAGGGTAGTACGTGAAGATCCTAAACAGCAAGGCCTATTGTACGCCGGTACGGAATACGGCTTATTTGTATCTTTTGATGAAGGTGCACATTGGCAAAGCATGCAGGGGAATCTACCTATTACCCCCATTACTGACCTGCGCGTCCACCAGGGCGACCTGGTAATGTCCACTCAAGGCCGATCTTTTTGGATTCTGGACGATGTGACACCATTGCGGGAAATGGCTGAAGGCCTGGATGAAAAAACGGTTCATCTTTTCCAGCCGCGACCGGCCTACAAAGTAAATGATAAAGGAGGTGGCTTTTTGGGAGATAATACGCCGGAAGCTCGTCCCAGCGGCGCTATCATTCATTATGCTCTACCTGATTCCGTCAAAAATGAGATCCGCCTTGAGATCATCGACTCCGATGCCCGTCTGGTGCGCGTTTTTTCAAGTGATTCTACAACGGCGAAGACTCATAAAACAGAGCGATTGAAGCCGGTTAAAGGGCTTAATCGTTTGAATTGGGATCTTACTTACGAAGGCCCTACCTTCATTGAGGGCTCGGTTATTTGGGGTTACCAAGGTGGCGTTAAAGCACCTCCGGGTACTTATAGCCTTAAACTTACTCATGGAGATGAAATCATAGGGCAAAAGGTAGAAGTCAGGGAAGATCCCCGAATCGAAACAGACATTACTGATGATGATTACCAAGAACAATTGAAGTTGGGGCTGGAAATCCGGGATGCCATCACCGCTGTTCATGAATCAGTAGCTGAGATTCGCTCCGTCAAAGAGCAAATTGAGTGGATGAAAAAGCAGGCAAATGATGAAGTCATTAACACCCGCGCTGATTCCATACTCAAGGAGTTAACTGCGCTGGAAGAACAGCTCATTCAAACTAAGAATGAAAGTAATCAGGACCCTATCCGATTCGCGCCCCGCCTGGATAACCAGCTCGTAGAAAACTATGGTTACGTAACGGGAGAGGATGGATACATTTCAGGTGGCCGGGAGGGACGACCCAATCAGGCCGCCTACCAGCGATGGGCGGACTTGGACAAGGAATGGACGGCATTAAAAGCTAAAGTGAATAAAACCCTTGATCGCTGTGTGGATGATTTCAACAAGCTGGTAGAGGAGAAGAATGTAATTGGGGTTAAACGGAAACAAGCGAAGAGTTGATTGTGTATTGATTGGCGAACATAGAGAAAATTAAGACTAATCCACCAAAAATTATTAAAGTTGCATTGTCGATGCACAGCAATTTCTGATTTGAGAGTCCAATTGTTCATGATTGAGTATTCATAGGCTTATTTAAATTCAATGAATTCTCAAATCCTCTGAAAAACCCATTTTTTGTTCGACACTTGTAAATCGGAGTTTATTCCGAAATGATTTTCAGCGCGGAATAAATTCCGATTTACAAGGAGCTAGCTTAAATTAGAAATTGCTGGTCTGTTCATCCTGAGACGTATATTATTCTGAATATTTTACCTGCAACCAATTTCTCGCCACCAATAATTTATTCTTCACTTCCAAAATACTTTCCCACTCTCGGTCTTTTTCTCCGTGTTCAATGCCGCAATAGCCACGGTAACCCGCATCAAGTACAATGCGCATCATTTTGGCGTAATCGAGGTCGGATTGATTTCCAAAATCATCCCAGACGCTGGGCTTGACGCTTACACCTTTGGCCAGCGGCATTAGTTCAGCTGTTCCGCGGTAAGAATCGTAAGACGTTGCTTCTTCGGTGTCTCTGTTGTATTTGATGCGGAAATTTCCAAAGTCGGGCAGGGTACCGACCCGGTGGTGATCCGCTTTTTGCATAACCCCCATCAACCAGGGTGCATAACTCGAGTGGCCGCCGTGGTTTTCGATTATTACGTTGATATTTGCACCGTCGGCGTATTCACACAATTTACGCAGCCCATCCGCTACCAATTTCATCGATTCATAAAAGTCGACGGGTTCATCCCCAACAGTGCCACTACTGTATCCGTTCACTCGAATGGAATGACACCCGAGGTACTGGGCGGCATCCACCCATTTCTTATGGTTTTCAACCGTTTGCATTCTTTCTTTTTCGTCAGCAGCTCCAAGCACACCTTCCCGGTCGCACATGATCAAGAGCGATTTTACCCCCTCTCCATCAGCCCGATCTTTCATTTCCTTTAGGTAGGTCTTATCCTCTGCCTTATCCATGAAAAACTGGTTAACGTATTCTACCGCTTCGATACCGTGTTTTCTGGCTAATACCGGAAAATCCAGGTGATCCATTTTCTTGGAAAACAGCAAGCGGTTAAGGGACCATTCGGCTAAAGAGATCTTGAACAAAGGTTCTTGAGACACCTTGTTCGTGGCTGCCATCCCGTGCGCACCGAGCCCTAGTCCTACTGAAGTAATAACTGATTTTTTGATGAAATCCCGTCTTTTAGATACTGACATAACTGAATATTTGTTTAAAGTTGATGTTCAGGCCTTAATGTACTCAAATTTGGCTTTCTATCCATGAGTATGTAAAAAATATTTTGCTAGTCCGTTGTTTCTGGTCATCGACCTAAAAGTCATTTTCACATCTGTATTTTTGACCTTTATAATTTTACTGGACTTTTGACATAACATTTTAATCCTACTTTGTCATCTCGAAGAAACGGAAATTCTTGAATCGGTCTCATAAGTAAGAAAATATTGGTTATGTGGTTATACAAAATACGGCCAATAATATCTATCCCCACATAACTTTATAACTTCATAACCCTATAACCACTTCATAACCCTATAACCACTTCATAACCCTATAACCACTTAAAGCTTAAATATTAAGAATCGCCCCAAGTTTAAAAGCCAATACAGATAGTCTAGCGTCAAAATCTAAAATCCTTAAGAGATTATGAAAAAAGCAAAATTGAAAAGCTATTTGACCAAAGTCTGGATCTCAATTATAACCATTGTTGGATTAGGTATGGTCTTGAAGCCTTTACCTGATCGAATTACTGCTATAAACCCAGGAAACGGAACAATAGAAGTAACCCTCGACGAAGGAACCAATATGGCATCGGTTTTGTCCCCTGATGGCCAAACTTTGGCGATCGATCTATTGGGGCAGTTGTGGCTACTACCCGCAGATGGCGGTGTAGCTACACCGATAACGGATCCCCTGGGGGATGCCCGACAACCGGCCTGGTCTCCCGATGGGCAGTATCTTACTTTTCAGGCTTACTGGGATGGCAATTGGCACATCTACACTATTCGTCACGACGGTACAGATCTAAGGCAAAGAACCGCTGGTCCCTATGATCACCGGGAACCACACTGGTCTTCCGACGGATTGGAGATCGCTTTTTCTTCCGATCGGGACGGCACTTATGATATATGGACGCTGGATGTGACAGATGGCCAATTAACGCAACAAACCAAGGATCAGGCTAACGAATACGCACCGGCCTGGTCACCCGATGGTACCCGTATCGCCTTTGTTTCCGACGATCCTTCAAGCCCAGGTATTCAGGCTTTTTCCATAACCGAAAGAAGTATCCGGCAACTCTATGCTTCAGAAGATCAATTAGCAGGATTGGCCTGGAGCCCTGATGGCCGTTCTATTTTCTTCAATCGGCTACGCTTTGCTGATAGTGGATTGATGAAGGTTGAAGTGGACATTGATGAAGCTCAACCAGAACTGATATCTAATCCGGAAGAAGATGTGTTTCCTTTCAGGCCATCCTTTTTATCTGAATCGAAATTGATCTATACTGCTTCCGGCAAGATCTGGCGACGAGATCTAAGTGATGATGATATCTTGACTAGTATTCCTTTTACGGTAACCGTGCAGCTCGATCGTCCTCCCTATGCCCGTCGCCAACGAGATTTTGATGATAGAACACAGCAACCCGTCCGTGGTATAGTCTGGCCAGCTATTGCTCCAAATGGGCAGCAGGTTGCTTTCGTAGCACTGGGAGATCTGTGGTTACAAGATAAAGCAAGCAGCTCAGCTGAGCAACTGACGGATGATCCCTACATTGAGCTCACCCCGGCCTGGTCACCCGACGGGCAGACGCTGGCCTATGTATCTGATCGGGGAGGACAGTTTGCAATTTGGTTACATGATGTTGTCCGGAAAGAAAATCGACAATTGGGGCTACTGGAAGGTACGCCGGCTGGTATAGCCTGGTCTCCGGATGGGAGGGCGATTGCTTGCTCGGTAAGTTTTGGACCGCGTCTGGGACAGGTTTTGCTTATAGACAGCACTAGCGGACAAACGAAGAAAGTGGGACCAAGGCTAAGCAGTAGTATCAGTAGTCCGACCTGGTCGCCAGACGGAGAAATTATTGGGGTCGGTGTTTTACAATCTTATTCCACCTTGTACCGGGAAGGGATTAACCGGATTGTCTACCTTTCCGTTAAGGAGGGTAAAACCTGGGGATTAAAAGGATTAGCACATTGGTCGCTGGGTGTCCGTGCAAAAGACGGCCCCGTCTGGTCGCCGGATGGGCGGCATTTGGCGCTCATCTCTCAGGGTTTACTCTGGATAGCACCGGTGGACGAGAAAGGACAGATCAGTGGCCCGCCCACTCGCCTGACAAACGAACTGGCGGATATGCCTACCTGGACAGCGGATGGTCATAGTCTGCTTTACATGGCTACTGACAAACTCAAGAAGATTGACCTGCGGAACGGGCAGATTGTAGGGTTCCCGATCCACCTGGACTGGTCAAGACAACTTCCGACTGGTCGAACGATCATCCACGCCGGCGGTCTGTTTGACGGTATCCGTGCTGAGATTCAACGCGACGTAGATATTGTACTAGAGGCTAACCGCATTGTGGCAATTGAACCCCATGACCCTGAGCGTTCGGCGGATCGACGTATTGATGCTTCTGAACAATACGTCATGCCAGGGCTGATTGATTATCACGCACATCAGGGTAGCTGGGACGGTGAAAAACTCAACCGAAAGTGGCTAGCTTGGGGCGTTACTGCGACCCGTGACCCGGCAACTGATCCTTATGATGCCCGCAATCGTCTGGAGGCTCAGGCAAGTGGCCGAACAGTGGGTCCCCGCATCTTCTTTACCGGTAGTCCTATCGACGGAAGCAGGGTCTATTACGGAGGTACTTACGCCCAGCAGGCTCCTGCACAACTGGAACTGGAGTTACAACGTGCCGAAGCCCTGGACTACGATATGATCAAGACCTACGTTCGACTACCAGATCCGCTGCAGCAGCGAGTAGTTGAAAGAGCCCACCAATTGGGCGTTCCGGTTTCTTCCCATGAGCTGTATCCGGCGGTGGCATACGGCGTAGATGGGGTGGAACA
>CAZHNG010000179.1:0-13781 GCA_964533785.1 uncultured Saprospiraceae bacterium | reverse complement strand
CGGTAAACTGTAGGGTTAGTTGCGCATTATCCTGCGGTGTGGCGTTAAATTCAACGCTGCATTCCGGGTTGTTTCCATCACAGCGGAATACATTGACATAGCCTTCACAGGAAGCCGTACACGAACCATCAAATTCCAACAACCGACCGTCTGACAACTGAATGCAAGCCGGAGAAAAGTTGGTGACGCATAAACAGAGCGGGATAACGCTGGGGACTTCCTCCAGCTCGTCTTCACTAAAGCCTTCGCAGATGGCATGACAAGCATTGATAAACCGCAGTTTTTTCCCATTTATTTTGGCGAAAACCGGTTGGTAATACAATGGGCAGTCGCAGTTTTCATCATTAGAGATCAGGTCATTTTCTGTGTAGGGCGAACAGGTCACTTCACAAGGGTTGCCAAAGGTGAGCAGATTACCGTCCTTGAGCAATACATCGACCGGGTTGTATTCGTCCGTACAAATGCAGTCTGGATCGTAGGTTTCACAATCCGTAAAATTGCTTTCCGAATGGCCATCGCATTTCGCCAAACAAGCATTACCGTACTGTTTGATCACGTCGTTTGGTAAGATAACGCAAACAGGATCGTACACTTGCGGGCAAAAGCAAACGGAATCTCTGGCCGGGGCACAGGGAAAGTAAACGTCAGCGGTATAGCCATTGCATTCTGCTACGCAGGCATTATCGAAAGTCAAAATTTGTCCGCTCGGAGTAGCTACGCAAACGGGGTCGAAAATTTCGGGGCAAATGCAATTTTCATTACAATCGATGAATTCTTCTGCACAGTAACCTTCACAGAAGGCAAAGCATTTGTTGTCAAAAGTTTTTACAATGCCGTTTGCGGAGACTACACAAACCGGGTCATAATATTCTGGACAAGTGCAACTGTAATTACAGGGCCGGTACTGGTCCGGTCCGTACCCTTCACATTCGGCAAAACAGCGGTTGGGAAACTCCCTGATCGTACCATCATCTTCTACCACACAAACGGGATCGTAATATTCCGGGCAAACACAGCCGGGATTGTCACATCGCACCAGATCATTACGCGTGTAGCCGGCACAGAAGGCCTCACAACGGTTGGGGAAGGAAATGATCGGCCCCCTGGGAGATACCTGGACACAAACGGGTGCGTATTCGTCATCGCAGTTGCATTGGTTCGGATCACCGATTTCAATGTACTGGACGGTGCGGCTGGTACAGCCATCCTCGGTGCCAATCGTCAGACTGACTTTGTAGCGGCCGCTTCTCTCGTATTCATGGGAAGGTGCCGGTTCGAAGGCTTCGTTTCCATCACCAAAATCCCAGGCCCATTTGACTACCGGGCCGCGTGGTGCGTAAGAAATATCGTTGAAAATAACCAGCAAATGATCGGGGTCGGGATAGTCGGCGAAGAAATTGGCACGACAGATCAACTCCTGGCCGGTACTATCGCAGGGAAAGACATCGTAATAGCCGGCACAATTTGCTTCACAGCTATTGCTAAAACGGATAATGGTACCATCATCCGCCCTGGCACAAACCGGGTCAAATACGGTAGGGCATACGCAGGTCGTATCGCAGGTACCTTCGTAATTGGCGATGAAATAACCTGCACATTCGGCCAGACAACGGTTGTCAAAGGTGCGTTGATCACCGTTGATAGGGTTGATCGCACAAACGGGCTGGTAGATCCGTGGGCAATAACAGTCGTAACAGGAAGTCACATCTTCCTCGCCGTAGCCCGCACATCGAGCCCAGCACTTGTTGATAAAGGTGATCGGACCAGTGGCAGTACTGTCTGCTATGCTGCAAACAGGCTCATAGGTATCGGGACAATCGCATCTTTCCCCTTCTCTAACCACTATGATGGTGGAAAAGGTACTGGTGCAATTGACCGAGGTGATGGTCAGGGAAACCGGGTAAGTACCGGGGGATTCATATTCATGGACGGGAGCGGGTTCTTCGCTTGCTGATCCGTCGCCAAAATCCCAAAGCCAGGCATCGATGGGGTTATCACTGTAGGAAAGATCGATAAACTGCACTGCAAACGGTGCGGCAATGTTCAGTTGATCAAAAAAGAAGACCGCGTTACAATCTACAGTTGGTGGCGGTGGGGAAATGCCTTCACATAAGTGAAAATCTGCTTCGATTGTAACGCTTGCGTCTCCTGTGAAAATGGTAAATTCCTGCTGGAGGTGAATGCCCAAACAGAAATCAAAAGTTTCTACCACCAAGGCCAAGGAGTCGGCAACTAGTGTTTCAACGCCTGCTACTAAGCGGTACCTGCCGTCTTCATTGGTTGTCGTCGAACTTTGAATGACGGCCGTATTGCTGGTATAGGCCGATACCTCTACCGGGTGGCCGGGAATGCGCTCCTGATCATCTCCAAAGCTTACTACGCCGGTGATGATGATCTCGGTGGCTGATAGGTTGATCAGCGTTGCACAAGTAAAAAATAGGATGGCTAATGTCTTTTGTATCATATTGTTATGGAATTTTGAAAATCGTTTTTTAAAAGCCTCGAATTCACGAGTAAGCAAGCTATCGCATGAATGAGGCATATTTATCATGGATATCAGCTCCGCCAAGAAATAAATCACACGTATCGCAAGCCACGGAACTACATAAGTAAGAGGTCAGATGTCTGACAATTTTTCTTATACCGTATTTTGTTCATGAGCTTGATGACTTGATATAAAACCCATAAACTCATAAACCTCATAAACGCCCCTCTGCAAGGAACTTCAAGTTTTAGGTTTGGTAAATGTCAGGATTTCTCAACCTCAACCTACCTTCTCAATTTCTGCACAACCATCTTTCTAGCAACCACTCCCTCAGTAGTCTTAATTTGAATTACGTAAGGCCCGGGAGGTAAATGATTACAATGCACTTCTACCTTTTTGCTGTGGAGCCTTTCTAGCTGGATCGGCATCCGTTGCCCTAAAGTATTATAGCATAAGATGTTTTCAATAAGCAGGGGCGCTTCTACGATCAAACGGTCGTGCGTTGGAGTAGGGTAGGCCTTCACCGACTGACTCCAGGCTCTGTCGTCCGTATCTACGAATTGCGGATGGTAGAGCATGAAACGGATGCTGTCCCCGACAACCGGGATGACCTCAAACTCGCCGTTTACCGCAAATATTTTATCGATCTTGAGAATGGTGGCGGCGCTATCGCGATTATTCTCGAACAACCCGATCAGGTCTTCTTCAATGATGATCGATAAGGCCGCAAATTTACCCTGGCCGCTTACCGGATCATTGCCGTAGCGGGTAATTGCCGCATCGTATTGATTCGCTGTTTCATTCGAAGGTACCTGGAAGGCAAAAAGATCATCACTTGGGTTGGCCCATGATTCGCTGAAATCCAATTGTACTTCAGCAATAGCCCTGGGGTCGTAGTCAACGGAAAAAGCCAATCCATTCAGCTTCTCTACTGGTATATCTCTGCTTCCCAGAGAAATAGGAACGCTGAAACGCGAACCGGCCGTCAAAGGAAAACCGATAACGGGGTTATCAAACTTCAATTGCGGGTCAATGTCCAAAGTCCCGGTCGGGTATTCAAAGTTGTTGTCAGTGCCGTTGTTGTTATTGTAATTGGCGGAGACGATCAGGAAGTCTTCTTCATCGATAAACCCATTGCCATCCGCGTCGGAATAGATGTAGTTGATTGAATCCGGGAAATTTTCTTCCCATAATAAAACGGATTCCAATGAAGCCGGTGGAGTAGAATCGGTAGTGATCCTGGCCGGACCTAGATTGCCGAAAGCGTAACCAATGTAAACAATGTCGAGGTTGTTTACGATACCATCATTATTAGCATCACCCGCCAGTTCTTGTCCGAAGCAAAAATTCAGGCTGAAAAACAATACTGCGAGATAGTTTACGCTGTTCCTTAAGGCTTTTTTCATGGGATAGCCGCTTAATTTTGATTCAAATTTAAGGGCAAATGGAAGTTTGTTCAACTACATTATTTTTGTATTATCGAGGTGTTCTTTGGGTTTTAACTTACTGATTTCGCATAAAAAATTGATAGTGAGTTAATTAATTTGAAATTAAAAATGTTTTTATCGAAAATGCGATAATGGACTTACGAAATAAATAGTATGGAAAATAGCAAACTAGTAAAATTGTTGATCACTTTTGAGGCCAAACAGTGGCGGGAATTTAGAGATTTTCTGCTTTCACCGTATTACAACAAGAAAGAAGAGATGATCATTTTATACGATTTTTTAGCAGAGTGGGGGAGAGCGGGCTTTGGTGAGAAGTTATCCAAGCATCGATTACACCACATGGTATATCCCGGAGAGCCTTACAAGGACCGGCAATTGAATTATCTGCTTAGTGATCTATTTCAACTGGCTGAAAAGTTTATTGCCATCCAATCCTTGGAATCGGATAGTCTTGATATGCAGATCAGGGCTTTGGCTTATTACGTAGATCATGGCCTCGAAAAACATTACAAGTATACTTATAACACCATCCATAGGGAATTGGCCAAGCAACCTGCTATCGAACCCCAATATTTCCAATACCAATATCAGCTTGCTGAACTGGCCGATCAGCATTTTACCAACCTCAAAAAGCGTGCTTATGATCCGAATCTACAGCTTGCTTCGGATGCACTCGACAACTTCTTTATCATCAAAAAACTAAGGAACCTTTGTGCCATGCTGGACCGGCAGCAAACCCTTACTGAAGACTATGACCCTAAGATGAGTGCGGAACTTAAACGGTACCTGGAAAAGTTCGATCATCAACATATCCCGGTCATAAAGGCTTATCATCTTTTTTTATCGGTATTGGAAAGCAAAGGCACTAATGCCGGCCAATTATTCAAAAATTTCAAACAAACCATATTATCGAGAGGAGTAAAGATCAACGAAACAGATTTGCGGGACCTTTATTTATGTGGTATCAACCACTGCCTGCGAATGATCAGGAATGGTATGAAGTCTTATGCGGAAGATCTTATGGAGTTTTACGAGAAAGGCATGGAGAATTCGGTATTGCTGCAAGATGGCAAGATCTCTCCTTTTACCTTTAAAAACATCGTCAAGCTGGGTTTAGGACTGGACAGAGTTACCTGGACGCGGGATTTCATCGTGGCTTACGCCGAAAAGCTGCCGGAACAGTACCAAAACGATGTATTGAATTACAGCCAGGCAGAAGTTTTTTATCACCAAAAAGCTTTTTCTCAGGCTTTACACTATCTCAATCAAACCAATTTCAAGGATATTTATTACAGCCTGCACGCCAAAGTCATGCTGATAAAGATCTACGTTGAGACTGGGGAGGACAATGCATTGGATTCTTTGTTGTCTTCCTTTAGTGTGTTTTTACAACGCAAGAAAGACCTTACGAAATCCGTAAAATTACCCTATCAGAATTTTATTAAAATAGTAAGCTTACTCCGAAAATATAAAGGGATCGGAAAATTGCAGCCGGTACGGCAGGCTTTAGAAAAGGTGAAGGTGGTGTCGGACAGAAGTTGGTTGGTTAAGCAAATTGGTTAGTTGCATGTGAGGTTTACTCGTTGAGTTGTTTAACTGATTATCCGATGATACAATTCAAAACCATAACCAAATAACCTTTCACAGAAACTTTTGGCCTACCAGCTTCGTTTCATACATTTGTCAATCACTTCTCTATAATCTAAAACAAAAAACTTTGTCATTAATAAAATCGATTTCCGGAATTAGAGGCACTATCGGCGGTGCAGCAGGAGAGAATTTAACCCCGCAGGATATTGTTGAATGTACGGCCGCTTTTGGTGCATGGTTGCTCCAACAAGACGTTAATAAAAAAGTAGTCATTGGCAGGGATGGCCGGATCACTGGTGCCATGGTCAGTAGTCTGGTATCGCAAACATTGGTTGCGTTGGGTTTCGAAGTTATTGACCTGGATCATTCCACCACACCGACAGTAGAAATGGCCGTACCTGCTGAATCGGCAGGTGCAGGGATCATCATTACCGCGAGCCATAACCCCAAGCATTGGAATGCCCTCAAGTTTTTAAATCACAAAGGGGAGTTTATTTCCAAAAAAGACGGTGAAACCTTATTAAAATTACTTGATACTGGCGCTATTCAATACGCAGAGGTTGACCAACTGGGTAGCTACACCAGGGCCGACGGCTACCTGGAAAAGCACATTGATGCCATTTTAGGTCATCCATTAGTTGATGTGGACGCAGTGAAAGCCGCTAATCTTAAAGTTGCTGTGGATTGTATCAATTCTACTGGTGCTATTTCAATCCCTTTATTGTTGGATAAGTTGGGCTGTGACTATACTTTGATCAACGGGGAAGTGACGGGTCAGTTTGCCCACAATCCGGAACCGTTGGCCAAAAACCTGGTAGAATTGTCGGAAACGGTCCGGTCAAAAGGCTTAAACCTTGGAATAGCAGTTGATCCGGATGTTGATCGATTAGCCTTCGTTTGTGAAGATGGAAGTATGTTCGGGGAGGAGTATACCCTGGTGGCGGTAGCTGATTACGTTTTGCAGCACAAAAAAGGCAATACGGTTTCCAACCTTTCTTCGAGTCGAGCATTGCGGGATGTCACGCAAAAACACGGTGGCACTTATTACGCCAGCGCAGTGGGAGAGGTAAACGTAGTAGCGAAAATGAAGGAAATGAATGCGGTGATCGGTGGCGAAGGCAACGGAGGGATCATCGTTCCGGAATTACATTACGGCAGAGATGCTTTGGCAGGCATTGCGCTGACATTTACTTACCTGGCAAAATCGGGTAAATCGCTGTTGGATTTAAAAGCCGAATACCCTGCCTACGAAATGGTAAAGGACAAAATAAATTTGACGCCGGAGATCGATTTAGCCGCAATTTTAACTACCTTAGAAGAAAGATTTAAGGAAGAGGACTATAACACTATCGATGGGTTGAAAATTGATTTCCCTGACGGTTGGGTTCATTTGCGTAAATCCAACACCGAACCTATCATCAGGGTATATTCAGAAGCGGGCAGTAAACAAAAAGCAGAGGAATTAGTCCGTATGATCAAAAACGAAGTCAACCAAATATTAAACAAAAACTAGTTTCCGTGTTACACAACAGAGTTTACCTGGATAATGCTGCAACCACACCTATTAGCCGGGAAGTTATCGTAGCGATGCATACCGTTATGATGGAAAACTACGGTAATCCATCGTCCATCCACGCAGAAGGCCGTGAAGCGAGGGCTTTGATCGAGAGAGCCAGGAAAGCAGTCGCGGGCCACATTGGTGCCTCTATCGGCGAAATATTTTTCACCTCTTGCGGAACGGAGTCTAACAATACCATCATCAAGTGTTCCGTTCGGGATCTTGGCGTGCGCCGGATCATCAGCTCTAAAACCGAACACCATTGCATATTGCATTCCCTGGATAGGGTCGAAAAAGATAATGATGTGGAGATCGTCTATCTCAACCTGGACCAATACGGCTATCCGGATCTAGACCACTTAAGGTCATTACTGGGCTCTTCTTCAGAAAAGACCCTGGTGACTTTGATGCACAGTAACAACGAAACGGGTACTATGATCTCGATTGAGGAAGTCGGAGCCTTATGTGAAGAATACGGCGCTTATTTCCATTCCGATACGGTCCAGACCATGGGCTTCTTTCCAATAGACGTCAACAAGGCGAAAGTGAGTTTCTTGTCCGGGTCGGCTCATAAATTTCACGGCCCCAAAGGGATCGGATTCTTATACATGAACAACGATAACATTCTGCAGCCTTACGTAGACGGAGGAGCACAAGAACGCAATATGCGTGCCGGTACGGAAAACATTTACGGGATCGTGGGGTTGGCAAAAGCGCTGGATCTGGCACACGAACAAATGGATCTTCGCCGCGAGCATATCGAACATTTGCGGGATTATTTTGCAAAAGAACTGAAAGCGGCTATTCCGGATATCAAATTTTACGGTGACTATAAGAACGGGCATTATAAAGTACTGAATGTTTCTTTCCCGCCTTCTCCCAAAACGGATTTGCTCTTACTCAACCTGGACATTGCCGGGATCAGTGTTTCCGGTGGAAGTGCTTGTAGCTCCGGCGCGGATGCCGGCTCTCATGTTATCGATGCTTTGGGAGGCGAACCCGGCTGGAAGTCGATCCGCTTTTCGTTTTCTCATTACAATACGATGGAAGATATGGACCGGGTGTTGGATACACTCAAGCAGTGTTTGGAACCCATGGTGAAGAAGTGATAAATCTCACCCCTGTTAACTGGTCACATCTTGTTATTTTAGCCTGGAAAACAGATGAAAAGACCATGTTTAAGCCTGAATTGTACCCTTACTGCAAGGTAATGCTCCTTTCCTTATTGCCGGTATTGTGCTTTGCGCAAGGACCGAATATCAGTAATTTTACGGCCAATCGCCCGTCGACAGCGGCTAATGAAATTGAAAACAATCCCGTATTGGTTTGAAATTTCTGATGGCGTGATCATCCCTGCCGGTACTTATAATCACAAAGAGGCGCAACTGGTGTTTTTCACCAATGCCAGTAAGCCGATTTCGATCAACATCCGCTCCGTCATGGGGGGCTTTTTCGGCGGGACTCGCAAAGCTACTAACGTGACGCTTGCGCTCCGTTTGGGAGAGCGATTTAACTCGGCATTTACGCTAAGCAATAACGACATCAAATTGCCGGGCGGTGATTTTAACACCAATATTTTCCGTTCCCGCCTGGCTTATGCTTTTACGCCCAGAGTGTATTTGCAAAGCCTGGTTCAGTACAATAGTGTGGCGGAAATCTGGTCGGCAAACGTCCGGTTCGGGTGGCTGCAACAAGCAAATACCGGATTGTTCCTGGTCTTTAATGAAAACCACAATGTATTTGGGATCAGCAACCGGAGTTTGACGCTGAAGTATTCGCGGATGTTTGATATATTGAATTAACTTAGAAAAGACTCTAGTGGGGCGGGTACCAAGTTAGCGACTTTAACGATATTTAGAGTCAAACCGCATGATATTCTTAATCAGAATCTTATGGTTTGGACATTCATTCACAAAATATAATCAAATCAAATGAGGTGCCCCAATTGTAATCATCTCATCCAATTACCAGCAAATTACTGCAGTAATTGTGGAAAACCTCTTTTTGCTCAAGGTCAAACTTCCATTAATGATAAAAGTACATCATTACAAGAGAAGAAGGCTTAAATTGCCTAGATCAAGCTTTAGAAGTTCATAGCCAAACCGGAGAGTCTGATTATCTGTCCTTATTATATTGCCAAAAGGGAAATTTTAGTCTGTTAATGGAGGATAAAAGAACCGCAGAATGGCAGGCAACAAATCACGAGTGACCTTAAACCATATCAAAAGCCTTCCGCATAGCCGTATAAGTCGCCTTAGCCGCCTCCTCATTATCCATTGCTCTCAATGGCGCGTTAAAAGGCTCCGCTCTTACCGGACCATTGTACCCAATTTGGACTAAGGCATTCAGAAAAGCTTTGATATCGATTACGCCCGTAGCGGCAGGCAATTCCCGTTTACCATCGATCTGTTCATCGGCAGCAAAGCCTTTGCGGGCGTCATTGAGATCGACCGTAACGACATCCTCCTTATCCAAGGTCAAGATATCCGTCGCATTTTCACCGGCGCAAAACCAATGGAAGCTGTCGAGTACAAAACCGACATTAGGTTCATCAATAGCTGCAATCAGTTCTTTGCCTTCGGCCATGGTGCGGATGAAAGCGTATTTTTCTCTGGTCATCAATGTCTTAGGACCAACGTATTCCAGGCCAAAACGGATGCCGTAGTGCCCCAAAATGTTAGCGATAGCTTTTAGCCGGCGGGTATGCTGCGCAAAGTTCTGGCGGTAGGTGAGTTCGGCGTGCATGGGCATGATCCAGGTGTTTACGCGGGTACCTCCTACCTCTTGCAGGGCGGCGGCGTGTGCAGGTAATTCATTGAGTCCTTCTCTGAATTCCGCCTCGCTTTTGCGAAAATCCATTGGCAAGCCTCCGGAGCCCCAGCTCAGGTTTTTAACTTTTAATTGATCAACTAAAGCCTTGCGTTCGTCCATACTCATTGAAGTGATGGCGCCGGTAGAAGGTACTACAGCCGCAAAGCCGTTTTTGGCAGCCAGGTCGATCAATTCCTGCGGGCTGCCGTCGATGCCTACGGCACCAGCATTGAGGCACATTTTGAATGGTTTGTCTTTGAAAAATTGAGTATTAGCCATCATTGGTGTTGATCCTATTGCTATTGCTAAAGTACTGGTGTTTTTGATGAATGTTCTTCGTTGCATAAGTCATCGTTTTGATCAGTATTCTATTTTAATCCTTTTCCTCCGATTCTTTCTTGTGCTAAGAAATGTCAAATTAGCCATATTAGCCCAAATTCGGAAAAATAAAAAAGGTCTTTTTTAATGTGTTACAACATTTGGATGATATAGCATGAGCAGGGTCTAGAGGTTCTTGGAATATTTTTTTAAAATTTTTTCCATTTGGTTCAATCCCTCATCTAATTCCCGTTGGGCAATAGTTAAGGGGGGCATCAAAATAATGGTATGACTATCCCAGTCGGCACAACACATCAGTCCCTCGTGAAAAAGTCCCAGTAAAAGTTTCTGTGTAAAGCGTTGGGTGGGCTTTGGGTTTCCAGGGTTCTGTAATTCGATACCGATCATCAAGCCTTTTCCACGGACTTCTTTTGTATGATTGGGTAAATAGGTATACAATAGATCTTTTGTAGCCTTTAATAAATAATCACCGTCCACTTTGGCCTTTTCACACAGTCCTTCTTCCTCGATAACTTGTATATTGGCAATTGCGGCCGCACATGCCAGTGGTGTCCATGCAAAAGTAGGAGTTACGTCTTCGTATTGCCGCAAGGCATCAGATAGTTCTTTGTTCAAAATACCGCAACCGATAGGTATATACCCACTACCCATTCCTTTGGCGAAGAGGATAGCATCTGGGCTTAAACCCTCTGATTCACAAGCCGAAAAGCTACCTGTTCTACCAAAACCGGTGATGACTTCGTCCACGACAAAAAGTACCTTATATTTTCTACATAAATCTTGCAAGCGCTTCAAAAAACCATCCGGCGGAACCAATACTCCTCCACTACCAATTACTGGTTCCGCAATAAATGCGGCAATATCCGGAGTGGTTTGAAAGATTGCTTCCAGCTTATTCAGGCTTTCGGCTACCCGTTGCTCATTTGGAAAAGGGACTTTTAAATAATGGTGCGCACTTTTCGGCATTTCCATCAGATGGAATGCTTCATAATCACTGAGTCTGATTGCTTTTGCTGTACCTCCATGATATGAACGTTCAAAGGAAACCAAAGTACTTTTACCCGTAAGAGCGAAAACTGCCCGGAGTACACCTTCCATAGCTTCTGCACCTCCAGTTGATCGCAAGCAAGCGGACATGTTTAAGGGTACTTTTTTTAATAAAATTTCACTTAATTCAAGTGCTAATTCCGTTGCAAACCAAGGTGGTGCATAAGTAGCTTTTTCCAATTGTTGCTGAACAGCGGCTACTAACTTGGGGTGCATCCAACCGGTATTGGCTACTCCGTATCCACTGGTAAAATCCAGTTTGGCTTGACCTTGACTGTCGTAGACATAGCTGCCGCGCGCACTTTCAAATAAAAAAGGGGCCGATACTTCGCCTAAATTAATGGATTTATAGCGTCGTATCTTTGCCCTTATTTGCGATTGATCGGTTTTGGAAGTTATCATGATGTTCAATAATTAAGCTTAGATAAAAAATTGTCGAGGACGGCACAAAATTGCTCTGGTTGTTCCATTTGTGGAAGATGTCCGCAGGATGTAAACCATACCAGCTCTGAATGCGGGATCAAGCGGTGGATCTCTAATGCATCCTCAGGAGGAGTGACGATGTCCGAATCTCCCCAACAAATCAGGGTTGGACAGGTAACTTTAGTGGCTTCCTGGTGCATGTGTTCGGTGACTACGGATTTTGCAAGCCGTACTACACGAATGGCCACTTCCCGGTCTCTGGTTGCTTCAAATACGTCGTCGATCATTTCGGGTAAGACACTTTCTTTGTTGATGGTTATGCTTTGCATGTTTTCGTACATGAATTGCCAATCGTTGCGACGGATGGTTATTTGTTGCAATGGCTTTCCGCTGACCCCCGAACTGCCGATCAATACCAAACCCCGTAACTTCGGCGGCTGTGTTGATCCCCAACTAATGCTGGCACTTCCTCCCGTAGAATTGGCGGTAACTAATACTTGCTCGAGCTTCAAATCATTGACAAACTGATTTAAATAATGACCTAAGGCCGTCACGGATGTTTGTGATAAGGGTAAATCATACATAGGCAGAAAAGGCATGATCATGCGGTATCCCTTTTGGGCGAAATAGGCGAAAAAGTCGGCACAATTGTACAGGTTCCCCATGAGTCCGTGGGCAAATAGTATTACCGGACCGTTTGCGGGACCGCATTCTGCCCAGGCATGGCCATCTTCGAGGGTTTGTAGTCGTATTATGTCAATGTGCTCCGAAGGGATTTTTCTAATAGGTGCCCTCTTACCGAAAAATTCGGATTGCCAAACTTCTTGTTTTTTATCGGGTTTCAACATGATTTTAACCTTTGATTGAATTGGTAATAATAGCCTGATCTGGATGCCCCATTCTTCTTAAAAACAGGAAGTGTGAGCGTAGTGACCTCCAGAAGTGTTGAATGGTTCAGGTTTTTTAAATTCCCGATCCGTTCCTCTTGGAAATACACAAAATCTTTTATCAAGACCCCAGTATAAATTGTTGACAATTTTACTTTTAGAAAAAGAACCATGCGCCGCATCATGAGAGATATTAAAGGCCATAAGTAAACTGGCAATGCCTAAGGCTAGGTACCTCAATAGCGTTTGGCTAAAGGATGCCGGAAACCATCCATCACTTTGTTTCCAAGCCCAAAAACCGCTTGAGGCTAAGGCAATAAGTTCAAGTATAAATCGAACTGCCAGATTGATTGGATGTGATCCCATTTTCTTTTGTAAAAATTAGTTAGCCTTCTTCTCAGCCTCCTCTTTCAGGGCTGACGTTGATGGAGATTTCTGTTTCTATTTTTTTCATTGGTCTTTTAACTTTTCCAAAATAGTTAGAAACTCGTCGCAAGATTTGATAAAGAGAGGGGGGAAAGGGATATCTTTTAACACATTAAAATGACGATCATTCGTGACTATAAAGTCAACATTGCCAATTACAGCGCAATCTACATATTTGTTATCATCATAGTCTTTTTCAATGAGGTTCCATTTGAAATGTGGTTCCTTATGTGTTACATTTTTCAAATTCAGTATTGCCTCCGCAATATTGTTAGCAATTGTTACATTAGTTTTTTTTTCTATAATCTCTACATATTCACTTAGGATCTCATTACTGATAACTAATTCGTAATCACCGTTTAACAGTCCATCAAATATTGGCCGATACTTCGATTTTTTAGGAATCGAAACAAGTAAAATATTGGTATCCATGACGATTTTCATGCCTATTCATATTTTGTGCGCATGTGTTCATTCAACCAATTCTCCATTGTTTCATTTGACCATCCCTCTGAGTCCCATAAATCATCCATATCTTTTGTGGCTTTTTCCGCGAAATATTTAGCCAAAAGATCTCTTATCTCAATTATTTGAGCTTCACTTAAATCATAACTGAAGACCTTTAAGAGTTCGAGTTGCAGGTTAGTTAATCCTTTTGTTGGTTGCATTTTAATCCTTTTGTTATGATAACATTCTAATGTAAGGTTTTAGTTTCCTAGACTTTTGACGCTAGACTCTAGAAGTTAGACTAAAAATTCTAACTAATT
>CAZHNG010000178.1:0-13783 GCA_964533785.1 uncultured Saprospiraceae bacterium | reverse complement strand
CCACTTCAACGTCGGTATAAGTCAATTACATATTGTAATGAATTAGTGTTCAATCCTGAAGATTAAAATTAGACCTTAAACCTGCGCACTTATAATATTCTTCTCTGTCAATTATTGGAAGAAGATAAAAGAGCACCGATATGTCAGCCCAGTGTCATAAATCGAGCTATTTGGGGCATTTATTGTGAAAATCATCCTGCTGGTCGGAAAAATGCGTGAACGCCGGAAACATTTTTCCTAAAAATTGTTTCCGTAGTGTAATTCGATTATTTTCGCATCGCAATTGTGGGGGTGCGAGTTAAAGCAGGGTATTGCATGAATCAGAAACAACAAATATTGCAGGGCGCAGAAGAACTTTTCATGAAATACGGGGTCAAGAGTGTCACTATGGATGACATATCCAGGCATATTGGAATTTCAAAGAAAACCTTGTATCAATTCGTCAATAATAAAGCGGATCTGATCGAGAAGATTTTTCAGCGTTCGGTGGAATTTGAGAAAAAAATGATGGCTCAAATACGAAAGGAAGCCAGGGATGCGATCGAGGAGATGTTGAAATTGGCGGAGTACGTAGTATGCATGTTGCGCAATATGTCGCCATCAGTAGTTTATGATTTACGGAAGTATTATCAAAGTACCTGGAAAAAGATAGAAAGCTTGCACAATATGCATGTGTACGAGTTGATGAAAGAAAATATTGAAATTGGCATTAGGCAAGGGGTTTATCGTCAAGAGATCAATACGGATATTGTAGCTAAGCTTTACGTGGGAAAAACCTCCCTGTTGGTAGATGCCGATTTATTTCCGATTTCGGAATACAATCAAGCGGAATTATTTACCAACTACTTTAGTTACCACATTCATGGAATTGCTTCTCCCAAAGGATTGGAATTGCTCAAAAAATATACCCAAGAGGCAATGAAAACAACAGTGGGTACCACTGGTCAATAAATTTTAGACTGAGTTATTTGAAGGTTTTCTATAATCGCATAATGTAAATAAGCACCAATGAAATCATTGATCCACCTGACTGTTATTTCTTTGATTTTTTGTGTATCGCTGCAAGGGCAGGAAGTACAAAAGATCGATCTTGACGCTGCTATTCAGTATGCTTTTAATAATAACATTACCATAAAAAATGCCCAGCTCAATATAGCTGATGCCCAACAGCAGATCGTTGAAAGCACGGCCATCGGTTTACCCAAATTAGATGGGGCAGTATCCTATCAGCGTTATCTGGAAATACCACAACAACCTTTGCCGGAAGCTTTTGTAGCACTCATTCAGGCGCTTAATCCCAACGAAGAAGTTGAAACAAATGCCTCTTTTTTCCTGAGAAATAACTTAACGGCTAGTCTTAATCTCGAGACAATGATCTTTGACGGCAGCTATTTTGTTGGCCTGAAAGCTGCCAAGGCCTACAAAAAATATGTACAACAAGATCTCTTAACGCAGAGGAGAGAAGTGAAAAATAATGTCATCAATGCTTACTTCCCGGTATTGCTAGTCAAAGAAAATCTGCAAATTCTGGATAAGAATATCAGCAATCTCGAAAAATTGTTAAATGAAACCAAGGCTTTATACGCAGAAGGATTCGTAGAACAACTGGATATTGATCGTCAGGAATTATCCCTTTCCAATCTGAAAACCGAAAAAGATAACCTGTTGCGACAACTGGAAAATGCCAAAACCAACCTTAAGTTTGCTATGGGATATCCGGTAGACAGTGAGATTGAAGTGTCAGGAAATTTGGAAGCTTTCGATGCAGAAGCAGATGATAAAGATATAGTGGGTGCTTTTAATTATGCTAACCGTCCCGAAGTGGAATTGATAGAAATTGGTAATGAATTGAATGAACTGAATCTGAAAAACTATAAATCTCAATATTGGCCGAATTTACGGGCTAATGCAGCCTATACGTATCAATATCAAGGAGATAATCTTAAAGATGGATTTTGGTCCCCGCTGGCTTTTGTGGGGGTTAACCTGAATATACCCATTTTTGATGGTCTGGATAAGAAAGCCAAGATCCAAAGAACTATGCTGGACATGCAGGAAGCAGAAAACCAAAAAACAGAGTTGCAGCAAGCCATCCAGCTAGAAATAAAGACCGCTAGAACCAGCTATATCAGCGCAAAAGAAAAACTCGCTAACCAAGAAAAAAATTTAGCGCTGGCAGAACGCATTTACGAAACGACGCAGGTAAAATACCGGGAAGGCGTGGGTTCCAGCCTGGAGGTGACACAGGCCGAACAGTCGCTTTACACTTCTCAGAGTAACTACTTACAAGCACTGTACGACTTGGTTATTGCCAAACAACAACTGGATATTGCCCTTGGGCAATAAGAGACTGTTACCATTCTTAATACACAAATTCATCACCCGTTTTTTGACAAATTTCTAGATATTAAATATCAAATAATGAGATACTGGTTTATCACCCTATTGCTGGCAACTGTATTCTCCGCTTGTAATAATACCGTTGTTACAGAAGAAATTCCAGCTGACCTTGAAGGAAAAAGAAATTTTTTAAAAGCCAAACGCGAAGAACTCAAAAACCTGACCGCACTAATCACTAAAGTAGAGGCTCAGGTCGATAGTATTGACCCGACCCGGGCAGTGGAAAAAGGCAGGTTAGTCACTACGAAAGTATTGGATAAACAAAATTTCAAGCGTTTTGTAGAAGTACAGGGTTTGGTAGAAGCCGAAGATCTTGTTGACGCAACCGGTGAAATCGGTGGCCGCATTATTACCCTTACCGTAGACGAAGGAGACCAGGTAAACAAAGGGCAATTGATCGCTAAATTAGACCTGGAACAATTAAAAAAACAAAAAGCGGAGCTTACGAAATCGCTCGAACTGGCAACGACGGTTTTCGAACGTCAACAAAGGCTATGGAACCAAAACATTGGCTCGGAAATTCAATACTTAGAAGCTAAAAATAACAAAGAAAGACTGGAGAAAAGCATTGAAACCCTCGATTATCAGCTAACGAAAGGAGAGGTTTTTGCTCCGATCTCCGGATTGGTGGACCGGGTGGTGATGCAAAGCGGAGAAGTTGTTGCGGCAGGTGCTCCGATTATACAAATTTTAAGTACTAAAAAGCTTAAGGTAAAAGCGGATGTGCCGGAAACCCTGCTGACGGCGGTGAAAGTTGGCGAGGAGATCACGGTAAATTTTCCTGCTATCGATATGGAACAAAAAGCACGGATCAATCTTATCGGCCGGGTAATTAACCCTTCCAACCGGACTTTTGAAATAGAAGCTAATCTTTCCAGGTATAATCCCCTGTTAAAGCCTAATCTATTGGCGACTGTTTTGATCAATGATCTAACCTTGGAAGAGGTGATCACTGTTCCGGTGGAAGCCGTTTTACAGGAAGTGGGCGGAAAGGATTATGTATTTATCCGGGAAAACGGTGAAGAAGGAAAGCGCATTTCCGCAAAAAAAGTATACATCTCAACCGGAGAAAGCTACGAGGGAGAGATCATAGTGACGCAAGGGCTGATAGGGGGAGAAGAGTTGATCCTGGAAGGCGCCAGAGACTTGACGGATGGTGAACAGATCAGAGTGGCAGAGTCATAAACCCCTTCCAGGGTTTTGTTAAATATTCAGCAAATAAAGGATAAGGTTTCCTGAACGTACAATTCAACAACTACAAGCATGTCACAAGAAAGCACGAATAAAAAGAGGTTATTTGGTTTGTCGGCGCTGGCCGTAGATAACGTAACCAGCGTCTTCATTTTGACCTTCATGATATTTATTTTTGGTATCCAGGCGTATCAAACCATGCCCAAGGAACAGTTTCCCGATGTAGAAATACCAACGGTATACATCAATACGCCCTATCCCGGAAACTCGGCGGCCGATATTGAAAACCTGGTAACCCGTCCTATTGAAAAAGAAATTCAGAGTGTTTCGGGAGTCAAAACCATCCAGTCCACCTCAATTCAGGATTTCTCGGTGATCATTGTCGAATTTGAAGCTGATGAAGACCTTGAGCTGGCTTTCCGAAAAATAAAGGATGCCGTTGATCTTGCTAAAAGTGAATTACCGACCGATCTGGACCAGGAACCCAATGTGCAGGATATCAATCTTTCTGAATTGCCGATCGTTTCCATCAACATATCAGGAGATTACACCAATGATGAACTGAGAGAATTTGCTGAATTTTTAGAAGAAAGGCTGGAAGACGAAGTATCGGAAATATCGGAAGTAGAGCTCAAAGGAACCCTGGACAGGGAAGTGAAGGTAGATGTTGATATGTTGAAGATGGAAGCGGTAAAGGTTAGTCTTGACGACGTTGTAAATGCCATTGGTGCGGAAAATGTAACGATTTCCGGTGGTGAAGTATTGAAAAATGATTTTCGCCGGGCAATACGCATCAAGGGAGAGTTCGAAGATGTGGAGGAGATCGGGAATATGATCGTTAAAAGTGAGAACCAGGAACCTATTTATTTAAAGGATATTGCCAACGTTGTTTTCGGCTATGAAGACCGTACCAGTATTGCCCGGTCTGATCAGTTGCCGGTTATCTCTCTGGATGTCATCAAAAGAGCTGGAGAAAACTTGCTGAATGCATCAGATAAGATAAAACTGGTTGTTGAAGATGCCAAACAAGACCTTCCTGATGATTTGAAGATCAGCTTTTTCAACGATCAATCCATTAATACGCGCAATCAGGTCAACAATTTGGAGAACAGCATTATTTCTGGTGTTATCCTGGTGGTGTTGGTATTACTTTTCTTTTTGGGTACCCGGAATGCCTTGTTCGTTGGTTTGGCTATTCCATTATCCATGCTTTTGGGGATCATGTTCCTATCTTTCACCGGGGTTACGATGAATATTGTAGTACTCTTTTCTTTGATCCTGGCATTGGGCTTGTTGGTTGACAATGCTATCGTAGTGGTAGAAAATATCTACCGCTATATGCAAAACGGTTATTCCGGCTATGAGGCTGCAAAATACGGTGCGAGTGAAGTTGCCCTTCCGATCATTGCTTCAACGGCTACTACGCTGGCTGCTTTTTTGCCGCTGGCATTCTGGCCGGGCATTGTCGGTGAGTTTATGAAATACATGCCGATCACTTTGATCATTGTGTTGTCTTCTTCATTATTCGTAGCGTTGGTCATAAATACGGTATTCACATCCAGTTATATGCGGGTTCACGAGGAGGTGGAGGATAAGGCTGTCAAACGGAGAAAAACCCGGAATATATTGCTGGGTGCCGGCATCATGCTGATACTGGCAGTAGTCTTTCATTTTACGGAAGTGATGTGGGCACGTAACCTGCTGGCATTCACCATTATCATATCGCTTTTGAATTATTTTCTCCTAAGACCCGGTACCTTCGTTTTTCAGAATAAAGTTCTGCCCTGGTTGGAGGATCAATACGACCGCTTTATTCGTGGGGCTTTGCGTTTTCCGGTTTCGGTATTCGTAGGAACGATTTTTTTACTGTTCTTAGCGATCGGTATTTTTAGTGCTTTTCCACCCAAGATCATCTTTTTTCCTGATGGCGATCCTTTATACGTGAATGTTTTTGTTGACCTTCCAATCGGCAAGGATATAGAAGCGACCAACCGGGTAATGGAAGAAATAGAGGAAAAAGTAACCAAGGCCATAGAACCCTACTCCGAAATTGTTGAAGCGGTATTAGCTCAGATTGGAGAAAATACCGCAGATCCAAATGGTCTTCCGGAACCAGGAGCATCCCCCAACAAAGCACGGCTGACCGTTTCCTTCGTGCCAAGCGAAGAACGGGGAGGTGTTTCCACCTGGGACATTATGAATGAAATCCGTCAGGTAGTAAGAGGGTTTCCCGGCGTAAATATCAGTGTAGATAAAAATGCAAATGGACCCCAAACCGGGAAGCCGATCAACATTGAGATCCAGGGAGAGAATATAGACGTCCTGGCTAATCTGTCCAGAGACATTATTAGCTATATCAACAGTTTTAACATCCCGGGAATAGAAGAATTACAAGCAGATGTAAAGTTAGGAAAGCCCGAATTGGTCGTTAATATTGACCGGGAAGCGGCTCGCCGGTATGAGATATCGACCTCGGCGATCGCCAATACGATCAGGACGGCGGTATACGGCAGGGAGGCTTCCAAATTTAAAGTGGGTGAAGATGAATACCCTATTATGGTCAGATTAGATGATCGTTACCGAAATAACCTTGATGATCTGCTTAATCAAAAAGTTACTTTCCGTTCGGCTAACGGACAACTCACCCAAGTTCCTATTTCATCGGTCGCTGATATTGATTATACGTCTACTTATACCTCCATCAAACGCAAAGACCTGGATCGTATGATCACGGTTTTTTCTAATGTGATTGCCGGTTACAATGCGAATGAAATTATTGCAGAAATTGATGCCGTACTTCAGGATTTTGAGTTTCCGAATGGTTATTCCTACGAGTTTACGGGAGAACAACAGCAGCAAGCCGAAGATACGGGTTTTCTTAGTACTGCTTTTTTGGTTGCCACTTTTCTCATATTTTTAATCCTGGTGACCCAGTTCAATTCTATTTATTCTCCCTTCATCATCATATTGTCCATATTGTTCAGTACAATTGGCGTATTTATTGGTTATTCCATATCCGGTAAAGATATTTCCATCGTTTTCACCGGCGTGGGCATTATTTCACTGGCGGGTATCGTAGTGAACAACGCAATAGTATTGATCGATTACATTAATCTGCTCATCCGCGATAAAATAAATGCCAGGGAGGCTGAAGGAATAAAAGAGATCATGGATCTAAGCAAAGAGGATGTAAAAGAATCCATTATCAAGGGAGGAGCAACCCGGCTCAGGCCCGTACTATTAACGGCCATAACTACCGTATTGGGATTAATACCCTTGGCGATAGGGCTAAATATCAACTTTTTTACTTTGGTCACTGACCTGGATCCCCAGTACTTCGTTGGTGGTGATAATACCGCAGTTTGGGGCCCCATGGCCTGGACGGTTATTTATGGCCTGATATTTGCCACTTTTCTTACGTTGATCGTCGTGCCATCTATGTACTGGCTTGCATACCGAATTCAAGTTTCAATTGCTAAGATTACTTCCAAAACCAAAATAAATTAAGTATTTATCCTATTTTTTTTCGATTAATATCAAAAAAATTGTGATAGAATAAAAAAATATTTAACTTTGTGCCGTACCCGAAAGGGTATTGATTGTCACCTTTCCAAAAATATTCTTCTTAAATTCCTTCATATTCTCCACATACCATTTACTTGAAAATGGATGAAGCAACTAATTATGCTTTGTCAATCCCTTTTTCCGATTTAAGTATGAACAGGAATCTTAATAGGCAATTGCTGAATAGTGTTTTTGTGCAATTCCTTATCCAATCTGAGAGGACTTCACGTATCAATTACCAATGTTGTGGCATTTTCTGTGTCATTTAAAAGTATAATTAGCAATAAGATCCATCAATCTTGTCATATTTTTATGATGAGTAAAAGATATACAATTGGGTGAGTGTTTGTTCATAGTTTTTGTTTTATTCCGTCTCCCAGTTAGTCTGGGAGACTTTTTTCAACACTCACTCAATTAAGATTTAGTGTTGTTCATAGTGTTTGTTTTATGTATTTCCCTGTCAAGAAGTTTGACAGGGTTTTTTTATTTTCGTAAAAAAATAAAATATGTCTGTGAACTTTAGTGAACTACGTGAGGATTACAATTTGTTAGAATTACACAGAAGCGAATTAGATGCTGACCCGGTCATACAATTTAAAAACTGGTTCAAAATGGCCGTTGAAGCGGGGGTGATTGAACCCAATGGCATGGTCTTATCTACGGTAAGCCGCGAAGGCCGGCCATCTGCCCGGGTCGTGTTATTGAAGGGGGTAAATGGAAATAGCTTCGAGTTTTACACGAATTACTCCAGTCGTAAAGGTGCTGAAATTGAAAATAACAATCACGTAGCGCTAACCTTCTGGTGGGATTTATTGCACCGCCAGGTTCGAATTGAAGGTGTTGCCGGGAAAGTTGGGCCGGAAAGGTCGACGGCTTATTTTCAAAGTAGGCCGAAAAATAGTCAGATAGGCGCCTGGGTATCACCGCAAAGCAATGTTTTGCAGTCAAGGGCAGAATTGGATAATAGATTGGCGGAGCTGACCAAAAAGTATGAACAGGAAGATCAGTTGCCCCGGCCGGATAATTGGGGAGGATTTGAGGTAATTCCCGATCGAATTGAATTTTGGCAAGGCCGGCCCAATAGGTTGCACGACCGCTTCGTTTACAACCGTCAAAAGGATGATACCTGGTCGATAGACCGGTTGGCTCCTTAATATTGAGGTCACATGAATACTACTAATAAAACGCTGCATACCCGATTGATAAAAGAAGAAGCTTATCGTTTAGGTTTTTCTTTTACCGGTATTGCGAAGGCTGAATACATGGAACCGGAAGCTCGTCGTTTAGAGGAATGGTTAAACAAAGGTATGCATGGCAAGATGCACTATATGGAGAACTACTTCGATAAAAGAGTAGATCCCGCAAAGTTGGTCGAAGGGGCCAGATCAGTCATCAGCTTATTGTATAATTATTATACGGATGAAGAACAAGAGGATGAAACTGCCCCCAAAATATCTAAATACGCTTACGGGAAGGATTATCATTTTGTCCTGAAAAAGAAGCTCAAACAACTCCTGAATTTTATCAGGGAGGAGATTGGACAGGTTAATGGACGTTGTTTCGTTGACTCCGCTCCCGTTCTTGAACGCGATTGGGCAAAGCGAAGTGGGAATGGATGGGTAGGTAAGAATACCATGCTCATCCACCCTAAGGCAGGATCGTATTTCTTTCTTGCCGAATTGATCACTGACCTTCCACTGGATTACGATGGGCCGATAAAGGATTATTGCGGCACCTGCAGGAAGTGTATTGACGCTTGTCCTACCGGAGCCATTGCCCCGGATGGTTATTATATGGATGGTAGTAAATGTATCTCTTATTTTACGATAGAGCTTAAAGAGGAGATACCGTCCTCATTGCAGGGGAAGTTTGAAAACTGGATGTTTGGCTGTGATATTTGCCAGGAGGTGTGTCCCTGGAATCGCTTTTCGAAGAAACACAACGAACCTGAATTTGATCCACCCCCTTCCTTATTAAAAATGTCAAAACACGAATGGGAAGAAATTACCGAGGAAGTCTTCCAAAAGCTTTTCAAAAACTCGCCGGTTAAAAGGACTAAATTCAAAGGCTTAAAACGCAATATTGCCTTTCTAAGCCAGGATTAAGGTAACGGGCTTTAGTTTGCCCCAAAATGTAGTTACACTTTGCAGAATTTTCTCGTAAGAACCAAAATCCAAAGGTTTTACAGTGTAAGCATTAGCCCCCAATTCATAGCACTTCAAGATGTCTGGATAATTGCTGGAACTGGAGAAAATGACAACCGGCAACGCCTCTGATTTAAGTCCCATGCGATCCAATTCAATTAAGGTTTCAGCACCGTTCAATTTGGGCATGTTATAGTCCATGATTATCAACTTTATCGTCTGTTGACTCCTTTCACCACTCAAATACTCTAACAATTCAATTCCGTCCTTCAAGTAAATAAAATCAATGGTGGGGAAAGTATTCCCGATGGCCAATTGAATGAGTTTGACATCCGCGGGATTATCTTCCACCACAATTATACAGTCTTTTTTGTTTTGTTTGTTCATGTGTTTGATTTAGTCGTCCAATAAAAAATAATATTGGAATACGAATAAGCAACGGTTCCTGGTTTACTATTATTACCTTCAAAAAGATAGGAGGAAGACCAGCGTGAAAATACGAAAATTGTGAGGAATTTGAGCAGGTTGTTGCTCGTATAATAGACGTTTTTCATAATAATTCATCGAGATTATGATCTTTAAAGAAATAAGGGTGTTTGTAATAACCATCTTTTTTGCGTTTATCGTTAGTTTGAACTGTACAAAAAGTGACATGAATAATCCCGGAAATAAAGTAGGAAGGGTGGTTTTTGTCGGCAGTAACGCCACGCTTGCCATAGGCATGAATCCTAACGACGGATTCGTTTATCAGGTGAAAGAATATTTCCGGGCATCTAACATTGATGCCACTGTAGTAAACGCAGGAATAAGGGGAGAATCATTGGAGCAATTGAAAGGCAGGACACCTAAAATCATTGCCCATCCCGTTGATCATCTTTTTTTTGAACTCGCACAATACGGACAAGTATCTTCTGAACAATACGCCAGATATTTGTCCCAGATCCTTGAAATTTATATTACTACCTACCCCGATATTGAAATCTACCTTATCGGCCTTTCCGTAAATGATCCTTACTTCCGAAAAGTAGTAAAAAAAGTAACGAATGCTTTTAGTGGCAAAGTGTTTTATTTGCCATTTAAGAACAATAAAGGTTTAAACACGAAAAGCGCAAATGAAAAGCTAGCGGAGCAGATTATTACCGAACTAACTGAAACAGGAGTCATTGCAAATTAGAAATGACTCCCGTTCATTTCTTATATTCCTGAAATTGTTTGAATATGTTGTTATAAAATGCAATACCCGTAGCGGTAAGTTGATTGGCGTATTTAGGCTGGTCCCCTTCCAAAAATACATAATATTGGCAGTTTTCGCCAAAGTAAATATCTGCTTCGGCAACATTTTCGCCTTTAACCTGGAAAAAGATCCTGCCAACCGGTTTACAATTCGGATCGGCATCAGCGGTCAAGGGGGATCCAATATGTTGCAGTGCGGCGATGATCTGATTTTTTTCGCTCTGACTGATGCTAAAACTGTAATCATATAGGATGTAATCAATATAATCACAACTATCGATCAGCAATTTCATGTCAGCTTCTGGTATACCAGGATAAACGGACTCGGCGTTATCAGAAGAGGTTTTATTTTGGCAATTTTGCAAAAAAATAAATACAGCGACGAAAATCCAATATTTCATTACCGAAGGATTTTAAATATTTAACCAGTATGTTACCTTGGCGACAAGGCTGCGGTTGCGCTTGGAAAACTGGCTGAAAGGATCAACGAAATAATTATCCGTATACACCAGGAAAAAATCGGAAACAGGCTGAAAGCGCCACTGGAACCTGGTGTTGATGTTGACATTTTCCAGTTGATTGTTATACTGGATAAAGGTCGTGAAAAAGATATTCTTTGTGAAAGTAAGATCAAAACGCGGACCCACCAACCAAATATTAACCGGCTTGAAGGGCTTGGCCAATTCTACGTAATTATAATCCATATTCAAACCGATGGAACCATAGGGCTGAAACCGGTATTCCAGGCTACCGGAGAGGCCCGCACGAAGACCGTTGAAAAATTGACCGATCGTAGGTTCGAGCTCAAACGAAAATCGTTGTCGCTGGTCTGACCGGTAAGATCCTTCGAAGGAAAGGTAGTGGTAATCAGTTCCTGCCGCCAGGAAGACTGAATCCGCCTGTAATCCGGTAGGTTCAAATGGTTTGAGTAAAGTCAGGTCCGTTTCAACAAGACCGATCGCAGCACGTGCCGTATTTTTGAATTCCAGGCTCCATTGCACTTCTGTTTGCCGTTCTGAAAGATTGAAATTATTGACCACTAAATTTTCAGGATCATTCCCTGCTTCCAGAAAAAAGCGAGTATCGATGTTTATACTATGCTCGTTAATATTCCCTTTTTTCGGAAAGATCAAGAATTCCATTTCCGGGCTCATCAATAAATAATCTCTACGGGGGGCAAATCCGGTTTCTACATCATAACCATACCCAACAAAGGAACTGGCCCATTCAAACCGGTAATTTCTCAGCAAATATTCCAACTGTACTCCATTGGAAAATTTGTTCTTTTTATCAACCGGACTGAATACCTGATGGTGGTATATTTTTCCTGTCCACCGGTTATCTTGTGAGGCCAGTCGATATTCCAATCCCATTACCCGGTTGTATTTATTGAAAAGGCCTGATGTATCAACAGGAGCATTGATGGCCTCTTTGTTGACCATGATAAAGGAAATGTTCGATTTATCGTACACCTGGTGTTGTAAAGCCGCGACGGTATAATTAAAACCTGGTAAGCCCGTTTCATCCTGTTTGACGGTTTGCATATTCAATAAGCCTACCCGGAGTTTGTTATTGAGTTTGCCGCTAAGCCTGGCACCATATAATATAGGGTTTTGAATGTTCTGACCGGTAGCGGTATCTCTCGAAACACCAATCCGGCGGGAAAAGAAAGGGTTGGCCCTGCTCAGCCCAAAGCTGCCAAACAAATCCGCATTTTCCAGAAAAAACTGCCTTCTTTCCGGAAAAAATATTTCGAAGCGGTTTAGATTGGTAACTTGCTGATCGACTTCCACCTGCGAAAAATCCGGGTTAAAAGTGAGATCCAGATTGAGACTGGGGGTGACTCCTACTTTGAAATCGACGCCGATGTTAGAAGTTACGTCGGTCTTGGTCTGAGTTTCGTCATCAAAGTCTCTGGCAGCGCCTCCGGAGGCATAAGGTATAACCGAAATATTGGTTTTTTCTTCTTCTAGCGGTTTATCCCACACCAGGTTGCCCATATAGGATAAGTCCATGATGATGTAATTTCGTGGTATCCTTATCCAGGATGACAATTCATTCAGTTGGGTATCACTGCGGTAACAATTAAACCGCCATTGAGTACCTCCTTTTTTGAACCGCAATGTACTAAAGGGAATAGCAAATTCTGCAGTCCAATAATTATCATGGGTTTCAGCATCTCCGTACCACTTGTTGTCCCACGAAGAATTAAAGGCTCCATTCTGTCGGCCTCCTTCTGATACCAATGCTTCTCTTCTTACCCCATAAGCGTTCATTCCAAATACAAAGGCATTGGTTTGATCATTATAGGTATCGAATAACAACGTGATATTGTCACTATTCCTAAAGCTGTAATCCCTTCTTAAAGACGGGACGATAAACTCATCACCACTGGTATGGCATTTCACACCCACGTACAAAAAATTGTCGTCATAGATCATCCTTAGTTCTGTTCTGCCGTTGGCTAATGAAGTATCTGCCGGAAAATATTGCCAAAAACCTCCTGAAGGGCTGGCATTTTGCCAGACGGGCTCATCGAGATTGCCATCGAGAAGTATTTTTGCCGATGTATATTTTAGTTGTATGGAAGGTATTTGAAGTGGGCTGTCTGAATAATCTTCTACGGGGCCATTGATTTGTGCATTAACCCTAGTGGCTATCGATAAGCAAAATAAAATAATAGCAAAGAATACTTCGGTCTTCATACTAATTCAGGTTAGACAAGCTGGTATTGGTTCCACAAAGATATTGAATTACTTTTTGTGAAAAGTACCTATTCTAGATTTGTATTTCATTGATTTTGTTTACAATGAAGTACAACACCTGACTAACCAAGTGGTTTAACGAAAATCCTGCGAAAAGTAGGGAGGGGGATCTATCACTTTTATCCTTTAGGTAAAAAATGATGTAGTAGTACTAAGGATAGGCCCTTAAGAGTCGGCTATAATTTGCAAAGAATCCCCTGTTTCAGAAACTGGGGGGACAAATTTTAAAAAATCCAATCTAACACTTTAACAAAAGCTAAAGTCGATAGAATTGTGCCGCAAAGAGCAAAAATTATAACATAAGGGTTTAATTGTTCTGGGGAGTAAGTATCATTAACGCTTTCTGCCTGGTGGAATGAAGGGGTTTTGACCTCGTAGGAACTTTGTCTCATATAATATTTTGTTTTTCCGATTATTGTAACACTGTAACTATATTGGACTTTTGACGCTAGACGCTAGATTTTAGACAACAAAACGCTGATATTC
>CAZHNG010000177.1:0-13887 GCA_964533785.1 uncultured Saprospiraceae bacterium | reverse complement strand
GATATCCATTGAATATCAGCGTTTTGTTGTCTAAAATCTAGCGTCTAGCGTCTAGTGTCAAAAGTCCAATAAACTAACAACGTCCTATTTATAAACCGGTTTATTGTTATTATCATCACTCCCCTTGCCCATCATCCGCTTTACCGATTTAGTAATAATTGGAGGTACTAAGTCAATGATTAGATTTTTTAGGTTTTGTGTCTTGTTATATTTTCTCATTTCCTGGTCATCGCCAACTCTAGCCCTAAAAATAGTATTGTGCTCTTCCAGGCCTTGATTGATTTCGTGACTTGGTCGTCCGTTGCTGTAATAATAAAGGGCGATAGATTTTCGACTGCTATCTTCGGGGCAATTTAAAGGATTGGGCAGGCCGTGATAGGAAAAATCTGTGGTCGTGAAAATGGCCAAGGTATTAAAATTGGGAGCTACCTTTTTCACGCATTTCGTCATGTCCCGGTTCCAAAGTTCAAAATGGCCGCCGTATTCTTCTTTCCAGTCTTTATTTAAATAAATGAGGGCATTCAGTCTTCGGTCAAGTTTGGTCGTCCGGTGCTTATTAAAGTCGGCGTGGATCTTAAGCAAACCTCCCCTTTTCGTTTCGTGGTATCCGCCACCTTCAAAGTAAGGATCGGGGAGTAAAGTTTCTTCGATACCGGTTAATTCTTGGAGGAATTCCAAAAAAGGTTCTGAATTCAGGAAATGAACGAAAGCCTTTGTTTTTGGTCCAAAGCGGTTTTCTCCTTTAGAGGCTAATTTTATTTCATTGGGATTGTTAAATTTAATGTCGCCTTTCTTTTCCAGATCCGGAAACTCTTCCAGTATTTCATTTAACCAATCTGGATTAAAAAAATGCTCAAAAGCAATGTTTGGAAAAGGAGAGGCATTGCTGTATTGGTCTTTGTATTGCCGGGCGGTGTTTTTCAGATCCTCAAAGGGTTTGTTGATAAAATCCATAGAAGCAGGTATTTGATTGATTTGCTGTTTGATAATAATGCGACTAATTGACAAGCTTTTTTTCGATGATTTTCCAAAACTGTTCTACTCGTGCTTCCCAGGTATTTGACCTGGCCACTTCAATTCTTCCTTGTGCTAAATTAGCATCTTTCTCTTGCAAAGCGAGGTCTATCTTTAACAAAAAATCCCGCTCTGTTTCCGCCAAATAGATCCAATCTTCAAAACCGCGGATATCTTCCGAAAAATTGGTTGACACTACCGGTTTACCCGAAGAAAGATATTCATTAATTTTCAGCGGGTATACACTTTCCGTTAGTTTATTGCTTAAAAAGGGAATGATCAGGCAGTCGAAATGCTGTAAATAGCGGGGAAGTTCTGCGATTGGTTTGCCTCCCGTCAACACCACATTTGGCAGTTTGTCTAATCCGTATTCCCGGTAATCATTACTGTTCAAAGGGCCGACCAGAACCAGGGTCTTATCCCGGTGGTGAAGGGCAATTTGCCGTAATAATGCATAGTTAACCCGGTATTCGTTCAGATTACCGGTAAAACCGATCATTTTATTCTTGATATGCGCCAGATCTGCAGGACGATCGAAACGCGTTTCCGTTGAATGCCTGAAAATATTCCAGTCCACTGCATTGTGGAGTATATAGGTGTTCGGATTCAAGGCTGATTTTGTGGTGTACAATTTTTTTGAAGTGACGAAAGTAAAGTCGGCTTTACGGATGACTTCCTCTTCTAATCGATAAGCATGTTTTGCCGTATAGGCTTCTTGGGTCATATCGTCTATGCACTGGTAAATGTTCAGCATCTGCCCAAACGATTCCGGTAAGGTGCCAACATAAAACGGGTTAAAACAATTAAGGAACAGAAAATCTTTGAGTTGATAGTCTCGAATGACTTGATGAATAGTTTTCAAAAGGATCTTATCATTCCATTTCTTCAATCGACGGTACAATGCACCATTGGGCAAGAAATTGATGGGGATGGTGTTCGGCGGATGAATGGGGATGAAACTTTCGTTTATGCTATGCCCGGTGTCGTAGGTGAGCTTTCCCAACAGCAGGTTTCTTCTCCGCTTCTTGACTTTCTCCGACCGATAACCGCTCAGGAAATCTTTATAGGTAAAAGGATGGTTAATGTAAAAAACCCGGTTATTTTTTGCAAAGGTGCGGCTCAAAGACAAAGAAACGGAAGAGTAAGAATGATCCCACGGAAATAAGGTGAAATAAACAATGTCATTTTTTGGATACATAGCTACTACTAATTACTAATTTGTCATCTTAAAGCAATGTAAATTTTTGAATTAATCTCTTTGGCAAGCACTTGATATCCCTAACCAAGTCAATAATGAGTTGAAACATTATTTTCTGAGCGTTTTCCTTCAAAGTGACAAAGTAGAAGTAAACCTTTGAAATTTTCTTTTGATAATCTGCCATAATTCCAGGTAAAATAAAAACATGTAGTTAAAAACCCGGTATGCTTTGACACCGTATAGCCGGTTTAAATAAGTTTGCATGAACAGGAATGTACAAAGATAGGTAGCCAGCGTACCTATCGGGGCACCTATAACGCCAAAAGAATGAATAAAAAGGTAATTCATCAATATATTAAGGAAAGTGCCGAAAAAAGTAAACAGAAAATTGACCATCGGCCGTCCGGTCGAATCCAGGATTGTCCCGAACTGAACCGCAAACGGAATGAAAATGCCCGTCAGTATACTTAATCGGAGCAATGGTACCGCCGCCAGGTAATCATTTCCTGCAACTATCCAGATGATCCATTCTGCGAAAAACAATACGAATAGAACGGATGGACAAATGAAAGTCAATGTAGCACCGACGGCTTTTTCGTAGAGTCTTGCCGTTCCTGTGGGTTGTACTAGTTCGCTGCGTCTGGCACTTTCGGGAAATACCACCGCCGCGATGGAAAAAGTAGGCACTTCGATTAAAGAATTGATCCTTACTGCTGCTTCGTAAAGCGCTACTGAAACCGGATTTAATAGTGCTCCGAGCATCATTTTATCAATAGTTTTGTAAAGCATCGTACTTAAGTTAGTGCCCATTACAAACTTCCCGTAATGGAATAATTGTTTTACCTTACTCCAATCGATCTCTTTATTGAATTGCAAGTATTTTTTCCCGAATCCAATGCTAACGACTAACCCTGCAATAGCCGTAAAGATCTGAGCGATGACTAAGATCATGAGTTGCATGTCAATGTTGGGAAGACAATAGAAACAAAGGATGAGGATAAAAAAAAGACCTTGCCTCACAAAATTACTCCAAAAAACGCCCCGAAAGTCAAAGTTTGCCTGTTGAATAAAATTTGATTGGTGTAAAAGCCCCAGAATCCAAGTAGTAAGGGCGTATACCGGCAATAGGCTGATCAATTGAGGGGCGGACCATAAATTGCCTGATAAATACGCCGTTGAAAGCAAAAAAACACTGATCGTGAGAGCCGTTGAAAAATTGATGACAAGCGAGGCCGTGGTGATCTTTCCGTAATTTTCCGGATCTGCATTGGTGAGAAATTTGACCAGGGCATTTTGCAGCAACCCTATCTTGCCCATTTCGAGAACGGTAGTCAAGGTTAGAAAAATGATCCAGACGCCAAAGTCTTCCTTGCTTAGCATCCTTATCAAAAGAAAAAAACTCCCGAAACCAAAAAGCAATAAGGAAAATCTTTCCAATAAGCTCAACATCCCAGCTTTTAACCAGTAAGATCGGTCTTGGGCATTGTTTTTCTCCTGATTCACGTGGATTCAGTTTACATGTTTTTTTGATCTACTTCCTGTAGGATGCACCCCAGAAATTTTTCCTCCAACTCCCCTAAATAAGCCAGGGATTCTTTATCTGTATCTTTCAAAACCGATCTGGCGTCGAAGATTGCGATGACCTTGTCAGCGAACGGAGCTAATTCTCTGGCATCGGAATACTCATTAAGTCCGGGCGCTTCCATTAAAATGTATTCGTATTGCGTCGCTAATTGATCCAAAAAAAGGCGAAAATCTTCGGTTTTTAACACTTCTGAGGGACTCTCTTCACTGCGTTGGTTGCCAAGGACGTCAATGGTAGTGTTTTGGAGTTTTACATGCTTTAGTTTATTGGGTAAGGGTCGGTCTGGCAAAGGAATCTCGGTATTCGTTAAAGGATTATCATCTACAAAGAGATTGTTGAAATTACTCAGAATATTTTTTTTGAAATTGGTGTCAACGATCAATACCTTTTGGTTTTTCATACTGAAGGAATGGGCCAGGGATAAGATGGTCATGCTGCGGTCTACGTTATCGGAAGTACTAGTAAAAAGAAATTTTTTCTGGCCCGTAGCTTCCATTTTCTGGCGGATTTTTCTGAGCCCTTCTTTATAGATGCGAGTGGTTGTGCGGCTTTTAGGAGCGTGAAATATTTTTTCATAATCCAGCCTGCGATTAGGAAGTCGCACCAGTGAAGCCAAAAGAGGTGAAGTGATGAGTTTTTCAAATTGCTGAGGGGAATTCAACGTATTGTCAAAAAGCACTAATAAGAATAATAGGAAAGTGAAAATACCGGCAGCTGCAGTGCCGGCAAAAGCGGCGGACATCAATTTTTTAGAAGGCTCAGGCTTTTCGGGAACCTGAGCGTATTCGAAAAAGGTCAATGGATAAAGTGAGCTTTGTTGGATAACCTTAGCGTCACTCAATTTGGTGGTTGCCTGCAAATACTCTTGTAGTGCCATTTCTCTTTGGCTTTCGAGAACATTGATCCGCGCTTCTACCGTGATCAGATTGGTGGAGTTTTGTTTCAATTCATTGATCTTTTCATCCAGGCTTTTCACGCTTTCTTCTGCTAAAGCAAGATCCACTTCGGCCTGAATGCGTTGCGCCAGTATTTCAAACAGGGTGGCATCCAGGTTTATTTTGTTGGTTTTGAGTTGGTTGATGAATCGTTCGATCAAAATATCTCTGGCAGCTTCTTCGAATTTCGTCTTACCAGGCCTAATTTCATCAGCATCACCGCCTTTTTGCACAAATTCATCGATATTGTCGTTGAGTTCCCCCACTTTGATTTCTTTGATTTGATCTACGGTATTGACCAAGCCTTCATTGATTATTTTCATTTGACTGGCAAAGGCATCGCTGCGATCCGCATAGTCGGTCAGGTAACCATCTAATAATCCGATTGTCTTACGCAATCCGGGAATTAATTTTCTATTATCCTCTTTGGCAACCTCCAGGTCGTTTAATTGCCCTACCATCGCCCTGGTTTGTTCCTCCAGGTTGACAATTTTGTTCGCTTCTTTCAGCGCATTCAGTTCTCGATCGATATTATTCAGTTGTTCGCGTTTGTCTTGTAATAAGTTGCGGTAAAAGTTGACCGCTTCACCTTCATCCTGGTTGACTCTCTGGAAGTGATATTTCAGAAATTCCTGACAAAATTGGTTGACTGCAAATTCGCATAATTCTGGATTTTCAGATTCGAACTCCACGTTGAGGTAATCCGTTTCTTCCAGTCTTGAAATGTTAAGGTGTTCCTCCAAAGACTCGAAGTCATAGTCCATGGCCCTTGTTAATTGGTTGAAAATGGCATTTTGTTCCTGATTGAGTTGTACCGCCCACAAGGAATCCCGGAGTTGATCTAAAAAACGCAGGAAACTATCCCTTTCTGGAGGAGTAATGGTATACTCCGGATAAGGCTCAATGCTGCGAAAAGGTCGGCTATTGTTCTCGGCAGGAAAAAGATCGTGGAGCAGCAAACGATAAGAAAGTAGCCTCAAGGAAGTACGGGACTTCATGGTTGTTGTAAGATTGCTGAACGCAGAAACGATCTCGTATTTTTGAACAAAAGGATCTTCATTGCTAAGCTTAATGTTTTTACGGACCGTAATGCCTGTTGCCAGGATAGCATTTGATTTGTAGACTGGTTTGAGGAGGCCAACCAAAAAATAGGTGAGAATAACAGCCGCCAAAGAAACAAGCATCAGCATCCATTTCCGCTGCCACAGAATTTTAATGAAATAGAGTATGTCCATGTTGATACCTTTCTCTTGGTCGAAATCTTCCGCGCATTGGGATTATTCGTAAAGTTACTAAAATTGTTGCGGGTGTTGCGGGATATTCTTCGAGGTGACACCTAGGTGACACCTAGGTGTCACCTCGAAGCGAAGGTGTCACCCGCAGTAAGGTTAATACCGTTCCATGATATTCTGAAATCCTTCGGTAAGTGAACGAATGATCCCTTTATCCTTTGGATCGTACACCCAATTGGTATCAAAAAAGTGGAGTACCTCCGGATTGGCATCCCTTCCAATGGTCAGACAATGAAATTGAGTCCCCTTATTTTGCTGGTAATACCTGATCTGTTGAAAAACATCATCATCCAGTTTGTGCATAATGAAATCAGAAACCATGAGAATGTCTGCCTCCTCATAATCATGGGTCCCCAATTGCTTAAGGGCTTCGTATAATGCCAAGGTAGCATCCGTTCCGCCGTGAAAAGACATGGAAAGAAAGGCGGCAATATCGTCAATAGTATTGGCAATGTCATGGAGGTCCAGCGTGTTGATGCCAACGGAGAAATTGATGAGAAAGGCCTTCCGGTTTTGTTGCATCGACATTTTCAAAATGGCCAGGGTAATGACTTTCGCAATTTGTTCCGGACGGCCGTACATACTTTCACTAGTATCCACACAGATGATAAAGGGGCCTTTTTCCTTTTGGTGTATCCTTTGGTTAATTTCCGTTTCGTGGTCTTTGCTGCGCACTAATTTCTGATCCTCATAACGAAAGGTCAATAACTGTTTATCGGCGTATTTTTTCAAAAATAATAGCTCCGTAGCCGGGTCGCTTAATAAACTGATCTCTCCGCTGAGCATATTTGAAAGGTCATCACTCTCTTGTACTCCTACGATTTCAGACTTATCCTCGGTGGCCTGCCATTCCTGCCGGATAATCGTTTTGTCAAATTTCTCTTCAAGCAATTCAATTTCGGCTTCGCGCATATTGCCGAGCAGGTCCGCCAGTTCCTTGATCGAGGCTTCATTGGCTAGTAGCTCATCGTAATGTTGAAGTACATCAAAGGAAGTATCCTTCCATAATTTCCGGGAAAAATCCCATCCGAAATAGTCGGTAAATGGATTGATAAGATCCTGGAATCTCTGGTATTCTTCCACTTTTTTACTCAATAATTCTACGAAAGATTCTTGCTCTTCATCAAATTTAGCAAGCTGAAAATCCAGGATCTTGGCGTGCAACAAAGCATCCCACTGGGCCAACAGGTCGTGGAAGATCATTTCGATCTGTTGTTGTTCCTTTGGGGAAATCTCTTCCAGCTTTTGTGATTGGATTAACGTCTTAAATTTATCTGCAAAAAAGGAACTATCCAACTCCTCCCGAGTGTAAAGACTACTCAAATATCCGGGCAAAGTAGTCCAGCGCTTAACGAATACATGGAGTGGAGTAACGGCCCAGCCTTCCAGGCGTTGCAATTCTTCTTCGTAAGGATTCTTGACCCTTACTTTCTTGTAGGACTTCCTCAACCAATATAGCGTGTCGAGAATGACTTGCTTTTTAATTTGAGGATTGGAATTGGTAAGATCAATCAATCCGTCAATGAGAAATATATTATCCAGAGCAGTTTTTAAATATTCGAAGTAGCGGTCTTCGAGTTCCGGTAAAAGATGTGCCTCCGGATTGAACTTCCGCTGGATATATTGAATGATGTACTGCCGCATCTTCCTGTCGAGCAGGTTACCAAACTCGATGAAACGATCGTATTCATCTTTTAACTCTTCTTCAATTGCGCTGCTTCCAAAGTGTTTGGACATACCTTAAAATCCTGTTAGCAAATTTATTTTAAATCATCATGGAGAATACCCAAAAGAAATTGTGAAAAATTTCAGGGCAGTGTTGATATTTTTTGCCCCTTCAAACGTTGGTATAATAATATTGCAATTTCTCTAAATCCAACTTTAGCTGTTGAAGATTACTGCCTACTTCCTCGAAATTTTGTTTGACCACCTCTGCGAATTCGGTATTAACGAAAAGGTTTTGGTGTAAGTTGTTGATCTCTTCGGGCGCATTTTCTGTCATATTTTGCAACTGCTTTTCAATGAAATCCATCAGTTGCTGATACTGTTCATCCCAATACTTCTGAACGATGGGATGTGGTTTTTTGGTGATGGTCTGGGCTTTTTTTACCAATCGCTTACTAAGGGTATAAATATTTTTAACGGAGTCGTGAAAAACTTCAATCGTATTTTTTTCCTTGCCTTTACTCGCTCTTAAACGGTTGACCAGGTTTTTGTCTTTATCGTAAAAGTTAATGACTTGTGGCTCATCCAGGACAAGATTGCGGTATTGTTTAATGGTGATGTATTCTCCCTGGAATTTATTGTTATTTTTTTCCAGTTGGAAATATTCATCATCGATGGGCAGTAATTGTTCTTCGGTGATGGTATGCTCGATTTGGAGTTCCTGCTCTACGTCAGCCTTTAATTCCCGGACTTCCTTTTTGATCATACTAAGGTTGACGGCCATGGTATATCCATGTTTGGCCACTGCATCGGTTAGAATTTCGTGAATAATCTCACGGTGTTCCGTACTACTCCACAGACAATGCTGCATAAGAAAACAATCCATCAGGTCCACTTTGGAGCGCCCGTTAAGAAAAGCGGAAGTACGCATCAAGCGGATGGTTTTTTTCCACCTGCGGTCATGTACCACGATCGGGTTGCCATTATTGGCAGTACGAGCATTGTATTCGGCCAATTTTACTTTTACCAATTGTAAAGTATTTAAGACTTCAGGGCCGCTTTCTACCCGGTCAATTTGCGAATTCCAGGATTTAAGTTCCTCGTTGCTCAATTTTAGAGATGCTGGAATATCATCTTCGTATACTTCATCCGTGCTGGTGATCATAGTCAGAAAATTACCAAACCGCTTGATGTTTCCAATTTCCAGGCGGATGAGAAACCGGTCCCAAATGGGAGCCAGGCTGGTATTTTTGGGTGGCAATTCATTAGAAGCGGAAATGATGCCGCGAATGTCTACCTTTATATCTTCTTCACCGTTGCGGTATACCTTCTCATTGAGAATGGTCAGCAAAGCATTTTGGATGGCAGGCCCGGCCTTCCAGATCTCATCCAGAAAAACGATATTCGCGCCCGGAAGGTAACGATCCGTCAATCTTTCGTATTTATCTTCTTCTTTTAATTTTCGTATGGAAATAGGACCGAAAACCTCATCTGGCGTGCTGAATTTATTCATGAGGTATTCAAAAGAAGTGCCATCCAGAAAGGCGTATTTTAACCGGCGGGCAATCAAACTTTTACCTACTCCCGGAGGGCCCAACAGAAAAATGCTCTCCCCGGCTATAGCACTCAATAAAGCCAGTGCTACAGGTTCTTCGCGTTCATATAAACCTTTGCACAGTGCTTCCAGGAGCTGCTTCATCCTATCGTACGTATTCAATGTTTCCTTCATGATTGGTTTATTCTAACATACCATAAATGGTAAAACATGGGAATTTGTTCGAGTGACAGGAATTGGGCTTTTTATAAACCTGGGTGCCTAAAGTATTTGATAGCCCTCTTTTTGCGTCATACGATGAAAATGGGAATTGATTTTTTGCAAAAGACTTTCACCGTCCTTATTGATGATCCTGCGACCATCGATTTCGTCAACTTTGGTGAGTTCGCCCATCGTACCGGTTACGAAGACTTCATCAGCGATGTAAAATTCCGTAATAGAAAGGTTGGCTTCCTGGACAGGAATTTGATGCTCCCGGCAAATTTCGATCACTGTTTTTCGGGTGATGCCCGGCAGACAACTGGAAGCATAAGGTGTGTAGACAGTGCCGTTGCGGGTACAAAACATATTAACGCCATTGGCTTCAGCGACAAAACCGTCTTTATCCAGCATTATACCGGCATCGGCCCCTGCGTGATTGGCTTCTATTTTCGCCAGGATATTGTTCAATAGGTTATTATGGTGAATCTTAGAATCCAGAAACTGAGGATTGTTTCTACGCACAGAACTAGTGATCAGATTAATGGATGGTGGATAAACGGGTGGCTTGAATTCTGCCAGCACAATGAGGGTAGGACCAAATTGGTTAAGGCGTGGATCCATACCGGAGGTGATCTTGCGGCCACGGGTAAGCGTTAAACGAATATGGACACCGTCGTACATTTGATTGGCTTGCAATGTTTCACGCAAAGCTTTAATAATGGTTTCGCTATCCGGAACCTTTTCAAAAGCCAGGGCATGCGCGGAATGCTGCAGCCTTTCCAGGTGCTTTTCCAAACAAAAAATACGTCCTTCATACAAGCGCAGGCCTTCCCACACTGCATCTCCACCCTGTACCACACTGTCGAAAACGGAAACTTTTGCTTCGTTCCGGTGATACAATTGGCCATCAATGTAGACTAAAATATCTTCGTTTCTTGGATCGTATTGTTGTAACATGGCGCAACAGTTTAATAGACTTATTTGGCGGTTAAGATAGTAAATACTTTAGATAACAGATCCTGAGGATAAATGCCAGGATTGGAACAGAAACCAGATGCCAGATGTACTGTCGTGTAAATTGGGGTCAAGGTTTTTTATTCACTGCTTAAGAACCGCAAAGAAAAGGGAACTTCGCGTCCTTTGTGGTGATTGAAGCTAGCATTTAGAGTAAGGTACTTCTCTACTTGATTGCATCTTGGTACAACTCCTGATAATAGGGAGTACATTTCTTTGCCAGGACTTCCAGTTCCTCAGGCAGTTCAATCTTTTTGGGAATATAAGGTCTAAAGCCGGTGGATCGGTGAACATTATTGTACCAGTATTTGGCCCAGCAGCCGTCTTCTGGTCTAGGGCCTTCGGGCCAGGCAAGCATTTTGGGGTCAAAGGCAATGCCTAAGCTACGGCACAATTTGGATAGAACATCGGGCGGATCTAATAATAATGTTTTAGCATCCACTACGGCATTTAGCGTATGAATGGATCGCAAATGATGAAATAGTTCCAGTTGCTGGGCAACTCCTATATCTTCCATGGTAGGAGGAGCTATTTTGGAATAGGAGGCAATAATGTAGCGCGGATCTCTGATAAGGATTACATTCAAAGTATTTTGCAAAAACTTCAGATCCAGATCGATCAGGTGGTGAGTCATTTGTTTAAAGACTACAACCGGCGTAGGGTAGGAGCCCATCAATACTTCTTTGACTACCTTTTGTCCATCCTGCTCCATGGATTGCAGGATTTCACCTGTTCCCGGATGAAGAGTAGGAGAGGAAGTGTGCGCCAGGTAATGGGCATAAAGCGGTTCATCTACCACCGTAGTATCACGGCGCTGGGCAAAAGAATACATTAAGGCAGTTGAAATATTCCGGGGACTTGACCAAAGGTTTATTCGTTTTGTCATAGCAAAAAAAGTAACTCCACAAGTACGCAGCAGCAACCGGTGGAGTATAAATCATTCAGTATTTAACCTTTGAAGCATGAATTAGGCTACTGATAAGTCAACCAAATCAGCCTGCGGCGCAACGTTTTTAACGGATTTAATGCCGTTTTCCATAGTCGCCTTGGAAGCATACATTTGGCTCGAGCCGATAATCTGCTTGTTCGTTGCCAATAAATTGAAGTGAAACTTCCCGTTGGCGGCTTCTTTACGCTCGAAGCAATCGTCGTCAGAACAGTTTTTCTTTACCGATTCCACTCCTTTTTTGGCGCCGGATTTATCAGCATAGCCTTGGCTGGATAAGATTACTTGCCCGTTTCTGGCCTTTAAGCGAAAATAGAATTTTTTGTTTTTGTCGCTTTTAAAAATCTCGAATTTCATATACCCTATGTTTAATTGATAAGAAATTATTGCTTTATTAGTGAAGTTCAACTGGCTGGCGTACAAGACTCAATGCTTATTTGATGCTAATGTAAATAATTGTCTTAATGTTTTCAATGCTTTAGAATATTTTTTGCCTAAATCCATTGAAAATTGTCGCCTTTTGGAAATTTTTTGATGATTTCTAGCAATGGCGAAGGAGGAATCGTCGATTTTCTTAATTTCAGATCAAGCCAAAGCCCATCAACAAAAACTTCTGCAGCTAATCGATCATTTTGTTTATAAAATAGCTGTTTAAAGCCAAACTTCTTGTAATCCTCGCTTGCCTTACATAATTCACAAGTAAGTTTTATTTTTTCATTCATCAAGATCTCTTTGCGGTATATTAATTCTTCTCTTAAAATGACCGGACCAACGGCAAGTTTTTTCATTAATTTAGGATCAAAGCCGTTAGCAATTAAAAACTGCATGCGGTGATTTGTCGCAAACTCACTGTAAGCCGTATTACGCATGTGACCATTCACATCTACATCAGACCATTGCACGGTGACTATGCTTTCATTCATATAATTATTTTTTTGAATGCAATTTAGTTTTTATTTAAAATTTTTTATATTTGTACTCATAACATTCCAAGTTGTAGAGGCTATTTCAAATTGAATTCTCCACCACCTACTATTTTCCTTACAAATACTAAAAAGAAAAGAGTAATTATCTGCAGAGGTAGTATATTTTTGCTTTCTCCGTAATCTAATCTCTTCAATTGCAATACGATAAAAAACTATAATTACACTATTCCCCCCCACCATGCTACAGGAAATTTTATACTATTGAAACACTATAGGGTAAACCTATGCATTACTTCCTTAAATTTCTAAAACAGAAATTTATCCTCAGCGGGTAATAGCAACCTGGTCTATCCGTAAATCACATGTAACAATGAATCAGTTTTTACAACTATCCATTGAGGATACCTTGCAATATAGCTGGCAAGGTTCTTCTCCCAATGCTTCTCGACCAAGCAATTCAAACCATTTACAACGTATTCTACAAGACTATTTTTCCTCTTCTGACGATCCTTTCAAAGGTCAAAAAGGTTTAAACGAGTTACAATCTCTTTTCAAGTATTGGTACCAAAGCACGATTGGTCGAAATACGAATAAAAGGGAGGCTCCCAACGAAGACTTTTTACTTTCCCCGGCACTCGGCGTCATTTTTTATCGGATCTATAAGCAGTACGAATCTTTTAGTCCTTGCGAATTGAGGCAGTTTTATGAGATGTATAATTTTATAACGGACTATCATCGATTTTTGTATCAATGGCGTGATGTGGAAAACGAAGGCCTGATCTCTACCAGACAGGAATTGAGCGCTAAAAAGTCAGCTACTATCCAAGATCCCTTTTTTAATGCTATCCTGTCCTGGTCCAATGAATGTCTGATCGAAATTGGCGACCAACTCGGAGAAGATGTAAGTGAAATACTGGAATGGCATGAATTGACCATTTACAGTATGAATGACAAATTATGGAATGAGCAGCTCGGGCAATATGAAATCTATCATTTGGATGAGGGTGAGCAAATTCCAACGCCCTTACATATCGCTCTTTCACCTTTATTGGGGGAGATCCCGACACAGGAGCAAGCGGAAAAGATGATTGCCGGAAAATCGGCTGAAAATCTATTTGCTCTAGCCTCTCATTGGATTTCGGAAATCCATCTTACTGACTCTCCTCACCTGATGCGCAATATGGATGTATACTGGATGGTCCAGAACTCTTATCTGAGGTACCAGTTTTGGGACCTGGTTGAGGGAATGGATTTACATGCCGATGAAACATGCGAAGAGGATAGCCTACAACAACAAAGCAAAAGAAATTCTAGAAAAATAAACCACTCCTTCGGCGCGAAAAACGGGCCGCTAAGATTTGCACACTCTGAGTTTTCTTATATATGATTTGTTAAACATTAGGTCTGAAGTAGGTGCACTATTTATGTCGTCTTGAAAAGGGAATTATTCTAATTCACTAATAGTGCACCTCTTTTTTGTTTCTTTTAGGGAGAAAAATGATATTAGACGCTAGACGCTAGACGCTAGACGCTAGACGCTAGACGCTAGACGCTAG
>CAZHNG010000176.1:0-13918 GCA_964533785.1 uncultured Saprospiraceae bacterium | reverse complement strand
GAGCCTGCGAAACGATGACCCCGCCGTTGTGAAAAACAAGACTCGTGGGTACACTCAAATTATCCGCAAAAACAGTGAATTTATCTGCCTTGCCGTCACCATCCGTATCTTCGATGATCTTAATGCGGTCATTCCCAACACCATCATCGACGTTGATCTCATTTGGATAATCTTCCGTTTCCAATAACCAAAGTCGACCTTTTTCATCCCAATTGGCACTAATAGGAGCTGCAATATCCGGTTCTGAAGCGAATAGCTGCAATTCGAAGCCGGGAGGGACCTGGATCAATTTTTGCGATTCTTCAGGAGTGAGAGGAGACTGGAGCATTGGCGGTGGATCGCGCTTTTCGTAGTTAGGGATCTTCGCTTCACTGTAGGCCAATTCCGGGAAAGTCAGGCTGTCCAGGTTTTCAGATAATTGATCACCGACGGCCCAACGAATACCTTTTTCCATTAAGGCGTGAAAGCCGGGATTATCCCAGGTGCGTTCGTCGTGGCCGTAAGCCGTATAAAAAACACGTCCCTTGCCGTATTCCCGAACCCAGGTCCAGGGTTCCCGGTGATCACCTTCGACTCTTTCCATTAAGACAGTACGATCTTCATTGTGCAAGTGATGAACGTAGGTTTCATCCCAGGTTTCGAACTCCGACAGGTCTTTGGTGATAAAATGATCTTTTTTGACAATATCTGCCACAAAAGTATCCGTTCCGTGTTCTTTAAACTGGGCACCGACCAATTCGACAAATTCGTCGGAGTTGCGGAAGCAATAACTTGCGCAGTGAATCGGAATGAACCCTTTGCCCTGCCTTACAAATTGTAGCAGTACTTTTTCCTGGCTCTGAGTAATACTGTCGTGATTTGCATAAAGTGCCAAACCATCATAACGGGAGAGATTATCCGTATTGAGATCTTCAGGGTTATCCGTATAGGTGAAGTTGATCCCTTTTTTGATCAGAGCGGCGGACAAAAGGGGAAGGTATTTTTCGGAATTGTGGTGCTCCTGATCATGCCCAAGGAATAGGATCTCGATCCTCCGCGGAGCTTCAGGTCGAGGTGTGCAACCACTCATTACAAAACAAAAAACGAAAAATCCTAACCAATAATTCAACTGGAATTCAACAAAAAGCTGGCGATTCATTTGCAGATGACTTGAATTTCTTTATAAATATTTGGAAAGATAAGTCTTTGTCGGGAATTTTTAAAAATATAAACAAATAGCTTAATCACTTTGTGATCATTTCTCCATTACGGTCAACTTCCTGTTCCCAGCGGTGGAGTTCCGCTTTCAAATCTTCCACTATTGCTGGATTTTGGTCTGCGATATTTTGTTGTTCCATCTGATCATTTTCCAGGTCAAATAACAATGTACCTTCCTTTTCATCGACCATCATTTTCCAATTACCATTTCGCACCACCTTTTGGTTGCGGTACCGCCAGAATAGGGTTCGTTCTGTTAAAGGTACCCCGCCCCGCAGAAAACCGGACAAATCCTCACCATCCAAACTTAAACTATCAGGTATTGCCGTTTGAGCAAGGCTTAGGAAGGTTGGCATCCAATCAAAACTCATCACTACCTGGTCGGAAACAGCAGATTCGATTTTACCCGGCCACCAGGCAATGCCGGGAACACGTATGCCACCCTCAAATAGATTGGTTTTCCATCCTTTTAAGCCTCCATTATCTCCGTAGTTCTGTTCGGCGCCATTATCGGAAACAAAAACAACTAAAGTGTTGGAATCCAAGTCTAACTGCTTGAGCGTAGACAAAACCTCGCCAATACCTTCGTCCATCACTTCTACCATTTCTTGGTAAGCGGCGTGTTTATCTTCTACCGGGCCGTAGTAGGAAAATTCCTCGCCGGGGAAGCGGTAGCCCGGATCATTGCGCCCTTGAAAAGGAGCATGCGGCGCTTCGTGAGCGATGTATAAGAAAAATGGTTGCTCCTGATGTTGTTGGATGAAGTCTACCGCGTGTTGGGTGATCAAATCCGTTACATACCCCTCTTCAAAAATAGAATCCTGGTTGTGCCACCAATCGTACTGGCCGGAATTGTCATAATGAGAATGAAAATCGATATTGCCGCTAACGTATCCGTAAAATTCATCGAATCCTTGTTCGGTGGGAAAAAACTGCTGCTGGTAACCCAGATGCCATTTGCCCATTATGCCGGTCGCATAGCCATTCGCTTGGAGTATTTCGGCAAGGGTGACTTCTTCCGGCGACATGCCCAGGTTACGGCTGGGCGGCCTGACGTAGATCACGCCTTCCATTCCACTTCTTTGCTGGTAACAGCCCGTCAGCATAGCCGCTCTGGTGGGAGTACATACGGTACTGTTGGCATAATAATTCGTCAGCCGGATACCTTCCGAGGCCATTTGATCCAGGTTGGGCGTATTGATTTCGGTATTGCCAAAACACCCAATACCTCCGTAGCCCAGGTCATCGGCCATGATCAGGATAAAATTAGGTCGGGTTGCCTCTTGATCCGGTTCTTTTTGAACGGAACAATTCGTCAAAAAAGCAATCGTCAAAAAAATGATGGTTACGGCAAAGAGGTTGTTTTTCATCATACAGCTAGCTTATTTATTTGGTGTCCTTAGCAATTTGCTCCTGTTTTTGTTCTCTTAAATAATCATTCGCTCCGCCTTTTACCAATGGAGACCAGCGTTCATTAATCGTTGGCATTCGGATGTCCCTGCATACAACTGAGCCAATCATTCAGATCATCAATAGCGATGAATAAAATATTGGGTTGCTCTATCTTTTTACTTCCAGATTGGCGATCTGATTCAGAAGAACAGGCAACGAATGTTATTATGATGGCCCCAAAAAACCACCCTTTTTTTGCGATCATAATCATTAAGGTATTTCAATAAAATCCATCCTCCGATTGACCAGGTCACCCGGCTTAGCCATCCATTCGGGGTCAAATATTCCCCGGTCAATAGCGAAGGAGTAGCCATAATTTTTACTTTGCAATAGTGCTACGGAGTTAAGAATCAAATTGGCTTCTGTTTTCGTTTCGGCTCGTTGAAGCGCCTCTTGTAACACGGCTTGCGGGTCTTGTTGGTTTGTTAATGCTAAAAACTCGGCAGCTCTTACTTTTACTAGGTTTTCCGGGTCTTTAGCAGCCATTTTCTTAGCCATTTTGTAAAAAGAAGAAGCCTCTTCTCCATAAGTGCTACAGACAATTAATGCCCAGTACCGATACCATGGATTGTCTGATCGGAGCGCTTTCTTTATGGATTTTTTAGCTTCTGAAAAAGGTAGCAAACTCAAGTCTGCGATATCGACTAATGCTGCGATAACCTTCTTATGTTGTTGCCCAAACTGCACAGGGTTATCCAGCCCTTTTTCCAGGAAATAGGGTTCCGGGAAAAAGCTTAGGTCAGGCATTCCTTTTACCTGTTCTTGCAGGGCCGTCCGCAATTCGATCAGCACCTCGCGATGGGCCGGTTCATTCGCCAGGTTATGAACTTCGTGTGGATCTTTTTCCAGGTCATAAAGGGCTTCAGGCGTTTTCGGAAGGAAAAATTGTTTTTGTTCATCGTTCAGTTTACCCTCTTTGAATAATTGAGCCCATTCCTTGTACGCCAACATTTTGTAGCGGTAGAAATTGAATAAGGCATCAAAATTAAAGGGTTGATAATTGCGGATGTATTTATATTTTCCTTTGCGGATCGCTCGTACCAGGTCATATTTTTCATCGAACCGGTCGGCGTAACTAAAAACCTGGTTCCGTTGCTCAAGGTCTTCGGCGGTTACTCCTTTCCCTAAGAAGGGACGTCCATCCATTTGCGGAGGAATGTCAATACCCGCTAAATTCAATACCGTAGGAGCCAGATCAATAAATCGAATAAACGCATCGACCTTACTCCCCATTTCAACGGGCATTAAATATTGAAACTGCTCCGGCACATAAACCACTAAAGGAACGTGTAGTCCACTCTCATAGATATACCCCTTACTGCGGGGCAGCACGCCACCGTGATCACCGTAGTAAAAGATAATAGTGTTGTCCAGGTAACCTTCATTTTCGAGTTGTCGGACAAATTGCCCAATGGCGTCATCTGCTTTTTTGTGTAAATCCAGGTATTTGGCATAGGTATACGAGAAGGTGGGAGTGTTGGGATGATAAGGCAAAGGCGTCATCTGCTCCGAATCGGTTTCGGTAGCAGTAGTTTTCATTTCCTCTTCCGTGAAATGCAATTGTCCTTCGTGGGTGATGCCAAAATTCTGGACGTGGAAAAAGGGTTGGCCGGGTTTACGGTTCTTGTAAGAGGCGTTCCGGGAAGATTCGTCCCATACCTGATCCGATTTGATCAAATTGTAATCTTCTTTACTGTTATTGGTCGTGTAGTAACCTGCTTCGCGCAAATATTGCGGGAACATCTTCAAACCTTCCGGCATTGGAGCAAAATCCATGCGCCGGTGATATTGCGCTCCTATCCTGGGTGCATAACAACCGCTGATGATGGTACTGCGGGCAACGGAACAAACTGGGCCCTGCGAAAAGGCATGATTAAAAACGATGCCTTGTTTGGCCAAGCTTTCTATTACGGGCATAACTGCGCCACCTTCGCGGTACAGGTTCATGTAGTGCACGGAATTATCTTCGGTGACGATCCATACGATGTTGGGACGTGGGGTATTGATTTGAGCTGATATTTGCTTAATATTAGCTGCAAAGGCTACTAGAATAAATAAGCTACTGCTAAAAAAATTTCTAATCATGATACCTAATTAAAGAATAAATAACACAAACTTTCGATCTGCCAAGTCTCCAGACTTGGTAGAAATATAGCCCAGTCTCTGACGGTTTTAAGTACATAATTCACCAGTCAGAAATCGAAGCATACCATTTCACTCCCCGATCAACATCCGCTTAGTCGTCAAATCAGCCAATTTTCTTGATGGCCAGTAACGGTTGGGGTCGTGCTCAGCAGCCATGATCTCTTTAATGCGTTCCACGATCTCCAGATTTTTTTCCGCCAAATTCACTTGCTCTTTGGGGTCCTTGTCCAGGTCATAAAGGACGATCGGTTCCTGCGTGCCCAGCCGCATCCCCTTCCAATTACCCAACCGTACTGCCTGTTGAAAAGGGTTGTAAAATTCCCAATACAGAAAATCGTGAGGTTGCTGGATCCCCCCCAGCAGGGTCGGCAATACAGATATACCATCCAGCTCTCTGTTCATAGGAGTGCCCGCGAGATGTGCCAAAGTAGGCATGACATCCCAAAATGCCCAGACAAAATCACTTTCTACTCCCTCGCGTATCCTTCCCGGCCACCGCACGATCATAGGCACGCGAATACCTCCCTCTAGTAATTGCCGCTTATATCCCCGAAAAGGCTTATTGCTGCGCAGGGGTTCGATAAAAGATTCGTTCGGACCATGATCAGAAGTGAAAAAGACGATGGTATTTTCATCTAATTTCAGATTTGCCAGCAAAGCAAAAATACGGCCAATATCCTTATCCATTCGGCTGACCATAGCGGCATAATTTTTCACCCGTTCTCCCCACGGTTGATCAGCATACATGGTATTATTCGGTATTTCAAATTTTCCGTGGGGAATGGTAAAGGGCAAGTACAGAAAAAAAGGTTCACTTTGGTGCCGGCGGATAAAATTCAAAGCTTCATTAATCAATAGATCCTGACAATAAACCATTCGCTGATTATCCAGATTTTGGTGAATTACGACGGTATCCTTATCGCGAATTAGGTAATCCGTAAAGTAGTTATGCGCATGCACCTGATCGAGATAACCGTAAAAATAATCAAAGCCCTGGTTATTAGGGATGCCCGTAGTGCCGAGATTACCGAGTCCCCACTTACCGATCGCTCCGGTCGTATAACCGGCTTCTTTCAACATTTCAGCGATCGTATAATCTTCCGGACGCAGAGGGATCAATTTCCGTTGTAAGAAAGGCTTATGATTATCATCGGTAGTACGATTATCCCTTCTCGTAGCGTGCCCGCTGTGTTTTCCAGTCATAAGTACACAGCGCGAAGGTCCTGAAACGGGAGCCCCGGCGTAACATTGAGTAAAGCGAAGACCCTCTGCCGCCATCTGATCGATATTGGGGGTTTGGATATACGTTCCGCCGTAACACCCCAGGTCACCATAGCCCAAATCATCCGCCATAATGAAAATGATATTGGGTAAATCAGAATCTCTAGGTTCATTCTGATCCAAATCGCAGGCTGATAAGAATAGCAAAAACCCAAGAAGAGACATCAGGTGAAATATCTTCATTTCAGTTCGTTTTTCAGTTTAATTTGTAATTGACCTGTTTATAAGGGTTATTTGGGTATAGGTGACAAAGACTGTTCGTCACCCATAACCGATAATTTCCTACCTATGAGACCAATTCAAGAGTTTCCTTTTCTTAAAGATAACAAAGTAATATTAAGTGTATGGACCATAAATCAGCGACACAATTCTTCCAATTACCGAACTACATGCTGCGTACCCAATAAATAATTCAGCGCATGATTAGCTACCCTGACGACGTATTTGTTTTCATCTTCCATGACCGATTGTAGTGCGGAGATCGCTGGCCGGGCTTGTTCGCCGATTTCATCCAATACTTGCGCTGCATTTAGCCTTACCCATTCCTCTTCGTGTTTCAATCCTGTTGTTAAAACGGGCAGTACTTCGGAAGCGCGATCAGCTTTGCAAAATGCTCTGGCTGCGGCAAATCTTACTACCGGTGTTGGATCTTCCAGGGCTTTCTGCAGAGCGTCAAAATTTTCAATACGCTCCACCTGATTCCCCAGGCTAATGGCAGCCCAGTAGCGGACAGCTTCATTACGGTGGCCCAGGTTTATCTGCAAGGCTTCAAGGTCAATCTCAGCTAAGGCAGTTTGCCGGATCTCCGTCACTGGAACAGATTGATTGCGCATAATATCGTAGATGGCAGCTTCGTGTTCTTTTTCCCATTGACGCAGGATGGTCTCCGGTATGAGGCCAGTATCTTTCGTATCGTCTGACCATTGTGCATGCGCAGTACGCAGCTCCGTTAGCTTATCCTGATAAGCCGGGTCTTCAACCAGGTTCTTAAGGTTATAAGGATCTTGTTCACAATCATATAAAGCTTCGGCGGGTTTGACAGCAGCCACAATATGTTGTCCGGCTTCCGGTAAGGTTCCTTCTTGGTGGGCTTGCCGGATGGCTTGCATGATCGCCCCTTTTTCCGGCGTATTCATGTATTGGCAATAAGGCTTGTAAGGCTCGTAATAGCGGATGTACAAATAGCGCTTATCCCTTACCGTCCGCTGCATATCGTAACGCTCGTCCATACGGTCACGCCCGGCATAGACGTACTGGCGGGGAGAAGATAGATCAGTACCAAGGAACGCCCGCCCCTGCATATTAGCAGGAATAGGCAAACCCGCCAATTTCAAAGCAGTAGGCGCTAAATCGATGAAACTGACTAATTCATCCGTTTGACTGCCCGGTGTATGTGGTAGCCAGCTTTGGTATTTTTCGGGTACTCTGACGATCAGAGGAACGCGCAGACCCGAATCAAACATCCAGCGTTTATGGCGTGGAATACCCGCACCGTGATCGGAATAAAAGATAACAATGGTATGCTCTTCAAGTCCATCTTCCTTCAATTGTTGCAAAATATCTCCGACTTGCTGATCCATCGCAGTGATGATATTGTAATACCTTGCCCATAATTCACGAACTGCTTCCGTATCGGGAAAGTAAGGGGGAAGCGGCACTTGTCCGGGTCTTTTGAGTTGTGCAGGGTCTAATTCTTTGACCGCATGATTATAGGCTTCCTCTCTATTAACTCTGCCTTCATGTGAAGTGACAAAGTTGAAAATAGCGAAAAAAGGCTGGTTGGGATCTTTGCGGTTTCTCCAGTGGGCTTCGTTACTGGATTCATCCCAGATGGACTTGTGGTCCATTGCAAAGTTATAATCTGTTTTAACGTTATTGGTACAATAGTAACCCGCCGACCTCAGTAGTTCGGGATACATTTTCACGCCTTCCGGCCGCCGGCCATCGCAACGCATGTGCTGTGTTCCCTGGGAGGATGCATACATGCCTGTTATGATCCCCGAGCGGGCAACCGCACATACAGGAGCAGAAGCGTAGGCATTGGTATACACTACCCCTTCTTTTGCCAGTTGATCAAGGTGAGGCGTATTGGCATAAGGATCTCCGTAACTTCCAAGGTTAGGACTGATATCCTCACAAGTAACCCATAGGATGTTGGGGGGTGGTAAAGCGGTATGCTTTTCGCTGACCTGACAAGCTGATAAGCTCAACAAAATAGTTACCAATAAAGCCAATGGTTGATTTTGCATATTTAGCATTTTGCTGGTTTTCCTTAGTTTCCGCTTGTTTGATGAATTGTCTTCTCGTTTTGTTTTTCATGATTAAATTGTATTGGAAACTTTTTCCAATATAAAATTTTTGCCGCGTAATTCTTCCAAAATATTCAAGAATTAAACCTTTTCTCAAATTCGTGCGTTAAATAATTTGTACGTATTTTTGCAACCTAAGTATATTACAGCATAGAAGACCTGCCGGGTTGTTCAATATTGGTTTTTAAACCCCTACTTTTCATCAAAGCGCAAAATGCCAGCCAATTAAAACGATAAAATAAGAGGGTCGGTTAAAGATAAGCTGAAGCAAATATCAATTCATTTGCCTTGGCTTTCGATATTTCAGGAAGTGAGGTTTTTCATAGTTTCTTAAATCGGTGCCATTGTTCGGAGCGACGGCGCTGATTTAAGAAACCTTATAAAATTGTATTATCTAACGTCAATCAATAAATATTTACCATGGAAAGATCTATCAAGGTAAGAGTGGTCAGTGAAACATCAACTAAAGTAACCCTGTTTTTCGTTGCTCTTAATCGCAAATTACCGGTGTCGAAAAGCGATTTCGAAATGAGAGTAAAGAGCGGTCTTTATGAGGTTATTGGATCACCTACTCCTTCGGAAACGACAGAATAATGGCTGTCTGTCGAATATACAACTGTTGAATTCTACAATTAAAGAGTGTGCCGTTTTGGTGCGCCTCTTTAGTTGGTAGAAAATATGCTTTCGTCCCTTTTCTTTCGTGTTTTCTCTATATTTCTTCCCTTCCTGTTTGTTCAAGCAACCATTTTATTATTTTTAGTCCTTGTAAATAAGTAACAGATTATCAGGCTTCCCAGGCGATGAATGTCAGAATGGTAATTCGACAAGTCTATTGCACTAGTATATAAATTTAAAACAAGTCAATATGAAACAGTTGCTCCTACTCCCAATTGCAGTTTTCTTTTTCCTTTCCACCATTGAAGCCCAGATTAATGCCAAGTTGATCCGCTACATGGATGTATCAGAAGATCAGATCACGTTTGTGTACGGTGGCGATATATGGCTCATGCCCAAAGAAGGGGGAATGGCTACGCAAATCACTCATTCTCCGGGCGAAGAATCCTGGCCCCGTTTTTCACCGGATGGTCAATCCATTGCTTACACCGCCAGTTATAATGGGAACCTTGACGTTTACGTATTACCCATTACGGGCGGAGTACCCACACGTGTCACTTATGCTAGTCATCCTGACCGGACAGTAGACTGGCATCCCAACGGACAGCACATCCTATTCGCTTCCCGCCGGGAAATCGGCCAACGCTCATCCCGGCAATTTTTTCTCGTAAGTAAAGAGGGGGGAATGCCCAAAAAACTACCCGTACCTTACGGTGAACTGGCCAGCTATTCTCCAGATGGTAATAAACTAGCCTACATTACGAAAATTACGGAGAATTACCCCTTTAAGAGATACAAAGGAGGATTGGCTTCCGATGTCTTAATCTTTGACTTGCAAAACAATACCGCAGAAAACATCACGAACAATGAAGTTAATGACGGAAAACCAGCCTGGGCCGGCGATAAGATCTATTTTTTATCAGATCGTGGAGAAAACTTCCGCTTAAACATCTGGTCATACGACACCAAGACACAGGAGAGTAAGCAAATCACTCAGTTCGAGAATTTTGATATTTCTAATCTATCAGCGGGTCCTGACGACCTGGTTTTTGAAGTGGGTGGCACCTTATACCTGATGGATCTGGCCACCGAAAGTTACAAGCCCATTGAAGTGAAAGTCGTGAGCGATTTATCGGTTGAAATTCCGAGATCTGTAGACGTCAGTAAAAGAATTAACCGCATGACCGCTTCTCCCGGTGGAAAGCGCATCGTCTTTGAAGCGCGGGGAGAATTGTTCAACGTACCGGTAAAAGAAGGCTATACGATGAACATCAGCCAATCAAGCGGTGCTTTTGATCGCGAGCCTTCCTGGTCGCCCGACGGTAAACATATTGCTTACTGGAGTGATAAAGACGGTGAATTTGAAATTTACTTACAGGAAACAGACAGTGAGGCACCCGCCAAAAAGCTTACTAACCGTGGTAAAGGGTTTGGTTATACCCTCTTCTGGTCTCCCGATAGTAAAAAGATCGCTTTTATTGATGAGACTAATGATATTTCTATTATCGATGTAGAAAGCGGCAATACGGTCGTAGTTGGTAGCACCAATTGGAATATCGGGCACGGCAGCCGATTTGGTTACCATATCGCCTGGTCGCCGGATTCCAAGTGGTTGGCTTATACTAAAGGACTTGAAAATGCCAACTTTTCTATCATGCTTTACAATACAGAAGAAACACAAAGTTATCAAGCAACCAGTGGTTATTATCAAGATGGTGATCCTATTTTCAGCGTAGACGGAAAATACCTTTTTTACACTACCAATCGCAACTTAAGCGCAGTATATTCCGCCTTTGATGCTACCTGGGTATACCCCAACGCCACTCAGATCGCATCGGTAAGCCTGACCAAAGAAGCTCCATCTTTGATGATACCCAAAAACGACGAACTGGAAAAAGAGGAAAAACCGGCTAAAGATACTTCAGAAGTTTCCGTTGACATTGACTTTGATGATTTGGAATCTAGATTGGTGCTGTTGCCTCCCAAAGCTGGAAATCTCAGTTTGGTAGCCGCTTTGGATGATAAATTAGTCTACCGTCGTTTTTCCAATGCGGGTTCCGGCGAAAATGGCTCTTCCTTAATGGTTTATGATTTGAAAGAAAGGGAAGAAAAAACCATTATTTCGGGTGTAAACGCAGTGGTGTCAACTGCGGATGGGAAAGCTTTCCTGGTGCGCAGCAATGGTAAGTACGGCATCGTTAAAGCAGCCCCCGACCAAAAGATCAAAGAGGCAATACCAACGGATGGACTAGTCATGAATTGGGTACCAAAAGAAGAATGGAAGCAGATCTTTTTGGATACCTGGCGTCGTCACCGCGATTTTTTCTACGATCCGGATATGCATCAGTTAGACTGGGAAGCTTTAAGGGATCAATATGGCGCCTTACTCGACGATGCCCGCACCCGGTGGGATGTGAGCACCTTACAATCTAACCTTGCGGCCGAATTGAGTGCCGGACACACGTACACCCGTGGTGGTGATGCCGAAAGCGTCAAGCCGGTTATGACCGGTTACTTGGGCATTAATTGGGAGCTTACCGGCGATAAATATAAGATCAAAGAAATTGTCAGACCTGCTGTTTGGGATACGGATGTTCGGTCTCCATTGGATCAGCCGGGATTGGATGTGAAAGCAGGTGATTATATTTTATCCGTTAATGGAATAGAGCTCGACCCTGAGAAAGATCCCTTCGCTGCATTCGAAGGATTATCCGGTAAGACCGTTGCCTTAACGGTAAGTCGAACCGGCAAACAAGCAGATAGCAAGCAATTGATCGTCAAATGTTTAACCCAAAGTCAGGAATCGCGGCTGCGCCACCTGAATTGGATAGAGAACAACCGTAAAATGGTGGAGGAACTTTCCGATGGGCAATTGGGCTATGTTTATATGTCCAATACAAGCGGTCTTGGGCAATTAGAACTTGTTCGGATGTACTACGGTCAATTGGATAAAAAAGGGTTCATCATCGATGAGCGGTTCAACGGCGGCGGGCAATTGTCGGATCGTTTTCTGGAATTGTTGCAGCGTCCGGTCGTGTATAATTTACACTGGCGGCATGGTAAAGATCATACCTGGCCGATTAAGACCAATACCGGTCCGGTAGGGATGTTGATCAACGGCTGGGCAGGTTCCGGTGGTGATGCATTACCCTGGGGATTTCAGGAACTAGAGGCCGGCCCTATTGTGGGAGAACGTACGGTTGGCATTTTGGTTGGCCCGGCAACCGGACATCAATTGATCGATGGCGGTAGTATCACTGTTCCGGGTGCCCGTTTATATGATAATGATGGTCATTGGTTCTGGGAAGGTGAAGGCGTTAGGCCCGACTTTAAAGTTTGGGATGATCCGAATTTGCTGGTGCAAGGTAGGGATCCACAAATAGAAAAATGTGTGGAGGAAGTGATGAAGTTGATGCCGGAACAGGCACCTAAAATGACACCAAATCCCGCAGCGGAAGACCGTACGGCGGAAGGGTTGAATGGGAATCGGTAGTTTTAGGTATCGAAAGCAGAGATGTTGCTCGGAGTAACGTCGCTGCTTTCGCTACCACACGGTAACTTTATCCCTCTAATAGGGTGAAAAGTTGTTTTGTTGTGAGGATCTCAGCAAACTCATCTTTCAAGCTGGCTAATGCCGTCAAATGAACCGTTTCTGCATTATACATTTCGCCATTAATCCCAACCCGATCAAAAGCCGCTGTTGCGTCGGAAATGATTATCGTGCGGTAACCAAAATTTCCAGCCATTCTGGCGGTGGTCGAAACACAATGGTTGGTTGTCAGGCCGACGAGGATTAAGGTAGTGATCTTTCTTGCATCCAATTGCTCTTTCAAGTCGGTCCCGATAAAAGCACTATTGACATTCTTTACAATGACCGGTTCACCGGCATTAGGAGCTACTTCCCTTTTGATGGCAAAACCAGGTTTCGAAGCGTGCAGTGGTGAAGCAGGGTACTGGGAGCTGTGTTGTATGAAATAAACAGGCAGGCTTAACTTTCTCCATAACTGAAGGATTTGAGCGGCATGGGTTTCAGCGTTCGGATTGTTCCGCATTCCGCCGTAGTAGGATGTTTCATCTAGTCCTTTTTGGATATCGATCAGTAGTAAGGCTGGTTTGGAGGCGTTTAGGTGCATAATGCTTAGGATTTGAGTTTATTTTGGGTTATAAGGTTATGTGGTTATGAGGGTTATAAACACGACAACAGCGACGGTGACAGTAGCAGCGACGTTGCTCGGAGCAACGTCGCTGCTACTGTCGCCACAAATCCATTGATTCAAATGGGACAGAAATCAAGGGGTATATTGGGTTATTAGGATTTATAAAACTTATCAGTTTATATAAAAACATCAACTGATAAACACTATAAACAAAACACGGCACAATAAAGGTCGTCAGAAAATATAGTCTAGCGTTTTTCTTTACTTTTCGATTTCTTTTTCTTAGGCTCCGGCAACTCGGCTACCGTAACTTTTACTAATTCACAAAGCCATTCCCGGTCTTCTAATTTTTCTTCGATCAAAAAGCTGGGCTTGGCACCGGGATAAGCGGGGGCCTCTACCACCTCTCCGATAAATGCTCGCCCTGCGGCGGTTGGTTTGATGAATAGTTTATTGTCGCAAATGGCGGCGAAGAACTTTCCGTTCAGGTAAACGCCGTATTCCCCGAACATTTTTTTGTGTGTAACCGTGCCGGCTGCGTCCATTTGTTCCACAACGTATTCAACGAATGATTGGTCAGAAGCCATAATTTAGCGTTTTGAATTGCACCAAATTTATAGAAAAACCAATGTTTTTTCCAGAAAATTTCACCGACTACTTAATACTACTTTGTGATCTTAAATGAGAATCAGTTGATTGTATTGAATATTGTATAGTCAGCTATTGGTTATGTGGTTAGTTTAAAATCGCCTGAATTTCATT
>CAZHNG010000175.1:0-13929 GCA_964533785.1 uncultured Saprospiraceae bacterium | reverse complement strand
TGGTTTTTAGTATGTTAAATTGATTTTATGTCGACTTTCCCTTGAAAAACAAATAGGTACAACCCCACATTCTGTCCACACTTCCCCGTCCCATTTCCCTTACCTTTACATCATTAAGACTATCTCGAAACAATTAGTTTAAACAATTTCAGGTGGGGGAATAAACAACGAAGTAAGTAATGCAATAACGGTCCTGTAACAGACCCGTAAATGATATCTGATAACCCGAAAGAATGTACTAACTTCCAATTGTGATTCCCCCTTTTCTTTTTACATTAATGGCCGAATCCTCCTCTCTGATTAGAACTTTCGATTATTGGTGTACTTATCCGATTCCATAAAAACTTACCTTTTACGTTAAATCGATAAAATATTTGTTCGTAATCTTTTTCCTTCTTATTTTTGATATGACGTCATTCAAACCTCCCGACATATCCTGGTTAAATCCGTACAACTACCTAATTTTTACATCATTCAATGTCTATTATTTTTCCTGAATAGACAGGACGCTATCCTTTCGCCCTGAGTTTTTTGCCATCTTAATCAATCATTGAGGAGCGGCACGTAAGATAACACACAGTTTATGCTCACTTTTGCTTTGTGAATAATCAATGAAATCCGTGTCTTTTTCTGCGCATTATGCTCACTCCTTAACAAAATTGTCATCTATGAAGTCTGTGATCAAAAAGAGCAAGTTTAGGATAGCCCTGTTTTTCCTTTTGGGTTTATTAGCACTTTCAGCAATAGATCCTTCTGGGATCAATAGCTTGGACGGTCCTGTGCCGGGAGATGAATTTATTAACTTTGAATCCCCTCATGTCTATCCATTAGACCTTACACCCGACGGGCAAAAGCTATTGGCGGTAAATACTGCTGATAACCGGTTGGAAGTATTCGAGCTGAGTAGCGGCAGATTGAGTCACCTTTCCAGTATTCCCGTTGGGTTAGATCCCGTCTCCGTTAGGGCGCGCTCCAATACTGAAGCGTGGGTCGTCAATCATATTTCTGACAATATCAGTATTGTGGACCTAAATATTGGGGTGGTGGTAAAAAGTATTAATACCGATAATGAGCCATGTGATGTAGTATTTGCCGGAACGCCCGGAAAAGCGTTTGTAACTTGCTCCGAACCTAATACCTTATTGATTTTTGACCTCAATCAATTGGACAAAACCCCTAAACGCATTAAAATACCTGGTGAAGATCCGCGCATGTTAGCGGTAAGTCCAGATAAATCAACCGTCTACGGCGCTTTTTTTGAATCGGGCAACGGCTCTACGATCATTACCGGCAATCACCGCATCTGGAGCAACGATGCCATCACGCTCCCACAAAGTCCTTACGGTTCAGTGCAGGTGCCTCCGAATGACGGCGATCAATTTACTCCTCCTTTAAATCCGGATAATCCGGCACCCATCTCTGTTCCAATTATAGTCAGAAAAGATGAAAGCGGAAGGTGGATGGATGACAATAACCATGATTGGTCCAACCTGGTATCCGGAGAAGATGCCGGCCTATCCCGCCGAGTCAAAGGTTGGGACTTACCGGATCGAGACATTTTTGTCATCGATGCCAATTCCTTTCAACTTGACTACCACAAACGTCTTATGACCATGGTCATGGCCCTGGACATCAATCCGGTAAGTGGAGAAGTTTCGGTAGTAGGTACTGATGCTGCTAACGAAATTCGCTACGAACCTAATCTGAATGGTGTGTTTTCAACAGTAAATCTGGCAAAAATTCAAAAGGATGTCACCCGGAAAACACTGGATTTAAATCCGCATTTGACTTACAATCAACCCAGGGTTTCCCATTCCAAAAGGAAAAGATCTATTGGAGATCCGCGAGGCATCGCCTGGAATGCTGCCGGAACCAGGGCATTTATTATCGGCATGGGATCTAATAATGTGGTGGTGGTTGATCAGCATGGAGCCCGTGTTGGTAATCGGCCCATAGCAGTAGGGGAGGGGCCGACCGGGATTGTATTAAACGAGCAATCCAATCAGGCTTTTGTCTTAAATAAATTTGAAGCCTCTGTTTCTGTAATTGACCTAAATGCCGGAACTGAAAAAACAAGGATCCCTTTTTACGATCCTACCCCACAGATCATCAAGGATGGTCGACCATTGTTGTACAATACACACCTTACATCAGGTACCGGTCATCTTTCCTGTGCTACCTGTCACGTAGATGCTCGTACGGATCAATTGGCCTGGGACCTGGGTAATCCTGCCGGAAAAATGGACGGAAAATTTCATCCTATGAAAGGCCCGCTCCGCACCCAAACTTTACAGGATATTATTCACTATCCCTCTTTGCACCACCGGGGAGACCGGGCGGACCTATTTGCTTTTGCTCCTACTTATGTATCACTCCAAGGAATGGAACAGCCCCCTTCCAACGGCGAAATGACGCAATTCGAAGCCTTTTTATCTACCATCCACTATCCTCCTAATCCGTACCGTAATCTTGACCATAGCATATCCGATGAGGTTGCTGTTCCCGGGCCTAATGGGGAAATACGGGTAGTCAATGCCGGCGTCGCTTTGGACAAACTTACCCGCGATTGTAATAAATGTCATGAAGGCAATCATTCCCGTAGTACGAATACTCTCAACGAAAGCCACCAGGTGGCCTGTAACCTTCGGGGTATCTACGACCGTATGGGGATGTACTACGAATCGAAGGATGGCAGTACCCAGGGCTTTGGTTTACGACCGGAAGGATCCGCCTCCTCTTCGTTGAACCTGCATCATAGTGCTGAAATGTTGGGTGTTTTGCTGCAGTTTGACGGCTCACTGGACGTATTGGATGATGGTAGTCCGTTGCCCCTGTCCGTTCACACAGCGGTGGGTGAACAAGTAACGATAAATGGTGCACTTCCCAAAAAGGATATCAAAACGCTGAATACCTTACTTACTTTGGCGGAGCAGAAAAAGATCGGTTTAATTGTAAAAGGTCGGTATGCCGATGAAATGCGAGGTTTTTATTACACCGGTAAAAAGCAATTCCAGTCGGACCGGTCCGCACAAACTGTTGCCTTTGCCGATCTGGTCAACGCTGGATTGAATACCCAGCCCGTAACTTTTACGGCTGTTCCGTTTCCCGCCAGGATAAGAATGGGGGTGGATCGTGACGCCGATGGTGTATTTGACATGGATGAAAAAGAATTAGGAGTATGGGCTACTCCCAGCTCTTCACTAGTTATTGCCGCTTCCCAGGAATTTGAAGTTTATTTGAACGGAGAACTGGTTGGTCAAGGTAACGACTGGCGAACAGCTCAGGCTATACAAAACATTCAATGGAAGGAAGGAAAAAATGTGATTGCCATTAAAGTAACGGCTTATCGCGATGGTGGATGTATTGCAGAATTGAGGCAGGGAAGCAAAAGATTGGGAACCAATAAAGACTGGAAGGTCGCTACCTGGTATCAAAATGGATGGAATAGCCCGCAATTCGATGATACTAACTGGGAACAAGCAACTGAAAAGGCAGCGTTTGGCGAGGAACCCTGGAAACACAATGTTATCGGCCTTGCCTATGATACGCCGGCGAAATGGATATGGTCGAATAACCAAACCGCCAGTGTTTATTTGAGGTATGCTTTTGAACAGGAAGGTTCAATTGATGGTGTCCCTTATCAGGAAGTGACTACAAAAAATGAGCCGCCTTCCGCACAGTTTGAGTATATCTACGACGAAAAAATAGTACGGTTCGATGCTGCAAATGCATTTGATCCTGATGGTGAAATCGTTTCTTACACCTGGGATTTTGGTGACGGTACAGAAGCTACTGGAAAATATCCATTCCACCAATACGCTACTTCTGGGACCTATGAAGTAACGCTGCTCGTTGAGGACAATACCGGCGCCATTGGAATGCATGCACAGACGGTGGATGTGACCTGTGTAGGATATGTGAGAACTTTCACTCCTAATGCAGATGCCAGCGTTAGGATAGATGCCCCCAATAGAAACTTTGGTAAAGGAGACCTTTGGACTCACATGCTGCGGAACGACATCCACACCGAAGCGATCCCAAGTGCTGTTTCGTATTTACGATTTGATGTGGGGAGTGTTGATCTAACCCGGCTTCGTTCGGCATCCTTATTGGTTCGTAAAAGCCCGGATGGCATCAGTAAAGGCTTATTCGAAGTCTTTAAGACAACTTCCTACTGGAAAGAATATACGGTAGATTGGAATGATCGGCCAAATTTGAGTGAAAAGCCCTATGGTACCTGGATGGGCGCCTTTCGAAGGAGCCGGGAGATCCATAAAGTCGAACTAGATCCGGAAATACTCAATAATATAGATGGAACACTAAATTTAGCCCTTTATCCTTATGCACGCACAGCAGACCCTCCCTTAACTTTTTTGTCCAGAGAATCTCCCCATCCTCCTACGCTTGTTTTAGAATTTGAAGACTGTAACGAGCTTCAACAATCCTGTAGTGAATTATTTGATAATCTCTATCCCCATAATTATGCAGTAGGCTCAATAAATAAATCCGGTAAAGTCTATTCCGACCGGATATATGAAGTATTGTCTATGCCGCAATTTTTAACGAACAGGCCGCTTATTCTTACTAAAAATGATGATAAAAAAAACAACGGCTATGCAATGGTACGGTTTGAGTTGCTACAAGATGCTACGCTCTACGTCGCTTTCGATACCCGTGCCGGCAGCTTGCCCCATTGGTTGCGCGACTGGACGAATACAGGCATGACCATTATTACCACGGATAACTCCTATCTGCTATACAGCAAACCATTTAAAGCGGGATATCATAGTTTGCATGGGAATGCAGCCTCCGGTGCCGCCAATGTGCAAAATAATTATTTTGTTATTGGTGATTGCAATATAATACCTGTCAATCCCTCTGGTATTGATCCTTTTAAAATGAAAAGTGAAAAAAATGCCTTATCAACAAGAAGGATAAGTTTAGAACGGCCTGTAGGTATAAATGAAGACCACAAGACTAGAAACATACTGGATCCGGAAAATAATATCTTGAAAATTGAAGCCTTTCCTAATCCTTTCAACGAAAGCCTGAATTTAAAAATGAGTAGTATGGAGAAATACTGGCAGACTATCGTAATCCACAATGCGGCGGGGCAAGTGGTCTTTGAAACAAAAATTACTCCAGGCGATCAGCACCAAATCCATACTGCTCAATGGGAAGCAGGACTATATCTAATTTCAATTAAAAATGATGGAATGGCTAACGCTATTAAGGTATTGAAGCGGTGAGATGTTTTGAGGTGTCACATTGTAACCAATAATTCCTTACTCTTTCCGTCCAGCTGTTTGTTCAAAAAACCAACCCCCAGTAAAATGATTTTCTTGTGGCCGGAAAGGTACGCTTCGTAGTACTTTTTATCTTCTATTTGTTTCAGCGCCTGCCGGGATAAGGTCTTTACTCTTTTAATCCTTTTGTTCGTAGCAAACTTAAATTCGATGATGTAAATCTGATTAGGTAATTCCAATACCCCGTCAATACGGCCTTTGTCAGTAGCCTTTTCCAGGTCCATCTTTAAGCCCATCAAGCGCAATAACATAAAAATCAAGGAATGATAATAGGCTTCCTTAGGAATATGCAATTGGTAAGGAATTTCAGCCAGATAAGTGCGAATAATCTTCAAAAACCGCTCAATATCCTGATCCCTTAATGCTTTGCGCAGATTAATACTGGCCGGTTGGACAAAAAATTCATCCTTTTGCATAAAAGCGGCCAGCAGGAAGGTGGTAAAAGAATCGCGTACTTCCCTATTGGGATAACCCAATCGATAATAGGTCGCTATTCCGTCAAACCCAATTTCTTTGATCGTTAGATACCCCGTTTGGAAAAGAATAGCCGGTAGTGGTATATTAGTAGCGTCGGCAGAATAACCTTCCAAATCAGTGGCGACAATGTTTTCCAAGGCTTCAGGTAAAGCTTTTTGTTTTTTAGCGATGTCAATCAAAAATGTAGGAGTGCCGGTAGAGAACCAATAGTTGTCAAACCTCTGATCCTTCATGAACTTTAAAATAGAAAAGGGATTATATAGCTTCTGAAGACCATCCCATGAAAAACCATTATAATATTGCTTGATATCTAGCAGTAATTTTTCTTCTGAACAATTGTATCTCAATTTTAACCCTCTTAAATAAGCAGCGAAATACTGCTGTAATTCTTTTTGATTAAATCCAACAATACAAGACATGCCTTCCGTTAGGGAAATATCATTCAAATTATTCAAACCGGAAAAAACACCCACTTTTGAAAAACGACTGACGCCGGTTAGCATCACAAAACGTAAGTATGGATCGAGTCCTTTTAAAGAAGCATAGAGCCCGCGTAAAATATCCCGATTTTCTTCAAATAGCTTTTCTTTTGTGAGCATATCGATCATGGGCTTGTCATACTCATCGATCAAAACCACTACCTTACCATATTGATGATGCAATTGTTGAATTAACTCATAAAAAAAGTCATAAACAAGATCCTTATTAATCTCCAGTTCATAATTTGAAGCAATACTATGAAGGAAATTGAGTAATGATTTATTGAAATTGGCTTTTCCATTTTTGTAATCCACTAAAGAATAATCAATATACACCACCGGATATTTTTTCCATTCCTTTACTTTATCATGAATAAATAGACCTTTGAACAAATCTTCCCGGCCTTCAAAAAAAGATTTCAAAGTGGACAACAGTAATGATTTTCCAAACCGTCGCGGCCTCGATAAAAAGTAATACTTGCCTTCCCGCACCAAATCCCATACGTATCTGGTCTTATCCACATATAATAAATCTTCTTCGATCAATTCGCTGAAGGTCTGTCTACCAATAGGTAGTTCTTTTAATTTTTCTTGTCCCATGTTACAAATATACCACTTTTTGTTTGGTGAAGGATCTTTTCTATAGGGTATACCTCAATGAATCTTTAACATTTTCTCCTCCCTTATTTTTGTTTCACTTTTGGGTGTTATTGTTGGTTTAAACTATTGATTATGTGTTTTTTAATTGGGGAGTAACTTGATTTAGTTTAAAATTAGGAACTCCACAAAATCCAATTTCTGTCAACAATTCCTTTGGCCCAATCTGATATCTTGTGAATATATTGAGTAATCGAGCAGATCTATACTGCTAGTAGTCAGTACGCCTATACTTCACACTCTATCCATCCATACTCAATTGCTTGTATTCTAGCGTCTGGTGTCTAGCGTCTATAGTATCTTACTTAAAGACCTAATAACAAATCGTAATCTTATATGAAACCGGTTAGTACGACCTAGCACTTTAGAATGCTATACGTTCCTTGGAGCAAATTTCCGGGGAACGTTTTTTGTAAGCTACGATTTGTTAATTGTTAAGTTTAAAATATTGATAATCAAAATATAATGAAATTTTAGTGCATAGGTGAATAGTGATTTAGTGTTCCGTAAAATCCAAAATTAGTCTATGGAAAGGATTTAAACTTGGGCTACTTTTGATCTGGATATTTTGTCAATAATTAATAACACGACGACCAAATTTTTTTGCTTGATAACTATTGCTGTTATCAGGCTTTTCATCCACACCCACTTCGCCTGTATCAAATCACACACTTTCTGGCGTTCCCCGATCGCTATCGGGATCTGGCGTTTGACGTCCAAACTAAAACCGGTTACATCATTAAGATCATAGATCAAATGGATTTTCCGGTTGATCACACCCAAGTCTCTGGTCTCTTGCAGTCTGGCGTCTGGCGTCTAGCATCTGCAGTCTTACTTGAAACAATCGCTAAAAATTAAATTTAGATAATAAAAAATCGTAGTCGCATGACAAAGCAGTACACAACTTTGGAAAGGGGAAGTTGTTCCCCGCGCCAAATGTTTGCTATGCTTAGTAATTCTATTAAGCTAATAGCAAGCATTTTTTTATTTATGGCCCTGCCAATTTGGCTGGTTGGGCAATCCACTTCGATTGGTACCATCGATCCTGGTACTTGCTCCTACAACGAGAATAACGGAAACCCGGAATCAATCGTTACCGTCCCTGTAAGTTGGTCGGGAGCTACCGGCAGCGAATTGATCGAAGTAGAATTACTCGGAGCCGTGGTACTGGATGCTAATCCAAAAACCATTGATCCTCAGGGTAATGCAACAGGAAGCCAGAATGTTACCTTCCTGATCATTTCAACCGGTGTCGGCCCGGTGATAGTAGAATCCCGCTTCGAATCCAATGGAGGTACTGCAATGAGTAACTTCGATCCTCCGGCACCTTGTTGTCCCGACCCAGTTGAGTTTTGTCCTACTGGCGGAGAGACCATCATCTTAGAAGCCCCTTCCGGATTTACTAATTATCAATGGTTTTTTGATGACGGCATGGGTGGAGGTGCACAACCCATTAATGGTGCGACCAATCAAACCTATGAGGCCTCTCTTGTAGGATCCTATTCCTGGACCGCTTCCGATGATGAGTTCTGCGACGTGACCGCGTGTTGTCCCATTGAATTAATTGAAAAAAGTATTACCATCGATGCCACTAACGTGGCTATGTGTGTTTATAACCCTGCTGAAGACAGAAGTGAAGTAATGGTATCGGTTGATTTCAGTTGGATGAACTTGAGCAGCGTCGGTGGGTTTGATGATATTGAAATCGAAATGACCGGTGGTACTGTTTTCGGTCCTAATGTTCAAACCATTACGCCTACTTTGGCAACGGATAATGCCCAGGTCATGTTCAATATGTTATCCGATGGCAGCGGCCCTTATACGGTCGAAGTTCGATTTGCCAATGATCCTTTGTGTAATGCGACTGCACAAATAGGAACACTGCCCACCGACTGCCCACCTTGTGGAATAACCGATGCTCAGGCATCTGCAGAATGTGGTGATAATAGTTCTCCCGATCCTTCCGATGACGTTTTTACGGTTACTTTAGATCCCGTTGGGATGAATCTGGCAGGAACCACCTATAATGTTACAGGAACACAAGATGGCAGCCCGATCACCCCTGTCAATGGTTTGGATTACGGTAGTCCCCAAACTTTGGGCACTTACAATATTGCTGATGGTGACTTAACCCTGACCATTACCGATGCAACGGATGGCTCCTGCCAGTTAGCCGGTGTTTTGGTGGCTGCACCGGAAACCTGTTCGCCTTGCGATTTGATCGTGAATAGTGTCACACCGAGCGATTGTAGCAACGGGGTATATGATATTGAACTTAATGTTAGCTACTTTAATGCTCCCGGCGGTCTCGTCCGGGCAGTAATTGACGGAATAGTCTATGAAACAACCATCAATAACCCGCCTAATGCTGCGAATGACATCATTACGATTTCAGGAATTCCTTGTACGGGTGAAGAGATCTCTTTTGGTATAGAATTCGGTGATGACCCCGCCTGTCAATTCGATCCGATCATGGTCACTGCACCTCCTTTATTACAGGATCTTGGGGACGCCCCTAATAATCCATATCCCACATTAATCACGAATAACGGTGCACGTCACCTTTTAGGCTCCGACCTGGTTCTAGGTGCCGATGTTGATGGGGATACCGACGGCCAAGGAACAACCGGTGCAGATGGAGATGATAATGACGGTAATGATGATGAAGATGGCGTCAATTTCGCTATGAATATGCTGGTGGCCTGTATGACCATGGAGATCGATGTGATTGTTAATGGAGCAACAGGTCCGGCTTACCTGAATGCATGGGTAGACTTCAACGCGGATGGTGACTGGTCGGATGTTGGAGAAGAAATTTTTATCAATGAATTGGTTGCGGATGGAACCAATAACCTGTCCTTTGATGTGCCTTGTGACGTAGTAATTACCGACCTGACTTATTTGCGTTTCCGTTTGAGCACTCAACAAAATTTATCTCCCGTGGGAGAAGCCCCCGACGGGGAAGTAGAAGACTACGGTTTACCTCAAAAAGCTTTGGATTGGGGGGATGCTCCTGACAGCTATTTGACTACCATGATGAATACGGGAGCTGCCCATATTGTTGATCCTAATCCAACACTATACTTGGGCGCTACCGTCGATACGGAAGGAGATGGCCAACCCGAAACCCTGGCTGACGGTGATGATAATAATGGCGATGATGAAGATGGCATCCTTTTTGTCGATGCAACTGGTGATCCGACCATGCTCATTGCTTGTGAGGAAACAACGGTTGAAGTGACTGTCACCGGATCTGGAGGAACACTGGATGCCTGGATTGATTTTAATAGTGATGGCACCTGGCAGGGAACGGAGCAAATATTTACCAATGAGGTGGTTAATGATGGGGCCAACTACTTGACTTTTGATGTGCCTTGTGATGCTGTAGTGACTGAACGCACTTATTTGCGTTTCCGCTTGAGTACCGAAACCAATCTGGCCGTTACAGGAGTAGCAATGGATGGTGAAGTAGAAGATTACGAAATGGAAGTCAAAGGTCTGGACTTTGGGGATCTTCCAACTGCTCTGGGCTATCCAACGGAAAATGCTGATGATGGAGCTCGCCATGTTGTTCCTTTCGATCCGGAATTACTATTAGGTCCGACGGTTGATACCGAACCAGATGGTCAGCCTGAAGCGATGGCAGTTGGTGATGATAACAATATGGATGATGAAGATGGTATTGTTTTCCCTAACGTGATGTTGGTAGCTTGCCAGGAAAATCAAATAGAAGTGACCGTCACCGCTGCAGTAGATAATGGGGTACTAAATGCCTGGGTAGATTTTAATAATGACGGTGATCTTACTGATGCAAACGAACAGATCTTTATCAACGAACCTGTTGGTAATGGCACGCAAATACTAACTTTTGATGCACCTTGTAATATAGCTGCTGAAGATATGGCTTTTGCTCGATTCCGTTTAAGCACGGAACAGGATATTACTCCAACCGGCCTGGCGATGGATGGTGAAGTAGAAGATTATGTAGTACCGCTTAAAGCAATCGACCTCGGGGACGCACCTAATCCTTATCCTACCGAAATCGCGGATAACGGTGCTGGCCATATTGTGCCGGAAACCCCAACCTTATTCTTAGGAAGTACCGTGGATACTGACCCTGATGGCCAACCGGAAGGCATGGCCCAAGGTGATGATAATAATGGCGATGATGAAGATGGTATTGACTTCATGGGGAATATGTTGATCGCTTGTGAAATGACCTCCGTTGATGTCACCGTCACAGGTTCCGGTGGATTTTTGAACGCTTGGGTAGATTTCAACGATGACGGCGACTGGAATGATGACGGTGAACAAATCTTTACGGATATAATGGTGACGGACGGAACTCAAACTTTGAGCTTTACCGTTCCTTGCGGTGCCACCGTTACCGATTTAACCTTCCTACGCTTTAGATTGAGCACGCAAACTGGATTAAGCCCTATTGGAGTTGCCATGGATGGTGAAGTAGAAGACTACGCACAGCCTATCAAAGGACTGGACCTGGGAGATGCTCCGGAAGCTACCTTCCCAACAACGGTAATGAACAACGGTGCTCGTCACGTAGTACCGAATAACCCAACTGTTTTCTTGGGTAGCACCGTCGATACGGAGGATAACGGACAACCTGAAGAAGATGCCGTAGGAGATGATGATAATCCTGCCTTGATCGATGACGAAGATGGGGTGGTTTTTGCCAATGATATGCTGATCACTGGTGAGGATACAGAAATTACTGTAACAGCAAGCGTAGATGGCTTGTTGAACGCATGGGTTGATTATGATGGCGATGGAACTTGGGACGGTACCAATGAACAAATATTTACGGATGAATCGCTCACTGCTGGTGCTAATGTATTGACTATTTCAGTACCTAATGATGCCACAGTTACAGATAGGACGTATCTAAGATTCAGATTTGATACGCAAGGTGGTTTAGGTTATGATGGATTAGCGATGGATGGGGAAGTCGAAGATTATGCTCGTCCGATCAAAGGATTGGACTTTGGTGATAACCCCGATCCATTCCCAACCGAGTTAGCGGATAATGGCGCTCGCCACGTTGTTCCCGAAACACCAGAATTGTTCCTTGGGACAACTGTAGATAACGAAACAGACGGTCAACCTGATGGTAATGCTGAAGGGGATGATAACAATGGCGATGATGAAGATGGTATTATTTTCGAAAATGATATGTTGGTCGCTTGTATTGAGAATAATGTGACCGTTACCGTTACCGGTGATGGAGGCGTATTGAATGCATGGATCGATTTTAATAATGATAATGACTGGGATGATGCCGGTGAACAGGTATTTACGGACGAACCAGTTAGTAATGGAATTAATAATTTAACCATTGATGTTCCCTGCGATGTCACCCCGGAAGGAATGGTGTACACTCGGTTTAGATTATCTACCGAACAAGGTATAACCTATACCGGCATTACCATGGATGGAGAAGTCGAAGATTATCAGGTAGTGATCAAAGCTGTTGATTTTGGTGACTTACCCGCTGATTATCCTACCGCTTTGACGGATGATGGTCCACGTCATGTCGTACCTGCTACACCAACTGTTTTCTTTGGTAATGAAGTAGAAGTAGATAATGATGGACAACCAAGTCCTGATGCGGAAGGCGATGATGGTGATGGTACAGATGATGAAGATGGAATCGCAGAACCATTGATGATTTTCCGTGGTGAACAAGCAGTTTTCACTGCCACGGTTAATAATACTAGTGGCAATATCGCTTATGTCTATGGCTTTATTGATTGGAATAATGACAAGGATTTTGATGATGCAGGAGAAATTGCTTCTGCAATGATGGGAATGAATGGTACTGTTGATGTAACCTTCGATGTGCCAAATGATGCAGTTATCAATACTGACCTGGGCACTAGATTTAGAATAGGAACGGTGGAAACTGAAGTGAACGTAGCAACTGGCTTTGCTTCCGACGGAGAAGTGGAAGATTATTTAGTTTCCGTAAAAGGTTTGGATTATGGTGATTTACCAGATCCATTGGCGGGAATTGGTACCGATGATTACCAAACATTAGATGCGAATGATGGTCCTCGCCACGGAGTACCCGAGACACCAGAAATCTATTTCGGTTCCGGAGTAGATGTTGAGATTGATGGTAATGAAGATGTAGCTGCCGGTGAAGACGGTACAACTGGCGATGATGGTGATGTCAGCGATGATGAAGATGGGATTGCCGAACCTGCAATGATATTTAGGGGAGAAGAAGCACAGTTCGATATCACTTTCGCTACCAATACCGATGCGTCCGTTTATGGATTTATTGATTGGAATGCGGACGGTGATTTTGATGATTCGGAAGAAATTCAATCAACAACTGTTACATCGACCGATGTAGCAGCTACCTTGATATTTAATGTGCCGGTTGATGCAACGATCAATGCGCCTCTTGGTGCCCGTTTCCGTATCGGTAGTGTGGATGCCCAAGTCAGTAGTCCTACCGGCTTTGCAATGGATGGTGAAGTAGAGGACTATATCGTAACGGTAAAAGGTCTGGATTACGGTGACTTACCGGAGCCATATCTTACAACGGATGCTCAGGATGGCCCGCGCCACGCCCGCCCACCGGTACCGGAAGTATACCTGGGTGAACTGGTAGACGTAGATCCTGACGGCCAACCCGAGATTGGAGCCGGAGAAGAAGGAGCAGGCGGTGACGACGGCGATGCCACCGGCGATGATGAAGACGGAGTAGAAGAACCCGCGATGTTATTCCAGGGCGAAGAAGCGACCTTCGAAGTACAGGTGGTGAACGAAACGGGCAATCCGGTCTACCTCTATGGTTACATCGACTGGAATGCGGATGGCGACTTCGACGATGCGGATGAAGTAGAAAGCCTGGAAGTAGCTGCAACGGATTTGGTACCCCTAACCTTTGATGTACCATTAAATGCAACAATAAACGAAGACTTAGGCGCCCGCTTCCGGGTAGGTAGCGTGGAAGACGAAGTAGATCAGGCGACGGGCTTTGC
>CAZHNG010000174.1:0-14098 GCA_964533785.1 uncultured Saprospiraceae bacterium | reverse complement strand
TTAGTTAGAATTTTTAGTCTAACTTCTAGAGTCTAGCGTCAAAAGTCTAGTTTATAAGAAAGCCTCAATTATTCGATTTCTTTGACGATCTCGGGTTCATCCACTGCCTCAAATTTTTTACCCATATAGACCAATTTGGCATTTTCACCAATTTCCAGATCTTCGAGTTTCTGAGGCAAAAGGATCAAATTGCCGTCCCCCTCTCTTAAGAAGATAGGAATAGCGCTTCTTTCGAATGACATCCTATTGACGAGATCTTTTAATTCTGATAACTCGCTTATGCTGACTTCATGGAGTACGGGGTTATCCCTGGCCACTTCACTGATCTTTAGATAATCGTCCGTATAAGAAAGAATACCTGTTGGAGGCAAGTCATTAGGGCTTTTCTTACCTTCAGCTGTTGACATAATGCGGTAAGTTCCCATCTCTCCAAACAACTGACGATATTTTTTAACGGCATACTTATTAACGTCCATACTGCTGGTCATCGCTAACAAATACCCAATATCAGTTAGCTCGATGTGATCGCTCAGATCGTCCGTATAGATATTAGAAACAAAAGCTTCAAGGCCTTCTTCCTGAGCTTTGCGAATACTAGCATTATTATTATCCACAATGACAACGTGCCGGTTATTATCTTGCAGGTATTTACCCAGAACCCTTGAGGCTTGATTAGAACCAATAATTAGAATACCATTTGAAGCATCGAGGGTAACTTTCAGGATCCTCGCCACTAATCTGGCCGTTGTAGCATTCAATATAACGGTTCCCAAAACGATCATAAAGACTAACGGTGTAATATATTCAGCGCCTTCCACTCCGTTCCTGGCCAGTGTAATGCCAAATAAAGAAGCAATACCTGCCGCCACGATACCTCTTGGCCCCACCCATGAAATAAAAAGCTTCTCTTTAAACCGCAAATCCGAATCATAAGTACTGGCAAAAACACCTATTGGCCGTAAGATCAAAGCCACAAAAGCAAAGAGAGCAAAACTGCGCCAATTATTCAGGATCAAAGCCAGTTCATCCATCGTAATGTTAGCGGCCAAAAGAATGAACAGCATAGATATTAACAAAATACTAAGAGACTCCTTAAAAGAGAGGATCTCATTGAGCCGCGGCACATCCATATTTCCCAAAACCGTACCCATTGAAACCACGGCTAACAGCCCGGATTCATGTTCCAAAACGTCTGCGAATACAAAAATCATTAATACAAAAGCGAGCGTGAATACATTCAACAGATAATGCGGGATCAATTCATTTTTGATCAGTTGGTACAACGCAAACCCGGCCATTCCTCCTAAAGCAGAACCGATCAATAAGGTTCGAAAAAATGCAATAAAGGCATGAGAAGTAAAGGCCATTCCTCCTTCCGAAGAACGTATGAACTCAAAAACCAATACGGCAACCAAAGCCCCAATTGGATCTATCAAAATACCTTCCCATTTTAATACGGTAGCAACGTTCCTGTTGAGCGGTACGTTTTGCAGGATGGGCGCAATAACGGTAGGGCCGGTCACGATAATCAAAGCGGCGAAAAGAAAAGAAATGGGCCAACTTAAATTCATGATGAAATGAGCCGCCAACCCCGCCCCTATAAAAGTGATCAGAGAACCGATGGTGATTAAACGAACGATGGCAGAACCCACCCCCGTTATTTCACGTCTTTTTAAGGTCAACCCACCTTCAAAAAGAATGATACCGATAGCAAGCGAAACAAAGTAAAACAGGTATTCTTGAGGAAATATACCGCGATTAGTCAGGCTGCTGTAGGTAGGCGCCAGCCATTTGGTACCGTCTTCCGTCCACAAAGTAGATATGGGCCCCACCATTAGTCCTATCAAGATCAAAGGAAGAATCGCCGGAACTTTTACCTTCCAGGCAATCCATTGTGCAAAAATCCCAAGAATTATTATGCTTGCTAATTCAACCATTCCGTTAAATTCTATAACACATCAGCTACCTGAGACACTCGACAGAATCCCGTATCTCCCTAATGAATTATAATAACGATTTTATTTAATAAAAAGTTAATAATTGAAACAATCGAACAACTCATTGTTTCATATACCGGTAAAAATAGAGCTTTTATTTGAAACCAACGGATTCACAAGAAAATCAAAATGAAATATCTTTCATAGTAATGATAAAACTATAAATCTATATTTTTGCTCAAATTTTACAAAAACAGGACATCGTATTGATCGTAAACAGAAGTATGGGATTTAAAGAAGAAATAGCAAAAAGAAAAACATTCGGAATCATAAGCCACCCCGATGCCGGAAAAACGACCCTTACGGAAAAACTATTGCTTTTTGGAGGGGCCATTCAGGTTGCTGGTGCCGTAAAGTCTAACAAGATAAAGCGTAGCGCCACTTCCGATTTTATGGAGATCGAGCGGCAAAGAGGTATTTCGGTGGCCACTTCGGTGATGGCCTTCGACTACAAAGGCAAGCATATCAATATTTTGGACACTCCCGGCCACCAGGATTTTGCCGAAGATACTTACCGCACGCTCAGTGCAGTTGATAGTGTGATCGTGGTGATCGATGTGGCGAAAGGGGTAGAGATCCAAACCGAAAAATTGGTAGAGGTTTGCCGGATGCGAAAAACGCCCATCATTGTTTTTATCAACAAACTGGACAGAGAGGGGAAAGACAAGTTTGATTTATTGGATGAAGTAGAGCAAAAACTCGGACTTACGGTCACTCCTTTAAGTTGCCCTATTGGTATGGGACAACGTTTCCAGGGCGTGTATGATATCTACGAACACAAAGTTGTTCTTTTCAAACCACACGGTAAACAGGAAGAAGAGGACACCATCGAGATCACAGACATTCAAAACGACCAATCTTTAGCGGCGTATATCGGCGAAACTGCCGCGGAAGAGTTGCGCGGAGATGTTGAAATGATGACCGAAGTATATCCTGATTTTGACCGTCAAGCCTACCTGGAAGGGAATCTTTCTCCCGTATTTTTCGGAAGTGCTATCAACAATTTTGGGGTAAGAGAAATGTTGGACTGCTTTGTTGATATTGCCCCAAGCCCCCTACCAAGAATTACGGAAGAACGCCCCGTTACCCCTGATGAAAATCTTTTTTCCGGTTTTGTATTCAAGATCCACGCCAATATGGATCCCAAGCACCGGGACCGGATTGCCTTCATGCGGATCTGCTCCGGTAAATTTGAACGCAATACGAATTACCTGCACGTCAGGCAAAACCGGAAAATGAAATTCTCCAACCCTACTTCTTTTATGGCATCCAAAAAAATGGTCATTGACGAAGCTTTCCCAGGGGATGTGATCGGTTTATACGATTCCGGCAATTTTAAGATCGGAGACAGTGTGACCTCTGGCGAAGTCCTGCATTTCAAAGGTATCCCAAGCTTTTCGCCTGAGCAATTCCGTTACGTCAACAATGCGGATCCACTAAAAGCCAAACAATTGGCCAAGGGGCTGGAACAACTCATGGATGAAGGCGTAGCACAATTGTTTACCAAACAAATTAACAACCGAAAAATAATAGGAACCGTAGGTGCCCTGCAATTTGAAGTGATTCAATACCGTCTTAAACACGAATATGGTGCTTCTTGCCATTACGAGCCGGTTAATCTTCACAAAGCCTGTTGGATCGAATGTGACGATAAAGCAGCCTTGAAAGAGTTCCTTTCCAGAAGAAAAAAAGATATTGCTAAAGACAAACAAGGACAGTTGGTATTTCTTGCAGAATCCGCGTGGGTGTTAAAAATGGCCCAAGAAAATCACCCCAAGGTGAAATTTCATTTTAAGAGTGAGTATTGAAAGCGCTATGAGTTGAGGGAAATGTGTTTGAACACGCAGTCATGCTTAGCAATTTAAATCTGCGAAAACCTTACGACCCTGGATTTTGTGGATGCTCCGCTTTCCGCCTCAACCATTTGCGAAAACTTCTGTTTCACCAAAAAGTTTTACTAATATATTGAATCATCAAACGAATGGATGAATTATCCAAAGATCAGCAAGACGAGCACCTGGAGCACATGGCTCAGCGGAAAAAAGACCATATTGAACTGGCCTTTGCTTCCAGAGTAAGTCCTAATATCCTGGATCACCGGTTTTATTACGAGCCTATTCTGGCTGCTCATCCTAAAGCATTCGAATGGCCACTGATCAAGATGGGCGACAAAAAAATGAATGTTCCCATTTGGGTGTCCAGCATGACCGGCGGCACCGAATGGGCACGTACGATCAATACCAATCTGGCGAAAGCGTGCAAAGATTTTGGCATGGGTATGGGACTGGGTTCCTGCCGGCCAATATTATTCGATAATGAATATTTAGCAGATTTTGCGGTACGCCCGTATATTGGCGACGATCAGCCTTTATTCGCCAATTTAGGAATTGCTCAAATAGAAGAACTTTTTGCCGATAATGCCCTGTTTCGCCTTGCCGAATTGATAAAAAAGTTGGAAGCCGACGGTCTAATTATCCATGTCAATCCCTTGCAGGAGTGGTTACAACCAGAGGGAGACGAGTTTTCTACCGCACCGGTAGAGCTTATCAAAAGAGTTCTGGGCGAGGTAGATTTCCCCATTATCGTCAAGGAAGTTGGTCAGGGAATGGGTTATCACAGCCTAAAAGCTTTATTAGAATTGCCCTTAGCCGCAGTAGATTTCGCTGCAAACGGAGGAACAAACTTCGCAAAGTTAGAGCTTTTACGAAGTGACGCAGGCAAAAAAGAAATCTATGGAATCCTTGCTAACGTTGGTCACAGTGCGGAAGAGATGACGATGATGACCAATGATATTGTAGCGGAGCTTGGAGAAAAACTAGCCTGCCGGCAAGTTATCATTTCCGGTGGGATCAGTAACTTTTTGGATGGTTATTATTTGATTGAAAAATCAAAAATTCCCGCTGTATACGGACAAGCTTCGGCTTTCCTAAAACATGCAAGAGGCACTTATGAGGACCTTTATGCCTACGTAGAAGCACAAATCGATGGATTATCATTAGCAAAGGCTTTTCTTCGGTTGAAGGGGGATTGAAAATATCGGATTTCAGATGCCACCTGTAGGATCTGGCGTCCCTGCCTGTTTTACCGCAGGTAGGCAAGTAAACTACGGTATCTCACTTAATTTATTAATTGCTATTGATCTGAAAAAATGATGGAAAAGCAAAAGACAATTTCGGGTTTTTCAAAACTAAAGAAAGAGGAGAAGATCCGCTGGGTAACCCAAAACTTTTTAGGATGTGGAGAAGGGGCTGTTCGCGAGTTGAAAAGCTTTTTACACCCTGATCCCGACCAGCAAAGAATATTTGATGGTTTTAGTGAGAATACCATTAGTAATTTTTATATGCCGTACGGAATAGCCCCCAATTTTGTGATCAACAACAAGCCATACGTCATTCCTATGGTTATTGAAGAGAGTTCGGTCGTTGCAGCAGCTTCCAGTGCAGCCAAATACTGGATGACCAGGGGCGGATTTAGAACCAAGGTGCTTTCCACAACAAAGGTTGGTCAGGTTCATTTTACCTGGAAAGGCGACTACGAAAAAATGCAGCAGTGCTTTCCGGAATTGCGACAGATCCTGCGTAAACAAGCGGCACCGATCACCCAAAACATGGAAGCAAGAGGTGGTGGTATCAAAGCTATTACATTGGTGGATTATACCGATCTTGAACCCGATTATTACCAGCTTAAAGTTACTTTCGAAACTTGCGACTCCATGGGGGCCAACTTTATTAATTCGGTGTTGGAGTCTTTTGGCGCGACCTTAAAAACTTACGTACTCGAAAAAGAAGTATTTGAAGAGTCTGAGCGAAACCTGGAGATCATCATGGCGATCCTTTCCAATTATACTCCGGAATGTATTGTACGCGCCTGGGTGGAATGCCCGATCGAAAAACTAGGCACCCTGGGAGATGTCACCGCTCAAGTATTAGCTGAGAAATTTCAAAAAGCTATTCGTATCGCGCATATTGACCCTTACCGTGCAGCAACTCATAATAAAGGCATCTACAATGGCGTGGATGCAGTCGTTCTGGCAACGGGTAATGATTTCAGGGCCATCGAAGCCTGCGGCCACACTTACGCCGCCAGAAATGGGCAGTACAGCAGCCTCAGTTACTGTAGCCTGGAGAATGGCCTGTTTAAATTCTGGATCGACTTACCCATGGCGGTAGGAACTGTAGGTGGATTGACCAAGTTACATCCGCTTGCGCGCAAATCCCTTCAACTTTTGGGGAATCCTAGTGCAGAGGAATTAATGCAAATCATTGCGGCGGCCGGCCTTGCCCAAAATTTTGCTGCCGTAAAATCCCTGGTAACCACCGGCATTCAAAAAGGACATATGAAAATGCACTTGGTCAATATCTTAAATCACCTGAATGCAACCGAAAAAGAGGTGAAAGAAGCCATTTCTTATTTTAGTGAAAGAGTGGTATCCTTTAATGCCGTCAGGGATTTTTTGGAAGGATTTAGGGGTAGCGGCGAGGTTCTTTCTATGTAAGTAAAAGGCTAACTCTGGTCAAGCAGGGATGCCGGATTCCAGACTGCATGAGATCAGAGATGAGTGATTGGTGTATGGACTATCGGTAACGTTATTCTGCGTAGCTATTCACTTGAGTTAATAAAATGCGCAACAACTTATTTAATCCTAGTCTCCCTGCAATTTTTCTCCGCAATATTTACAGTAAACCGCATCATTATCGTGGCCTTCCCCCCCACAAAAGCGGCAAGCTTGGGTGTTATCCCTTTGTTTATTATTAACCATTTCGGCGGATACAATACCCGTCGGTACAGCAATAATGGCATAACCCAAAATCATAACGATCGCTGATAAAAACTGGCCGATTTCAGTGGATGGCGTAATATCGCCGTAACCCACCGTGGTTAAAGTCACAATAGCCCAATAAATGCTGCGGGGAATGCTTGAAAAACTTTCATTATGATCCCCTTCCACTAAATACATAACAGAGCCGATAATGATGACCAACAAGGTTACGGAATACAGAAAGACAAAGATCTTGGTTCGGTTATTGGCCAATGCATCTAGGATTACCCTCCCTTCGTCCATATAATGACCCAGTTTGAAAATCCTGAACACGCGTAATAAACGAAGGGCTCTGATGACTAGTAAATATTGGGTACCCGCAAAAAATATACTTAAATAAGTTGGCAATATGGCCAGCAGATCTACTATCCCAAAAAAGCTGGTGGCGTACTTCCAGGGTTTATAAACACTATATAACCTGAGGAGGTACTCAATAGTAAAAATAATGGTAAAAAACCATTCTAAGAGGAGAAATTCCCTAGCATACTGCACCTGAATGTAATCCACACTTTCCAGTAATACGACGATAACGCTAAATACGATCAAGATCAGCAAGCTGATGTCAAAAAACCGGCCCAAGGGCGTATCTGCCTCGAAGATAATCTCGTGAATACGTTCGTGGATTGGCTTTCTACCGTTTCCCATAATAAAAGTCCTCTTCGTAATAAAATACCCAAAAGTACAGTAATTACAACTAATTGATGTATTTTTACCATTACGCTAAAAAAAATAAACGAGTTATTCACATAAAAGATTACTAAATTGATTAAAGCAGCAATTGTAGAGGACGAAATCAATGGACTAAACAACCTTAAGAATTTACTAGCGAAATATTGCGAGCACATAAATGTTGTGGTAGAGGCCAATACCATTGGTAAAGGGCTTGACCTGATCAATGCCCACGCCAACAATATTGACGTTGCTTTTTTGGATATCAGCTTACCAGATGGCTTGGTTTTCCAGATGCTTGAAGCACTTCGCCCCATTTCATTTGATATTATCTTTGTTACCGCTTATGAAGAGTATGCCATTAAAGCCTGTGAATACAGCTCTATCGGCTACATTGTCAAACCCATTGATCCAGACCAACTGATCGATTCCGTTTCACGGATTAATATGCGCAAAGACAATGAGATCAATTCCCGGCTGGAAGTGTTCAATAACTACTACAATAATCCTAACGCTTTCCGCAAGATCAGTATTTCTGCGCTGGATGGTATTTATTTCATCAATATCAGCGATATTCTCCGCCTAGAAGCAGAAGACAATTACACTCATTTATACTTAAATAGCGGAGAGAGGATCACTGCTTCTAAAACGATCAAAGCTTTTGAAGACTTGTTGACACCCTTCAATTTTTACCGGGTACACAAACGCCATGTCATTAATTTAAATTACATGCGCAAGTTCGTAAAAGGAGACGGAGGATACCTGATCATGGATGATGATATGAGGATCGAAGTCTCTCGGCGGCGGCGGCCTGCCTTTATGGAACAAATGCGGAAGCTGCAAAATGGATTCTAGTGCCATTTAGAATAAAAACTGGATTTTTTCGATTTTATCCGAAACATTACATGATAAGGGTACGTTAAGAATCACGGTTGCATTAAAGACATGTTATGAAAAAAATTAATGCGATTTCCCTCCGAATCGAAATTTCTAAGAGCTTTTTGTTGTACATTTGTCCTAAGAAATCATAATCTTTAGTTACCTTTAGATTTAGTCCGCACTTAAACTGATTTAGGTCAAGCGCTAGCAGGCAAAATCTGACATCCACCAGTTAAACTATCATTAATTAAGATAATTCCACATGGACAGGCAGCTGTCGCTTTTTGTCTATTGCAAGCCTTGCTGTGAAGCAGATTTACAATTTGTTAATTACCATTACCAACTTCAAAATTTTTAACTATGGGAAAGTCCAAAAAGAATTTAGATGACCTGAAAAAAGACCTAAAATCCTTAAAGAAAGCAGACTTGAAAAAAATAATCGGTGGTCGAAAAAAAAAGAAAAAATGGAATAATGGTTGTGGAGGTATTCCTCCGCAATGATCATCGCTGCTCCTTAAGGTCTATTAGATTCAATCGCCTTATATTACTATGACTGATACTTCCCTCCCGATTTACAATATTAATGAATTAGAGCAGGCGCTCCGAATTCAAAAATCTCCCGTACAGCGCCTTATACTCATTGACAAACTGACTAGTCATTACATCTATTCCAATGTTAAATATGCTCAACAGTTAATCGAAGAGCAACAAGAACTGTTGCTGGAGTTTCCCAATCAGGATCTGCAGCTTAGTTGCTACTGGCATAAGGCGGTTATTGCCAATCAATTATACCAATTCCAAACCGCAGAAAAACATTTCCTTTCGGCAATTGACATGTTGCTCGAAAGAGGTACTGTTTTCCAGCAGGTAGAAGCTTATATTGATTATGCGGGTACTTGTATGAACCTTATGAAGTTCGATGATGCCGAGCATTGCCTCGACAAAGCGGCAAGGCTGCTGAAAAACTTCCCAAATCAATGCCTGGAAGCCCGCCATACTTGCCGATTAGGCTATTCGAATCTTCACTATTCCAATTATTCCAACGCCATTAAACTACTCCTGGAAGCCGATAAAAAGATGGTCGCCATCAACAGTCCGCTTTCTTTGAAGGACTACTATTTTTTAACCCTTATCCACGCGGGGCTCGGCGGTATTTATGAGCAAAACGACGAGCTCAAAAAATCAGTAATGGCTTACCAAAAAGTCGTTAACATTTGTGAAGCCATGGAAATCCGTACCCGCCTTTCCTGGCACTACCTCAATGCCGGCTCCGTACACCTGGCCCTTAATGATTACGAAAATGCCGAACCTTATTTCCGCAAAGCGATCGATACTTCCGATGACATCAGCGAAAACGCCAAAGCCAGTGCTTACGCCAACCTCGGATACTGCTATTACGAAAGCAAAGATTACGAAGAAGCATTAAAGTTATTCGATCGCGCCGATGTCTTATTCAAGGAACATTCTCCCGAAGATTACAGTAACTTTTCTATCCTGGAGGCCTGGCGAGGAAGGGTATTTGTCGAATTATATAATAATTCTGCGGCAAAAAAACACCTTACCCAAGCCTATAAATACGCCAAACTTGCCAAAGACAATAAAAGAATTTCCAGTGTTTGCAAAGATATCGCCACCTTTTACGCGGAAATAAAGGATTATAAGAATGCTTATGAATACCAGCTTCTCTACGAAAAATTCGGGGAAGCCTACCTGGAAGAGGTCAGCGAGCGCAAAGAAATTGAATTGGAAATAAAATACGAGGCCGAACGAAAAGCCCAGGAAGCCAAGTTGCTCAGGCTTGAAGCTACCAAACTACAATTAAAGGCGCTACGGGCACAAATGAATCCTCATTTCATGTATAATGCCCTGAATTCCATACAAAACTACATTACTTCCCACAACGTGGATTCTGCAGCAAAATACCTCGCCAAATTCGCCAACTTGATGCGACAAAGTCTTGATTATTCAGACCTGGAGAGTATTTCCCTGGAAAAGGAGATCGAATTTTTGGAAAATTACCTCGAAATCAACCAAAAATTGAGATTCGAGAACCAACTGTTCTACGATATCATTGTCGATGAGGAAATTGAAGAAGATATTCTCGGCGTTCCGACCATGATCATCCAGCCGTACGTAGAGAATGCCATCGAACACGGCTTGCGCTCAAAAGTGCAGGGACACATCAAGATCATCTTTGCCTTGTTCGATGAAGATACTATTCTTTGTATAGTGGAAGACAACGGCATTGGCCGCAAAAAAGCCCGGCAATTAAGACTTTTAGATCCTCAATACAATAACCATCGCTCCCGCGGAACAGCCATCACCGAAGAACGTCTGAAAATTCTTCACCACTCCAAAGGAACCGGTGTATTCGTAGAGACCATTGACCTTAAGGATCCCGCAACCGGCGAAGCTCTAGGCACTAAAGTAAAGATCAAAATCCCCATCGTAGAAATCAAATTGAAGTAATATTTTATCTCCCGGCCTACAAAAGCTTGGGATTTCTGGCATTTATCAGGATCAATTTTATATTTTCATAAGCTGAAATTATTAGTCTCGTCTTAACGATGTCTTCAAAAGATGAAATGAGCCTTTTTGAAGATACTGTCTAGATAAGTCTATTGGAAAACCATGCTTAAACGTGAAAGTAGATGTACCTGATAAAGAGCCTGTTTTTTGTTGTGCTTGCCTTGATGTTATTCCTTCTGCCCGAGGGGGTCGGTGTAAGCTCTCCGAAGGCCATTGATGAAATTTGCGATAACGCGATCGATGATGACAATGATGGCCTTGTTGACATCAACGACCCTGATTGTGAATGCCCGATATTGGCACCTATATCCCGGATACCCAACCCTTCTTTCGAAGAACAAAGGTGTTGTCCGCAAAATCGCAGTGAATTAGGCTGCTCTGACACCTGGATACAAGCTTCCGCACCCACAACTGATTATTTACACAATTGCGGTTGGATGGGCTGGGAACAATTTCCTCCTCCCCTACCCTTTCCCGATGGAAGAGGAGCCGTTGGTTTCAGGGACGGTCGCGTCATTCAGGGTGTTTCAGAACCCAACTGGAAAGAATATGCCGGTGCTTGTCTGTTGGCTCCTTTACAGGCGGGCGTGGCCTACCGCTTCCAGTTCCATATCGGCTTTAGTGATTACCGAAGCTCTCCTTCCATAAACATCACTTTCTTTGGCAATACCGATTGTAAAAACCTGCCCTTTGGCGGTGATAATGAACGCCTCGGCTGCCCCACCAACGATACGACCAACTGGGTAAGACTCGGTGCTGTCAGAGCTTCCGGAGCGAATAATTGGGTAAAAAGAGAAATTGACGTTACTCCTGAAACGGATATATACGCCATCGCCATCGGTCCTGATTGTTCCGAACCGATGCGTAGCGTTAGTACCTATTATTTTTTCGACAACTTGATCCTCGACGAACAACGGGTTTTCGATTTTCAAATCCAATCGAATGGTCACCGCTGTTCCAATAATTTTTCATTAAGCGTTCCCAATGTTGCAAAAACCCAATACCAATGGTACAAGGAAGGGGTCGCCCTGATGGGAGAAACACGGTCTACACTTGAAGTAAAAACCGGCGAAGGCGATTATCAGGTACGGGTTACCAGTGAAGCGGGCTGCAAGATCACGCCCGCCTACCAATACCGCATTCCCAGTTACAGCACAACCATCAATGAATACATCTGTCAAGGCGAACAATTTGCCTTCAAAGAAAGGAATTTGACCCAGCCCGGTACGTATGCAGCTACATTCCAAACGGTAGACAATTGTGATAGTCTGGTAGAACTTAATTTAGAAGTAGTAGAAGACCAGACGATTAGTATCGAGGCTAAAATCTTTGAAGGAGACCACTACCAGGTTGGCTCCAACCAAATAAAGGCAGCCGGCACCCACGAAGTGCAGTTATCCTCCCAACTTGGTTGTGATAGCCTGGTAGTGCTGGATTTAAGCTATTACAATATTTACATCCCCAATGTATTTTCCCCGAATGGCGATGGCATCAACGATTATTTCAACCTTTACGGCGAAGCTGACCTGGAAGTAGTTAAAAACCTAAAGATTTTTAGCCGTTGGGGAGAGTTGATGTACGAAGCAACTGATATATTTCCCGAAAGCTTGAACGCCGGCTGGGACGGACGCATGAGCGGGCAAGTGGCACCTACGGGGATATATCTGTATACGGCTGCGGTCCGAATGGTGGATGGACAAGAGAAGACTTATTCAGGAGAGGTGAGTTTGATGCGGTGAGGGTGGGTTGGACGAGTTAAAACGGGTTCAACGAGTTGATAATTTTCAGGCAGCCTAAACCTTTAACTTACACTAATCCATTATTTACTTTCTCCTGCACCAAACCCTCATATAGCCTCTTCGTCTTCAACACCGTCTGTTCCGTATTCAAATGCGTTGCGATCCTCTTCTGAGCGTTCTGGCCCAATACTTTACAAAAACCCTGATCTTGGTACACTCTAAAAATGGCTTCACTCAGCTCTTTGGTATTTTTTACCTGGGTGACCAATCCGCTTTCCTCGTCTACCACCAACTCTCTGTTACCCGGAATATCACTGATGATGGGGGTAATGCCTAAAGACATAGCTTCCAGCACCGATTTGGTGATGGATTCCCCCTTGATGGAGGGCAAAACAAAGACGTTGCAGGCCGCAACGATATTGAGTACATTCTTTTTGAAACCGAGGATGTGAATTTTACCCTTTTTGTTTCCTTTATTAATAATGCTTAAATTTTTTCGGTCATCCATGTCCCTGCCGATCAACAAAAGATGGATGGGCAGATCATCGGGTAATTGGTTGAAGGCTTTTAGTAAATAGGGGATGCCTTTCATCTTGCGGTTGTTAGCCACATTAACCAAGAGAAAAGTATCAGGGGCCAAGTCTAACTCTTGGCGGATATCGTAAGGTTCATAGTGATTATACCATTCGATATTATGGCCTTTGTTGATGGTGATCGTTTTGCTTTTATCGAAGAATAATTGTCGCTGGATCTGTTCTTCCACTCCTTTGGAGTTACAAAAGATCTTATCTACCCTGGGATTTAGATATTTGTAATAAGCGGAAGGATCGTACCAGTGGATATTTCCGGTATAACCGCGATACAAAACCACTTTGACGGGCAATTTTTTGGCGGCGCGGATGCCGTTAATGATCGCCTTACTGTTGAAAAGATGAACGATGTCGATCTTTTTTTCCAACATGAACTCCCGGATGCGTTGCACCTCGGCTCTATCCCACTTCTGCCGGGGATGAAAATCAATTATCTGAATTCCAGCGGCTTCGAATTCCTTTCGGTGTGGAGTTTCCGGATAAGTCATGATGTAGACCTGAAATCCCATTTTTGCCAGTCCGATAAAAATCGCTGCTTCGGGGCGGGTAGAATGATAATCTCGGTAATCGCTTATGACAAGGACTTTAATGGCCATTATTTTTACTTTGAAATTTAAAAGACACCAGCAATCTCTAATTGGGGATTGAAAATAGGCCCCTAAACCAATAGCTATCGGCTCTAAAACACGAAATTACACTAATCATTTTATGGGATTTTGTGTTTTTTGTGGCGATTCAATTGGCGGTTATATTAGAAATTGCTGATAAGACATAGCAATCATTGGTGAGACAAAGGAAAGGAAAAAATTAGATTTAAACTGAGTACACTGTAACACAAATTTCTTTGCATTTTGAAGCCGTCTTTTCGTCCAACTC
>CAZHNG010000173.1:0-14108 GCA_964533785.1 uncultured Saprospiraceae bacterium | reverse complement strand
ATCGGGACGTCTGCATCACTTAGAAATGGAAGAGCGTCAATACCTTCTTGGACTATTCTGCTATCTGACTAAAAGGAAATGACCCCCAAAAACAGGCAAACCCTTCCTTCAAGGTAGATACCTGATCCCCGATAAAACTAAGCTGGGAAATATTAAAATGATTCCCCCCGCACCCTCAAATAACTTCCGGCTATTCTGGCGGCCGGAAAAGGATGCGATGGAGCTGGGAATGAAATGATTGAAAAGCAAATACGTAGAATTTGTTCAAAAAGTCAAGCGGGTGAAACATTTTTTTTGAATGACGGGGTGGTTTTATAAGGATTGCCCAGTCAGAGACTGGAGGGTGCGCTTCACGAGTCAGAGACTCGGAAGAGCAGGGCAGGAGCCGTATAGTCATAAAAAGTCCGCGCAGTCAGCGTCCAAAACAAAAGCCCCACTGCAACGCAATGAGGCTTCCGTTTTTGAGGTCGCGGGCGGATGTCACATAAGGACTTAATCCATTGATTTACAGAGGTGAAATTTTATCGGGGTACAACTCGGGGGCTAAAAAAGAGGAAGAATACGTATTCTAGATTTAGTTTCATCAACTATCATGAGCGCCCCCTTGTTTAGTTCGATTTGGTATTGATGAATAATTTTGATCAACCGTGTACCCAAGCTGTCTGGTAATACATCGGTAGTTCTTACCTGGATAACACTTGGCGCTTCCGCATTGGTAGCGGCTAGGATGGCACCAAAATCCAGATCGTGGGTAAATACTAGGTGCCTATTTTCTTTTGCCCAATTCATGATCACTGTATCCGGATCATTGCCTTTTCCTACTGACGACCAGTGTTGAGCTTGCCATCCTTCTTTTTCAAAAACCTGGACCCAATCCGGAGAAAGGTTCATATCGATAACGATTTTCATTAAGCAGCAATTGGGATTTCAATTTCTTCTGCACGCCAGGTAGCGTATAGCAAAGCCTCTTTAATGTCTTCTTCCTCCAAATATGGGTAGGCTTTAAGGATTTTTTCATTCGAATAACCTGAAGCAATCAACCCGATTATCGTTCCTACGGTGACACGCATCCCCCGAATACAGGGCTTCCCTCCCATTACATTTGGATCAAAAGTTATTCTGGTTAGTTGCTTCATGGATACTTTATTTTTTATGAAATTAATCTTTTAATCGTAAAATATCAAACAATTACTTTCAGATTAAGTTCCTTTCTGTCGAAAGACTAAATTACTCCCTGAGATTAAGTAGTCGAGCAACACTAATTTACACTTTTTGATGGGCTATTTTTCCGCTGCTCTTCGTTGCAAAAAACTTACAGAACCCCGGCTATGTGCGCTTTTTGCGCCTTGATCAACGAAAAAACCCCCTAGATCAAAAAACGCAAATTAATATTACTCGACTACTTAGCTTACGAACTTAAATATATGAACTCAAAAAAGCTTGACCAGCTAATGAACATGCTGCTCGAAATTGATAGAATGCTCGGCGTATGGCTAAAAAGTCTCCAATAAAATTGGCGTCGAGGCGCTTCGCGGGGTGGAACACGATCTTATCGTAAATTTCTTCGAAATTTTTGTTCTACCCCACAAGCGCCTTCAAAAAGGGTAAAGGGGTATCTACCTTCTCCGCCGGTGGCGGATTCGGTAGACAAGAAGGAATAAAAGGTTAAAAGCCCTGGGAGAGACGAAAACCGAAATCGCCGTCCCTGAAGTTAGGAATGTCGTCGCTGCGGTCGGAAACGGTACAACTGCCATCGTAGTTGAACCAGGAGCCGCCACGCAAAACGGGGTAAAATCCGGTCTCTTCCTGCGGGTTCTTAGGATCAGTAAAATTACCCCAAGCCAAATTTCTGCTATTGCCACTAAAGCTTGGTTCCAAATTTCTATCCCAACACCATTCCCTAACGTTGCCACTCATATCATATAATCCAACACTATTACCTTTTTTCTTTCCAACAGGATTTGTTCTGTTACCAGGATAATTTTCAGCGCTATTGTTGGTATACCAGCCTACCGAATCCAAGTCTGGGCTACCACTATAAATAAAAGTATCCTGTTTTATCCCTCCCCGGGCGGCAAATTCCCACTCCGCTTCCGTAGGTAATCTGAATCCATTAGCCTGCCAATTGGGTATGGAATCCCAGTTAATGTTTGCGCTAGTCCAATCATGAGGATCGGTAGAAAGACTATCCGGAATCTGATATACCTTATCGTATCCAAGTCTATCACTTACCCAGTTGGCGTAAGCAATAGCATCGTACCAGGGAACATAAATAGCGGGCGTGTTACCGATCCAGACCCAGTTATCATCATCTGGTTTCCTTAGAGTATCTAGTGTATTGGTTGCTTTAGTAAATAACTGATATTGCCATATCGTCGTTTCTGTTTTTGCCATCCGAAAATCCGATAAGGTTACCACTCTGGCGCTATCCTCTGGTTGATCATTTTTAAGATAGCCCATTTGGTAAGTTCCTCCTTTAACCGTTTCCATAACTGGAAAATACCGAGTTATTAAAGAGTCCTCATAAAAAGCTTGATCAATGGTTTGGATAGCCTGATCGATATTCGCCCAGGCTTGCTTTTGTGCTATTCCATCTATTTGCAGTAGGGATGATACATTGCTATTACCCGAGATCTTCAATACTGTATCCTACAACAGTTTTGCAGCCCTTTCGGAGGCTCCAATTTCATTGTAGTAAAAGACTACTTCCAGCAATTTTTGGGCTACTCTTCTTTTCTTTAGCCACTTTTGTCCCGCTGCGTGTAATTTAAAGGCTGCAGAGTCGTATTCCAGTCCGATGATATCTTTTTCGGCCTCATTAATTAAATTGTTTACAGCAGTATTTTGCCGGTTGAAAATCCAGCCACCAAGGCCAATGATCAATAAAGCTGTTACAATACCTGTACGCCATTGAAACTTCCGCTTGCTAGCTTGAAGTAAAGACCGCTTAGCAGCTTCATTCCTCCCCCAGGTCACCAGTTTTTGGTGTTTGATGATGTTACGGTATTCGCTCCAGGTGAGTAGGAAACGGCTCTTCTGTTCATTCGCCAACCATTCATTGGTACGGCGCTCCAGAATGATATTGGCCTGATCCATCTGGGAGAGGGTCTTACCCGCTAGGTTGCGCAGGGGCATGATGAGGCGTTCGTGTGCCAGTTCGTAGCGGGGAGCACGATCTTTTACTTCCATTTTGGTGACCAGACGAAGGTTTTCCAGCCATTCTAAGATAGCTTTTACGTCGGAAGGATTAACGGTTTTGTCAATCCGTGGGAGGAGCTTTTCCACCGTTAGATCCCCACTGCGCACATTGTTGTCCAAATCAATAAAGGCCAGCAGTACCTTTAGTGCCGCCTGATCCTGATTGTAGCGGTTGGGAGCTTCAAATTGTTCTTCCAGGAAGCGTTGTAACAGTCCTTCGATGCCGCCCATTTTTTGAAAGGCGGAGCGGGTAAAGGCTTTGTCCTCCAATTGCTGTCCTTTGATGATGAAAGCCAGGATTTGCACGTCTACCGCAGAGATCAATCCATCGTCTCTGGAAGCCAGTTCTTCTTTGCACATGTTGTATACAAAGCTGGGGTCGAATTCCAGACCTTCCGCTTCAGCCATTACCTTGAAGATCTCCGTTGCTTGCACGGGAGAGAATTTACGTAAGTTAAAATAGTTGCTGCGAGTAGTTAGGGAGTAGCCCAGGACGTCCTGTATTTCGTATAAATAGCTCTGAAAGTCACTGCGTAGGGAAATTAGAAGCTTTGCTTGTGGTAGATTTTGATAGCAGTCCAACAGTTGATTGATAAAAGTTTTACGGCTTTCAATCGTCTTCTGCTGGGTAAAGAACTGCTCGAACTGATCGATGATCAGCACCAATTCCTCCATCTGACCTTTGCTGAGATAATACTCCAGTAGCTCTTTTAAGGGAAGTTCTGCATCGGGTTCGGTACCTTCGTTGAGTTGTTCCTGTAGGGCTTCCCGAATAGACAACATTGGTGGTTCGTTCCTAAGCTTAGCAACTACACAAGCGCGGTTATTAACATTCATGGCGGGATACAGCCCCGCTCGCAGAAAGGAGGTTTTACCACAACCCGATTCGCCCGTAAGTACTCCAAAGCGAAAATCTTTTTCACCCAAGCCCTGGGAACAGGTATCAATATCTTCAGTGCGTTGCAACCTACGAAAGATGCCAGCGTCCTCAAAATCAAAAGAGCGCAATCCTTTGATGGGAGAGTTTTCGGTGTATTCGAAGGTTTTACCCGTACTTCCGCTTTTTAAAATGTCGTTTACTGCTAATATCACCGCTAGAATAAATAAAATCCCGGTAATAACCCAGAAATAGCGAGCGTAATGATAGGTGGTCATCCATTCGGTACTAACTCCAATTGCTTGAATAGCACTCCTCAACACAAACGGATTCAAGAAGACCAATAACAAGGCTACAAGGTTGATGAACTTATATTTTAACGGCCGCTTGATGAGCTGGGCAATGACAAAGGCGACAGTGTCTACCAGTTTTTCGATGTGGGACTGGGTTTTTTCCAGCTCTGACGCAGCAGTGGTATCCTCTGCGATTTCTGCTGCTGAACTTTTACCTGTTGAAACATCAACCGGTTTGTCCAAATCATTGACGATCTGTGCCAGGGATTGACTGATCCTATTCCGTTGCGCTTGAAGCACATTTTCACTGAGTGTCCCTGTTCGCGTCGCTTTATTGTTTTCAGCCAATTCGGCGGAAAGAGTAATTACTTCGGCGTATAGGGTTTCGTTGATCTCAGCTTTATGCGCCAAAATCTCATCGATTGCTTTTTGGGTTTCTCCGGTTGCGATCCAGCGGAGGAGTTGGTCTTTGTTTAGCGGCATGTTGGGTTTGTTTTGGAGGAGAAATATAAGGAGAATTATGGAAGGTTGTATTGACGATGGTGTTACGGTTCTAATGACAGATAGGCAAGCTTTAATATCTAGGTGGAAGGCATTTAGTTGTCGCTAGTACTGCATCCGTCACAATTCGACGCTAAGAAAAAGAAGGTAGGAAGTGAAGTGAATTATATGGTCTTCCTGTTTTTTACTTTTTCAAAACTTAGTATTTTAGGATTATAACAAATCTTTTTTAGATGTCTAATGAAAGAGAAATAGTAAGAGCTACATATATAGCAGGATTTTTTGCTGTTGTAATCACCTTATTGATTATTTTCAAAAACGAGTTGAGAGAAGTTATTCTTGGGAATTCGGGGCAGAGGATTAACCAAACGACAAATGACGCCGAAGCAAGACTGTCAGATGGTGAGCCGCTACAAATAGGTGACATAGGAAACTTCATTCATGATGGAACTAGGTATAGTTGGAAGATAATGAAGGATGGAAAAAAGTGGCTAACAACTAATTTGGATGTGGAGGTTCAAAATTTGTCATGGTATTACGAGGACAATCTTGAATACAAAGAGTACGGGAGACTTTACACTTTTGAAGCAGCTAAGAAAGGGTGTAGATTATTGGGAGAGAAATGGAAATTACCAACGGATCAGGAATGGCTAAAAATGACTAATCAATATGGACAAGATTCATTAAAAATTTTTGGTATTGGTGGAAAAGCAGCTTATCAGGCTTTGATAGAAGGAGGTAGCAGTGGTTTTGATGCGCTGCTCGGTGGCAGCCGCGACAACGATGGTTCTTTTTTGGATTTCGGTTCTGGAGGTATCTACTGGTCCGCAACTGAGCGCCTTGAGGGGTACGCCTACGACTACGTCTTCTTCGGCGACAACGAGAAACTGTTTCGGTACTATGTTGAGGTGGGTGCTGGCTTTTCCGTACGTTGCCTCCAGAAATAGACTCTTTGTCTATTTGACTATTTGTTTTTAATTCCGGTACCAATACAGCGAGAGAATTCCGGGCAAAGAGAAAAATCACTTACCAATGGACTAGCCATTCTTCTCTCTGTATTTGTGTAGGATATCATCAATCTCCCTCCCAGGGTAGTTCTTGGCCAAGAATTGAGAAAAGGCTCTATCGGTAACCTCGTAAAATTTCTCCTGTTCGTACCAAGCCAGCGTATTGGCAACAACGCAAACAAGAACTGGAACAAAAACTAAAAAGATAATAAATTGGAGCCATGACAAAGAAGGAATGGCTCGACATTAAAGAAAAGCACCCGACAGTATTACGTAAGTGCCGGGAGTGGTTTGAAGCAAAGTATAAGTCAGAATGGAAGGAAGAAATGCAAGACCACGAAAAGCTATTTGAGTTCTTCGGGGCAACGGGTATCCAGATCCAGACTACCCGTAAAAAGAATATGTTTGGTTACTCCGTGGCGTGTAAAGGAATAATGGTAAACAAAGGTGAAATGTACTCCGGACTACTGGAGGCAGAAGCAGAGGCCATTAAATTGGCTTTTCAATACCATGAAAATTATAACAAACAAGACGATAAAAACCACCAAGAATGATAACGCTAAAACAACAAGCACGACAAATTATCAGACACCTAAACAAGCAAAAAAGCTTAACCGGCCAGCAAACCGCAAACACCTCTGGCCTTCCATTAAAGAGAGTAAAAACTTAAGCATCCGGATATGTAAAAACAACCGAAGAGAATCTCCAGGCCTTAGCAAACGGATACCCTTAAATAGTAGATTATCGGTTAATGATCCATCATTGAGGCAAAGATTGACAAGTCTAGAACAGCGGCTAAAAGAACTAGAGAACGTTGTCCGTGAAATAAAAAAATTAGCCCGCAATAAATTTGATTTTGCAATAAACAAATTCTATTCAGATTTAAACGAATTAAGTTTGTCATCCAGGGCAACTACTCTAGTAAGAGATGCGTAAAGAATTAGGTACCTCCTTTACATTAGTAAATTTCCATCATGGAAATCTGGCTTTAATGTTATTTCAAAGATTAACTTTTATGATTAACCCTAGAATTAAGACTCGAAAACTAAGATCTATTCTTGGTATTATTCTAATTAGTATACTGATAATAAGTTGTCGTGATGAGCTTGTGAATGAGATGGAAGATTTAGATGATAATCCACCTGAAATTTCTGACTTAAGCTGTCCATCAGGCATAGAAGTTGATTGCCAAACCGCAATCTATGAGGCTTGGTATTGGGTAAATTCACCTAAGTCGGTTTTTTATGAAGAAAGTGATATCCCTAGCATTAGGTTCAGAAAGAGTGACAATGGCTATTTTGGGTCAGAGGGCGCTCCATCGGGTGCGTTTTTTGAACTAAGCTCGGATTGCTCAACAATGGAAATATTTAATAGATTTGGGACTTTACTTAGGACTGTCACTATTGAAGGTCTAAATGACAACGTCTTAGTAATAAATGATCCAACGGTATATGTCAATAGGAACTTGGTATTTGTGAAATTTTGGGACGAAAATAATAGAGAAGTACCTAAAAATATTGAACTAGTTTCCGAAGTATTCTGTCAAAACTCTAAATGTGAATCATGTGCATTTGGCTTTTGCAATTGCTCTGATGGGGACGGTTTCGAATGTGGAAATGCAATAGAGGATCATCATGTGTTTAACTTTGACGAGTATAAGCACTCTGAAAAGTCAATTGATGGGAACATTCTAATTGCGTATGAAGGAGGTTTTGGACAAAGAAATGCTTTTGGGATTATGAAAATTAATTCTGCAACCCTTGAACAGATGTGGCACCAAGAGTTTGAATTTGAAGTGGAAGGAATTTGGAACTCCTCTTCAAGCTCAGACATCATTCACCAAGACTCTGAAGGCAATATTTTTGCTGCTGGTCGCAAACAAAATCATCCAAAAGATTCATTTACCCTAGTTAAGCTTAATCAAGATGGTGATATAATCTTTAAGAATGCGGAGTCTTTCGATAAGAATACTGACGTTACCTCAATTAGGAGTCTCGATGGGGGCGGATTTGTAGTGTTAACTGAACAAAACTTTTTTAAGAAAGGCTTCTTAAGAAGATATGACTCAGAGGGAAACCTCTTGTGGGTCAATGATGAAATTGGCGTCAATTTACAAGGTGTTAGTAATTTAGATTACATCTTTGTAAGTGATAATGAAATACATGTATTCGCAGATGAGAGCCAATCTTTCGGGCCAGCTTCAATTATGCATTTTATTTTTAATAGTAAAGGTCGGTTACAATCCACCAATGAATTAGATTTTGTGTCAAATCTGTTTGATTCAAAGGGGGAGACTGGTTCCAGTGATGCTTCAATAATTGATGTTAAAAGAATAGGAGATAAGTATCTTTTCTATTTGGGTAATCCAAATTTTGATTTTATGACCCCAGGAAGGCAAGATTTTGACTACCTGATCGCAATGACTGATAAAAACTTTAATTTGTTAACTGTGAATCTAATTCCTGGGCTTACTCATGCAGGTAACAACCCATATTCATACACTTTAACGGAATCTGATGAATTGATTTATGTTAACGAAAACGCTGATGATAATATCCTTATAATGAGGTTTAACAAGATGGGAAAGCTTGAATATATTCATGAATTGAGGTTTGATAAATACGATGAAATTTTCATCGGCGGTGTCCATCAAATTTCGCCTACCTCTTTTATTATAACTGGGCATGGAAAAAGGTTTGGTCAGGATGTAATCACAATATTGTTTTCAGAAGATTATCTTCCTAATAATCGGATAGAGTGCAATTAAGCACCAACTTTATGGCTAAAATCGAAGCTGATTTTTAGGTAGCACACCACCTAAGAACTTATGAGCTTCTTAACGCGCTGAACCGTAGAAACGCCAACCTCACAAATCTTGGCCGTCTTGCGGATACTCGTTCCGGATTCTAGCTCCTTCACCACTTTGCGATGTTTCTTCAGTAGCTCCTTATCGGTCATCTTGGTGCCTTTAGGTCTTCCCAGTGTCTTACCTTTACGCCGGGCCTCAGCAAGACCAGAGTTGATTCGATCCACCAATGTCTCTCGCTCCATCTGAGCGAAGTTGGCCAACAGGTCAACAAACATCTTACTCATTGCCCGGTATTCCCCGTCCTCGTTAAGTAAGTACATGGACTGTTGGTGAATAAATACGTTGACCTTTGCTTCGTGAACAAGGTAATCGATAGTCCTTTGAACGTCGATAGCAGAACGGCCAAGCCTGGAGATCTCTGACACTAGAACTAATCCAATATCCTCTTCCTCGATAAACCGTAAGAACGCTTTGCCCGCCTTACGCTTCTGGATGGGCTTAGAGCCGCTTATTTGCTGCCGGAATACTTTTACGACTTCAATATCATTCTTAGCGGCGTACTGCTTTAGATCGGATACCTGGCGATCATCTTCCTGCTTCCGGGTAGAGACTCGGGTATAAATTACTGCTTTCTTCATTCTTACTTACTATTTGATTACACCGGCCAAGTTATGTAGATGTATTCAAACAATCAAATGTTTTTATGAATGCAATAAACTTTATAAATCCGAAACGTTAATACTGGTGTTAGAGAAGCGTTTTTGCCGTAACGATTTTTTGAATACACTTTTTTCACTACTGAGATGGCAAAACCGTACAACAAACAGGCATATGAGTTCCTCAGACTCAAAGCCACCAAAAAATTTGTAAATGCCTGGTAATCAATAGAACCTAGCGAACCGGGTAATTCCCGTATATCTGAAAACCAGTTAGTTATAAGTGCCTGGGATGCAGCAGAAAGTTTAAATGTCCAAAAATCGGACATATCTGAAAACCAGTTAGTTGTAACAATTCAAGGTAGCCCTCAATCAGGCGGAGGGACCTGGTTCCGTCAAGAGCTTGCGATCATGTTCGGCCAGTGGCTTGCCCCGAACTTTGTGTACTGAATGCTGATAAAGTCTTTGATGGTCTTAAGTAGACAGGATTACCTTTAATGTCATTCTAGGTAACATGCTGATTCAGTTGCGGAGAGAAAAGAATAGTGTCTACCTGTTGCAAGTGCTAAGCACATTTTAAACTAAGAAGAGGTCGTCCTTCCGGCGCAAGGTAAAAACACCAGTACAGATCAACGCTAACGTATCAAAATCAAACGAAATAAAATTATCGAGTAGGTACCATATAGAGCTTCAATACCTATTTCATTCATTGGCGGGGGATAATCGAAAAATCACCGTAATACCGGGGGGAAGAAAGGAGTACCCACTACACAAAGCATAGTCATATTAAATTTCTGTATTCCAACTTCATTAGTACAAGGTAAAAACGCCAGACCTGGAACTTAGCTGCCCAGGAGTTTGAGAATGATCAACCTTACCATTGCATTATAGTTAATTAACCAAAATCAATCATAATCATTTAGAAACACTATTGCAAACTTTCGTATAACAATAAGGAAACCAATTCATTTTGATTATCTGTAACTAAAATTCTCCAAGTATGATCTTCAATCTCAATCAATCAGCTTATGAAATAAAACGTAGAAAGGGGCTGCGGTTGGCGGACTTAGGATGGAAGGAAGAGGGTTTCCAGAAATTGATGTACGAAAACCTTGAAGTGTTACTGCCCGAAGATGAGCTGCTATTGATCATGCAATCAAGGAAATGGCAGGAAGAGCCAGACTTGATGGCAATTGACGGGAATGGAGACTTGTTTATCTTCGAATTGAAAGCTTGGGAATCACAGGATAGCAATTTGCTTCAGGTCATGAGGTACGGTCAAATTTTTGGTCAATATGACTACCGTCAGCTTAACGATCTATTTTTGAAGTTTTACCCCAATAAAAACGGTTTGCTGGATGAGTTAAACGCCAAATTCAATACTGATCTAACCGAAGATCAGATTAACCAAACACAAAAATTTATTCTTATTACCAACGGGTTGGATTTTAAAACAAGAGCAGCCATAGAATACTGGTCTACCCAGGGGGTAAATATTGCAAGCTGGACTTACAAACTCTACAAAATAGATAATCAGATCCTTTTGGACTTTGAGACTTACCGTAAGCATCCTGATCCTTATGAGGATATTGATGAAGGATATTACATTTTGAATACGAATTATAACAATAGTTCCGTAGATGATGCAGACATGCTGGAGAACCAAAAAGCAGCAGCCTTCTTTGAACCATGGAAGTTCAAAATTGAACAACTCAACAAAGGTGATAAAGTATTTTTATATCGATCGGGTACCGGTATAGTAGCGAAAGGAATGGCATCCGGCCGATTGGTGAAAAGCAATTACCAAGGAAATCCAGAACATGCAAATGAAGAGTATGCGATGAACCTAGATCAGTTCAAAATCTTGCAGCAACCAATTTCAGCGGCTGAAATAAGAAGTATGTCAGGAGTAAAATATGTATTTATGCGTAAGCATTCGGCTATCTGGGGTCTCCCGTTACCCCCGCGCCATTCCTTCCTGAAGCGGTTTCCAATTGGTGGGTAACAATTCATCCAGATGAGTGATGGGCTGATCGGGCAATCGTTGCAATACATCCTTGAGGTATTCAAAGGGATTATGCCCACAATTAGATGCCGAGGCTAATAAAGAGTAAATTACGGCGGCCCATTGTGCACCTTGCTCCGATCCACAAAATAGGTAATTCTTGCGACCGATGCCGATAGCTATCGGCAACGGGCCGGATGGCGTTCTCGACTAAGTTGTTATCGATTTCCAATTTTCCGTCCTCCAAATAACGCTTGACATACTTCCACCGATTGAGGGCATAGTTGATGGCTTCTGCGATCTTGCTTTTGGGAAGTACCTGGTCTCTTTGCTCATCCAGGTATTGGTACAGTTCATCCATGATGGGGGCAGCACTGGCCTGGCGCAATTTCAGTCGTTGTTGATGATCGTATTTTTCTTTACGCGCCAGAGCTTCAATGGCGTAGAGTTGCTGCATGAGCTTAAGCACGTGCTCGGCCCGCTGGCGATCATTACCTAATGCGTATTCAAATTTTCGTCGCACATGAGCCATGCACCCGATCAGGAGGATACCACGCCCGTTGCTATCGAAAGCCTCGTAGACTTTGTAGCCGTCCGTTTGCAAACTGCCTTTAAAGCGTTTCAGATGCTGGCTCGGATATTTACCACCCCGCCCAGGGTCATATTTAAAAAGGACCAGCTTGCCGCCAGGGTCGTAGTAAACCCAGAAATACCCAGTAGAAGATTTACCTTTCGTCCTGCCATCCAAGACTTTAATGGTTGTCTCATCGGCCATCAGGTAATCTTTGGCCATCAATTGCTTTTCATGCTCTTGGCAGAGTAATTTGAGTAGCGATACCGCCTTGGCTACCCAACCGTTAATGGTCGAAGCACTGATTTTCATGCCGATGCGCTTAAAAATCTGGATTTGGCGATAATACGGTAGATGGTCTATGAATTTCGAGATCAGGATGTAAGCCAACAGGCCCGCCGAAGGAATACCCTTGGGTATAACTCTGGCAGGTAAGGGAGCAACAATAATATTGACACCGTCCGGATCTTTATCCTGCTCGGCCTTTGGACGCGCATACTTGGGTCGGACATAGCGAATGATGCGGAATTGGGCCGGAGTAATATCCAGTTCTCCTTGCTCCGCCGTAGCTTCGCGAAGGCGCAGTCCGTAATTTCTTCTCCAATTTTGGTCCAGCCGTCAACCGAACCTTCTTCCGGCTCAATGATTACTTCCACAACCGGGAGTTTATCCGGTAATTTGGCCCTTTTGGGCTTGCCCTTGGTCTTGGTGCGCTGATGGGATTTAACTACTTCTTTAGCAGTCTGCTCCTCAGTATTCTCGTGTGGATGTTGGACGAATAAACTTAATTGGGAGGGATCTTCAGGCTTGTCACTAACATAACGCTCGCTCTTACGACCAAAATATAAGCGTTTGAGATCTTGCAATTCGTTGTTCAGGCGCTCGATCTTGGTGTCCTTTTCTTGCAGGGCCATACCTTGTTTGTCTATCGTTGCTTGCTGCTCTGCTAACAGCGCCAGCAACTCCTCTTTACTCATATGTGCGTACGTCCCTTGCATGAGGCAAAGATATGGCCATACCTAAGTCCAAAAGAAAGCTAAAGCTTACTTTTTACTAACAAAATCAATCTTTTATAGTGGATAAAGTAGCCTCCAGGTTGGTTTTTTCATTTGGCAAGAGAAAATCTTTTGCGCCGCCGAACCGATTTAAGTTCTACCCCTTCCAGGATCAAGACTAACTCTTCCCATTTCATCTGATACGATTGACGCTGCTCATCGAATTGAGGTAGTTCGAAAGTGCCTTGCTGCAGGCACTTATAAAAAATAACAAAGCCACTGCGATCCCAAACCAGTAGCTTGATCTTATCTCGCCGACGGTTGATAAAGATATACACATCTCCCTTTACTGGATCACGCTCTAATTCATTGCGCACTATTCCCGTCAGCCCATTGAACGACTTACGCATATCGGTGGGCTGTCGATACAAATAATAATGACGGGTGCTACTAAAGGGAACCATTTACCGCAATTAACTTTTGAAGCACTTGTGTTTCAACTTTGCGACCGAAACGTAACAGCGTTCCATCTTTATATTCAATCTCAGCATAATAATCTCCTTTGATGTCATTACGTTCATCCACTTGGATGGGAATGAAACTCTTCTCTGACTTCGCTTCAGCCTTTCCTGACATTTCCTTTTCGTATTTACTGCGCCAATAGGAAAAAGTATGCGGCTTGATATCATATTCCTCACAAATCGAACCCTGCGTGCGATCCGAAGTCAACCATAATTCGATAAGTGGATACATCATTTCTGAGCTTAGACGCTCACCTAAAACCACCTTAGTTTTTCTCATCTTTTTTGCTTTGATCAATTGCCAAAGCTAAGGAGGGTATCGCTGGTGAAAAATACCCGGTTTACAGAATGCTTACATTTATGCAGACCATGTTTTCAATTGACAAAGAAACCGGAGAGCAATTGTGGAATAAAGAATAAATAAAAACCTGATGGTAGAAATTAATGGCATTAAGCGATTAGATGGGTAATTGTACTATAAAACATTTTGTTGATTGAAGTGCAAGTTTGTGTTATTTAACATAATATTGAGGTTTTCTTAAGCCGAAAATATCCTTATTTATCTGGAAATTGTAGTATGCTCTTTTTCTCCTTCGTTCACAAAGTGATAGAGTAAAAACCATATGAGTGTGTCACAAATTAGTGTCAATTAAATATTAAGCGGCCCTTGCTGTG
>CAZHNG010000172.1:0-14169 GCA_964533785.1 uncultured Saprospiraceae bacterium | reverse complement strand
GTTTGGAATGTTTTTTGACATTACGATCAATAATATTTTTGTTGCCTTCCGCACTTTTGTCATGGGCGTGTTTTTTATGGTAGGATCCATGGTCGTGTTGATTTTCAATGGGATAATGGTGGGAGCTTTCCAGTATTTCTTTGTGGAGCGAGGACTTTTTTGGGATTCTTTTCTAACCATCTGGATACATGGCACTTTTGAGATCTCAGCGATTGTAATTGCGGGTGCAGCCGGTATTACAATGGGCGAAGGATTGGTTTTTCCAGGTACTTATACGAGAATGCAAGCCTTTCAGCAGTCTGCCCGGCGGGGTATTAAAATTATGGTCGGTATTGTACCCATATTTGTAATGGCTGGTTTTTTCGAAGGCTATCTTACCCGGCATACGGAAACACCGGATCTGATACGCGGGCTATTCATTGCAGTGTGTTTACTAATTATTCTTGGTTATTTTGTATGGTATCCGTGGTATAAATCCAAAGTAGGTTTTAAAACACCTGTCCGGCCTGTGCGTTTGCCGCCTAACCGGAAAACGGATGTTTCCTTTACCCGGATAAAATCTACTGCCGATATTTTTGGAGAGACTTTTACTATTTTTAAAAAATATTTCAAACCAATTACTTTGCTGGCTTTTTTTTCTTCTGTTCTATATTGTTTAATAGTATTTACATTGGCCAATCAATTACCGGATAGCCTTTTTACTTTTCCGGGTAACCCTTTTCTCGGCTTTACTGCTATCAGACAATTTTTTGGTGGCGGAATAGGGCTCTTCAAACCCTTAGTGGGGATAATGGGATTTAGTTTACTAAGTTGGAAGGTGATACAGGTACTTGAAACAGAAAGGAAGCAAAAGAAAATAGCTATTAACAGACTGCAGTTCCTTCTTGATTACTTAAAAGCATTCATAGGTACCGCTGCTCTATTCGTAGCATTTCTGCTAACCCGTCAATTCGCATTAATAACCTTGTTGTTTACCTTGCCTTTTTTTATGATCTGGTCACAGGTAATGATCGTTGAGAAAATGGGGCCGATCGCTGCTATTGGCAGGACTTGGAGTCTACTGCGCAGTGCATTTGGTAAATCGCTGGTACTATTTATTATCCTGTTTTTATTGAGCTTTTTATTTTTTACGATCAGTGATTCCAGCTTGACCTGGTCTTTTGTTTCATTATTGGAATGGATAATCTATGTTGATCAAAATATAATGGATCAAATTACGGTCGTAGTCTCGACTTTTTTGCATTTGTTTGTGTTGATGCTGCTTTTTACAATAATGTACAATGGTTTTGGACTGCTTTATTACAGTTTAGTAGAAATATCGGATGCTCCTGCTTTGCAACAAGCAATTACGAAAATAGGGCAGCAAAGAAAGCTACGGGGGTTAGAGAAGGAATAATCAAATATTCTGTCTCAGCCAATCCAGGATAGTTTGGTTATTGCCGGTAGCGATATTTTGCGGCAGATCGACCAATTTATGACTTTTCAGATCGATGGCAATGCCTTGGGCGTTGGGGCTGCCTTTACCTCTGAAAACCACATACCGGCTGCCATCAATACCAGCGGCATTTTCAGTATTGATCTCCTGAGGCTCGTCGAACAATGGATTGATGGAGAACGTAGCACTTTCGACCTGATAGCTGGGCACCATTGCTTGTTGTCCTCCTTCTTGAGAAGCTAATAAAAAGAGTGCGTGCGGTTTGCCGTTTTCATCCTCCCATTCTGCAAAAGGGAGAGTTGACTTTGGCTTCGATTTGTTTTCTAAATTAATGACAAAAGCGCCAAAGTCCTGAGCATAACCCAGGATATGATTCTCCCATAATTCCAGGCGAAGCAATCGACCTGATTGTGCATCTACTGCATACCGGTCGGAACTATAGCTGGGTTCAATGGGAGGGAGCATTTTTTGCGCTGCCAGATCATAAACATAGATCACATTAAATCCCCGGATAGCTACTAATTGGCTTGCATTATTGTAGGTGATTTTGGCTAAAAAGTAGGCAAAGTCAGGGCTTTCATTGATTGGAAGGACTTCGCGTTTGATTCTTTTACAGTTTTCGGTATTGTAGATCTCCAGGATTCGATGGCTATCTCCCAATTGCTCATCATAGGTGCTGGAATCTGCTTTAATTACAAAAAGCGTATTTTTTGCTTCCAGCCACAATTGATTTTCAGAAAGGATCTTTCCAGGTACGTTGCAACCGTGTTGTGGTGTTGTATAGCGGGTAATGCCTCTTTCTGCATAGTCTCCCGGTCTAAGCTCGGCGGAGTCAACGTTTACCTCTTCATTACTACCGTTTTCTTCTGCGGAAGAAGTGCCGGATCCACAGCTACTTAAGATTAGCAACATTAACCATACAGCCAATTGAAGTAATAGCTTCATAATTGTTATTTTAAGTCCTTCAATAAATTGTTACAAAGTTAAAGCTTTCTAAGAAAAGAACTGTGGTGTTATTTTTTACGGGTTTAATCCAATGAGCTCCATGAATTCCTCGGGAACAATGACAAAGGAAAGCAAAACGCAGATAACGAATATGATAAATACTACAATTAGTTCATAATTAGGGTGCTTATGATTTTGGGCGCGGTTCATGAGATAGTTGTTTAATGAATGGGATAACTAAAAGTTGCAGGGATTTTGGTCTGTTGGTAAACGAGTGTGCATTCTCCTAAAAAAACTTTTAAGTCTATCAAAGTAAATACGTGTCATACTTGGAAAAGGTGCTGTTTTCTCCAAAAAACTTAAAGTTTTACTCTCTTGATAATGATAGCGTTATTCGATTACTGGTGCAGGAATTAAGGTAGATCGGACTTTGGGTTTGTCACGTTTTGACAAACCTTGACTGCAATTGTTAATATTCCCAAACAATATGAAGCTTAAGTCGTAGTTTTATGATGAGAAATTAATTTTTGATTATTGGGTTTGAATAAGTGTTTGAAATTACATGCTATATGCGACTGAGTTACCTGTTGTTATTTGGTGTTAATCTGATGGTTACCATTGCATCTGCACAGCAGAATAACCTTGCTATTGGACAATGGAGGTCTCATTTACCTTACCAATCAGGAAGGTACGTGACGCAAAGCAGCGAAAAAGTATTCTATGCGACCGAATGGTCCATTTTGAGTTTAAACAAAGCGGATTTTGCGGTAGATTTCCTGTCAACGGTAAATGGCCTCAGCAATACAGGTATCCGGTTGATCAAATATCATCAAACTTCGGGAACCCTTATTGTCGTTTACGAAAATAGTGTCATTGATTTAATTCAGGAAGATAGGGTGACAACATTAAACCAAATAAAAAACTTTTCCAATATTGTTGGGGCAAAAATCATCTATGACGTTGTACCTGAAAATGATTCGATGGTTTATTTAGCAGCGAGCTATGGGGTATCGAAGCTCAATTTGTTGTCCCAGGAGTTTACCTTTTCTACTTTTTTTCCGGGGATTGAAGTAAGGGCACTGGCATTATTTAATGGGGATATATACGCCGGAACGGTGGAAGGTGTTTTTACGACCTCCACGCAAAACGTAATTCCCGAAGACTTCAGAAGCTGGGATTTATTGCAGGAGACAGCAGGGTTCCCAATGATTTACAGGACTACAAAGATGGTTACATATAACAACTTTCTCATCCTGGAGATCGATGGGGAGATACATCAATTGGATAGCGAAGGGCGATTGACCTTTTTACATAATGAACCCGATCACCGCCTTCAATATTTGACGGCAGAAGGGCCGGATCTATTAGCCGGATACCGCTGTCGTTTGTCCAATTGTACAGATGGTAAGGTGTTGGCTTTTAACGAAAATTTTGTCTATCAGGAAATTGAAGCTTGCACGGATCAGGTTTTGTATGGCATTCAGGAATCTAACGGGAGTGTTTTTCTGGCTGATGAATTCCGGCAGTTTCGGATTATTGACAATCCTCAAAATGGGAACTGTACGGCTTTACAATTTAGTTCGCCCTTCACCCATAAACTTAGAGAAATTGCCATTGGAAACGATCAGGTTTGGGTTACTGCTGGCGGTTTGACCCAAACTTTTAGTAATAATTTTTCCCAAAATGGATTCTTCCGGTTACAAGATGGCCGGTGGACCAATTTCAATCGCGGTAATACCGAAGTATTATATGGGCAGAATGGGATCAGGGATGGTGAAGATGATTTGCTCGATTTTATAACAGTTGCTATTCATCCGTTAAATGGGAAGGTTTTTCTGGGGTCCTTTTATGAAGGTATGGTTGAGTTTGACGGAGAAAATTTCACCTTGATCAATGAAAATAATTCGACTTTAGGGGAGGCACAGGGTGATAATTTGCGTGTCAGGGTAAGCGGTTTGGCCTTTGATCAGGAGAATAACCTGTGGGTGGCCAATCACCTGTCGGAAAGTCCGCTTTCAGTTTTGACCGCTGAAGGTAACTGGCAAAGCTTCCGGCCTTCCTGCGGACGGACGGAAATTCATCAGATTGCTATTGATGCCGATGGAAATAAATGGATTGTAGATGCATCCAGCGGTGCTGGGGTTATTGTATTTGATGAAGGAGACCTCAAAGACCCCAACGATGACCAGTGCCGTATTATAACCCAGAATAATTCGAATTTAACCACAAATAGAACCAATTGTATTGTGGCAGATCTCGATGGGGTGATCTGGATCGGTACCACTCAGGGGATCTCTATTTTTGACTGTAGAGGGGATGCCTTCAATGAAAATTGTGTCGGTTCTAATACCATCTTTTCACTAGAGGGGGAAAACTTCGGGGAGTTCTTATTAGAACGGGAAGATGTACAAACCATTGCTGTTGACGGCGCAAACCGCAAGTGGATTGGCACTAAAAACGGTGTCTTTATACTTTCAGCCGATGGACGGGAGGAAGTTTTAAGGTTTACAAGTGAGAACTCTCCTCTCTTCGATAATAATGTGCTGGATATTGCCATTAATCCGGGTAATGGAGAAGTTTTTATCGGAACAGATAAAGGGTTGATTTCCTATAAAAGTGATGCGACCCAAGGCGGGCGGGTAAATCGCTCTGCCATAAAGGTATATCCCAATCCCGTAAAGCCTAGCTATACAGGGCCGATTGCCATAGAAGGTTTAGCGAGAGATGCAGATGTGAAAATAACGAATATCACCGGAGAATTGGTTTTTGAGACCCAAGCACTCGGCGGCCAGGCGGTTTGGGATGGGAATGATTACAACGGGCGCCGGGTAAGTACTGGTGTTTATTTGGTCTTCAGCACACAACAAGTAAGTGCTTTTGATACTTTTCAGCCCGACGCTGCTATTGCACGTATTGTGGTGATCAATTAAGTAAGACTGCAGATCCCACCTGCCGGCCATACATAACTGTCCACGTGGGGGCCCGTATGGATCTGGGCAGGCTAAATAGGGCATTTATATTTTAGACGCAGAACTTCACAGATTTTTTATGAAGGTTATTCTGAGATAGCTGAAAGCTTAATAAGGATGAAAAATGATTGAGATGATTTGTTAACCTATCCTTGATAAATGACCACGAAGAACCGCTAAGAAAAGAGAACTTCATGTTCAGTGTTGTTTGTGGTGATTGAAATTGGCCCCAAAGTTTAGAGGTAAGTCAATACTCTAAAAAACACTAAGAGATTTGGCCCTGGGGCCAAATCGTTTTACACAAAATAAATCTGCTCTACTATTTAACTTTAGGAAAGAATCAGATACAATTTCCGTGATCAGGGGCGCCTCCGCACTAGCCCAGCTCACCTGATTACCCATTTCTCATCCCCGTATCTTCGTTGCTTCATTAATCCTTATCACTAAATCCGGCAAATTTGAGCAATCATGGGAAATCATAGGCAACCTCCTGCTATCACACTACTTTTTTAAAGATTTAGTCTGTATTTTTACAGCATCATTGAATTCCATACTAATGTAGACCGGTTACTTTGCTAATAGAAATTATAAAATATTTGCGGGTAACATCTATACCATAATACCGAATAACTTGCCCCATTTTTGGATTACACAGCCCTTTTGAATTTTTTGACCATTAGTGAAATAGCTTGCTGCCTTGAAGCTGGATCTTTGAGGAGGGAGTGGCTTATGCGAAGAAATAACAATTTGTTTACATCTTTTGGGGATCTAGCTCTATTCGAAGAAGAAAAGAATAAGTTGTTTTTTTAAGCCTACCTGATGCACATGATTTAAGCTGTTTCCTGAATAACATCATGATATTTTATGCGAAAATTCCCTTTTTTCCGGCAACGGGACCAAATGGATTGTGGTCCTACTTGTCTGCAAATGATAGCTCGGTTTTACGGCAAGCGATTCCCCCTTCCTTACTTAAGAGAAGTAAGCTACTACAGTAGGGAGGGGGTTTCCTTGCTGGGCATTATGGAAGCTGCAGAAAAGATTGGCCTGCGCACCATGCCCGTTAAGGTGCCTTTTTTGAAAATGAAAAAGGTTGAGCCTTCTTTTTTGGAAGCTCCCTTTCCTTGTATTGTCCACTGGAATCAGAGCCATTTCGTGGTAGCCTACAAAGCGAATCGAAAATATGTCTGGATCGCCGATCCTTCGCAAGGCAAGTTCAAATTAAATCATGAAGCATTTAAAAAAGGCTGGGTAAGTGACCATGGTAAAGGTATTGCCTTGTTGCTCAACCCCACACCTACTTTTTATGACGGAGATACAATTGATTTTAAGAAGAGTGGGTTTGCTTATTTGTTTAAATATTTGCTCCCGTATAAGAGATTGATCACCCAATTGTTATTGGGACTTTTCGTGGGAAGTTTATTCCAATTAGCCCTGCCGTTCCTCACGCAGTCTGTCGTTGATGTAGGAATTGAAAATCAGAATATTGGCTTCATTTATTTAATCCTCATGGGGCAACTGATGATCTTTCTGGGCCAGATTGGCGTGAATGTAATCCAAAGCTGGATATTACTGCACATCAGCACCCGGATAAATGTCTCCTTAATTGCTGACTTTTTAACAAAATTGATGCGGTTGCCTATTGGGTTTTTCGATACGAAAATGGTAGGCGACCTTATGCAAAGAGTGGGAGATCACCGGCGGATAGAATCGTTTTTGACCATTTCTTCTTTGCAGGTCATCTTTTCCCTATTTAATTTCTTTGTGTTCAGTCTGGTTTTATTGACTTATCACCTGGGGATTTTCCTGGTTTTTTTGGTGACCAGTTTTTGCTATGTTCTGTGGATCACCCTCTTTTTGAAAAAGCGTAAGGATATAGATTACCAAAGGTTTCAGGAATTATCTAATAACCAGAATTCTCTCATTGAGATTATTCAGGGTATGCAGGAAATAAAACTGCAGAACAGTGAACGCAAGCGGAGACGCCTATGGACCAATATCCAGGCAAAATTGTTTCGTACCAATATCAAATCTTTAGCTATTAGTCAATACCAGGATACCGGTGCGACTGCTATTAACCAGCTTAAGGATATTGTAGTCACTTTCATTGCCGCCATGGCCGTCATTGATGGTAATATGACCCTAGGTATGATGCTTGCCATTCAATATATTGTTGGACAATTGAATGCACCCCTTTCTCAATTTATTCAGTTTATCCGGTCTGCTCAGGATGCCCGCCTGAGTTTGGAACGCTTGAGCGAAATACACAATACCACCGAAGAAGAAACTAAAACGGAGAACCTTCGGATCATGCCCGAAAATAGGGATATTATTATTGAAAATCTCTCCTTTAAGTACAACCCGCTAAATGAAGAAGTGCTGAAGAATATCAACCTGGTTATTCCCCAGGGAAAGGTGACAGCAATAGTTGGGACCAGTGGTAGTGGAAAGACGACTTTGATGAAGATTCTTCTGGGCTTTTATCCACCAACAAAAGGAATGGTAAAATTAGGTGGTATTCCATTGGAAGGTATCTCTAAAAATGAATGGAGAGCACAATGCGGTGCAGTGATGCAGGACGGTTATATTTTTTCGGATACCATTGCCAATAATATTGCTGAAAGCGATGCAGTGGTTGATAAATCAAAGCTATTGGAAGCCGTGAAAACTGCGAACATACAGGCATTTATAGAGTCTTTACCCTTAAATTACAATACGATTATCGGTGCCAGAGGAAAAGGGGTCAGTCAAGGTCAACGGCAACGCTTGCTGATTGCCAGGGCCGTTTACAAAAATCCGGAATTCTTGTTTTTTGATGAAGCAACCAATGCCCTGGATGCAAATAACGAACGTATCATTATTGAAAACCTGGAATCCTTCTTTGAAGATAGAACGGTCGTGGTGGTGGCTCACCGGTTGAGCACCGTCAAAAACGCTGATCAGATCGTCGTCCTCGAAAATGGTGAATTGATAGAACAAGGAACACATAAAGCCTTGGTGCAGAAAAAAGGAGCCTATTATAGACTCGTAAAAAATCAATTAGAACTTGGTAATTAAAATCTATTATGTCTGTTAAAAAACTTACCCAGCGGCCCAGCGATATATTGCTCAACTCGACAACCGATACGGATTACATGCTGGGAAATCCGCCAAAGTGGATCATTAAGTGGGGAATGAGCCTTATTTTTTTGGTAGTTATCTTATTTATTGGAATGGCATGGTTGATCAAATATCCGGATATTATTCAGGCCAAAGTAACGGTGTTAACAGAGAATCCGGCAATCAGGATCGTTGCATTCAAATCTGGTAAAGTAAAAGAGCTATTAGTTAAAAATCATCAGGCGGTCAAACAGGGAAGCTTACTGGCAGTTTTGGATAGCCCGGTAAACAAGGAAGATGTACTGATTTTGGAAGCATACCTGGCAGAACTGGAGGGGAAAAAACACCCGGAAGAATACGTCCGCATTGCCTTTCCCCAAAATGTTAAATTGGGGGAACTCCAAAAACCTTATGCTTCCCTCGTACAGAGAATCGAGGATTTTCATCATTTCCTCGATCAACCTGGCTATTATGACAAAATAGATGCGCTAAAACAACAAATTGAACATGGCCTGAAACTGAATAAAAGCCTGAAAAAGCAACAACAAACCTTTGCTAAAGAAGTCCAAATCGCAGAAGTTGACTTTATACGCTACTCGAAACTAAAAGAAGCCGGAGTCATCAGTAATCAGGAACTGGAGCAAAAAGAAACCGCCTACTTGCAATACCAGCGTCAGTTAGACAACTTCGAAGGGCAGATCGTAAACAATCAACTGCAAATTGAGCAGTTAAAAACTCAGATCATCGATATCCGCCAGAGTTATGGAGACGGCCTGAATACCAAAGCCTTAAAAATAAGAGAGGATATCAAACTACTAAAAAGTCAGATCGAAAGCTGGAAGCAGATCCATCTCATTAAATCCCCAATTGAAGGAAGGATCAATTATGCAAAAGTCTGGAGCGCCAATCAATTCATTCCGTCGGGGGAAGAACTATTTACCGTTATTCCTTCAAAAGGAGCAGGAAAAGTAGTCGCCAAAGCTCTGCTGCCCATTGAAAATTCTGGTAAAGTAAAATCCGGGCAGCAGGTTAATTTACGGTTGGACGGTTTTCCTTACCAAGAGTTTGGTATGGTCAGATCTGAAGTAGTGAGGATAGCTTTAATACCTGAAGAAGAGACTTATACCGCAGAATTAGCTTTGCCTAACCCTTTAATTACTACTTACGGAAAAACCATTCCCTTTTCGCAGGAGATGCAAGGTATAGGCCGTGTTATTACCGAAGATCGCCGGATTATTCACCGGATCTTCGAAAAGGTATGGAGTTTGATTAACGATAAGTAACCCTATTTTTATTTTAAAATTATATGCAATGAATTTAATGGTTCAGATCAACAGGATCGAAAGGCTCGACCAGTTGATACGAATGAAGTCTACCGGCCGGCCTGAACAACTGGCAGATAGAATGGAGATCTCCAGGAGCACCCTTTACAATATCATTGATTTTATGAAAGGTCAAGGGGCTGATATTTACTATTGTTCCAAGCGGCAGAGTTTCTGCTACAACCAGCAAGTCTACTTCTACTTTGGCTTTTCAGTGGATAAAGTACAGTTGAAACGGGTATCCGGTGGAGGACAAATTTTTTTCTCAAACTATTGCGGAAATCCAGTATTCCTGGACGGTGTGGGGATACCTTTGTATCAATCAGTGTTGTTAAAGGGAGAATCCCGAACCCTGCCTGCGGGCACTTAAAAAGAGAGGGAATTATCAAAATTTTATTAAAAAATGAAAAAGTTAAATTCGTTTGAAAGGTTCAACCCACAAAAAGTAGAGGTAAACATGTGTAAATTGATTTATGGCGGCAAGGAACTGTGCAGTAGTTTCGTTTGTACTGAAGGAACGAGACAAGGTTGTGATGAAGCAACACTTACCACTTCTTATTATGATGATGGTCTGGTGACGCAAGAAATGGTTACTCATGACTGCTGCGATCAAAAATAATCCCATTTTGGCTTTATATGGCGTCCTTTCTTCATCGCCATATAAATGGAAACAGGCATAAATTAAGATCGGTAAAGTCCAAATCCAATTTTAGGTATATGTCTAGTAGTTTAAACTGGCTGTCGCACCGTTTGTCAGCCAGTTTTTACCATTTTGAAAACATTTAATATACCCTTTAATTTTTTAGCGTATACTGTTAATCATTGTTTTATTCACATGCTAAATCAATGGATAAAAAGAAAAAATAAATAAGTAAGAAAGCAGATTTAAGATGCCAGACGCCAGACTGCATGAGTTTGATTGTGAAGGGTTTGAGTGTGAACGTAACATAAAATAACGCTGCTACACTACTTAATAAAAAAGTATGCGAGTCCAGAATTATTGGACGACACAAAAGTAAATTTACAATAGCAACGCTGATTAGGGATATCCCGGAACCCTGCTCAAAATACGGGCAAACAAAAAGAGAAGGGGTTATTAATTCTTATATCTTAAATTTATGAAAAAATTAAATTCATTCGAAAATTTTTCTACATCTAGAATATCAACGAGCATCAGTAAACAGATCTATGGGGGAAAAAAAGTGAATTCGGATTGTCACTCTTCCATGGCTACCAAAGGAGGAGCAGATTCAATCTCCCAGCGTACAATTGATTATGAAGATGGGTGTATTGTAACACGAACTATATACAAGGATTATCCTAACAAGTAATGCCATTCCGGTTTTTATATTGGTTTATTGGTAACAGATAAAAACCTCTTAATATTAAAAATGATCACCTCCTCAAGATTGACTGCTGTTTTAACGGAGCAATCTTGAGGATATAATAAAACGTAATTCAATGATTTACAAAGCCTTCATGTATTTTTTTTCAACCATTATGTTTTTTACCCTGAACCTGTTTTTGTTAGTTGGTTGTAATGGGGATGACCACAGTTTTTATGATTATTACCATAATAGTCAGCTTGCTAAAAAAGTCGCTTTTGAAGAAGAAGGGTTTTCAAGTAAACAACGGATAGAAATTTTGGCCAAACAGGCTGTTTTCGATAAAACGCTCAATCTTATGTTAAGCAGGGAGTATGCCAAAAACAATGAAAGCCCAAAGGCCATTCAGGCCTTAAAAGAATATATCTCTTATACTTGTAATACTGAGTTTATTGATCCTAGCTTTTACGACAAGGAAATTCAACGCCTTGTTAATGATAGCCTTGGCTTTTGGCTAGAGCATGCTAAAAGTAACCATGCGGTTCTTTCAAAATGGAAAGATAGTATAGCACAAATATCATACAGGGATCAATTTTATAGAAAAGAGATTGACTACAAGGTCAACGAAGAATTGAAACGGCTCCAAGCTGTTTATGATTCTACCAATAGAATTGTTTTATCAGAAATAACGGACTCCATCTTGGAGTATTACCATTATTTAAGTATGGAAAGAGATAAAAGCAAATCTCCTATCCTTCTTCCTGTTCGTTTTATTCATTATGATGAAGAGTTCAGTATACCGTTTTTACGCAAAATGATCCGATATGCGGAGCAAGGAAAATGTAGCTGGGATCTACCGCTTCAAATGCTTCAGCTAGTGTCAAATTTTTATTCGCTCAATAATGATCGGCGGACACATAAATTAAGAATGATTTACCTGGATGAAAACGGTATTATTGAAGAAAGATCCTCTTACCTGCAGTTGATCGCGATATACAATATTTTGTACAATGACCCTCGTCTGAAAGCAGAACTATTTGCCTTCGATTTTCCAGAAAATCATATCTGGCAAACGAATCTACAGTGGATGAGAAAGTTCTTGATCGAAAAAGGGATTGACAAGAACAGGATTGCCATTTCGAATGACCTGCATAAAACCGAAGGATTGGAAAACGAATATTTATTTGGTTGGACCTTAATAATGTAATATGGTGCTGCTTATATCCAGTAAAACAGATTATTCGACGGTCGAAGTCATGCGTTGGCTGCGGCATTACCAGCAGAAAGTAATCAGGATAAATGGTGTGGACCAAATTGAATTACTCGAGATAGATCAGGACATCAAAATACAATTCAAAGGGGAAATTATTTCATTCGATGAAATTCAATCCGTTTGGTTTAGAAGAGGAGATTTATCGCTTTCAATTTTTGATGATGCTGATCCCAACAGCGATAATAGTGATTGTCCAGCGAATGTAAGGCGTGTTTTCTTAAAAAGTGAAAGGGATAATCTGCAGCAATTCTTGCATTACAAATTGATGGGAAAACCAGGAATAGGTTCGCGCCTGACCACTAACCTGAATAAATTAGTGGTCTTGGATAAAGCCCGAAAGGTAGGTTTAAAAGTACCTAATACCCTAATCACTTCCAGACTGGAAAAGCTAAAAAACTTTAACCAGCAAGCGAATAACGGCTTGATCACAAAATCCATTGGTCTGTTAAGCTACGTCCTGTATGATAATCAGGATTGGTCATTATTTACCACCAAAGTAGATGAAGACAGCCTTGCGAAACAAAGAGATTCCTTCTTCCCTAGTAAATTTCAGGAATGCATCGACAAAAAATACGAAATAAGAACTTTTGTCATCGGGAACCAATGTTATTCTATGGCCATATTTTCCCAATCGAATGAGAGAACTAAAGTTGATTTTAGAAAATACGATACCGTGAAACCAAACCGGACGGTTCCTTTTCAACTTCCCGTTTATATTGAAGAAAAATTGATAAAGTTATCTTCCAATCTGAACCTTAACTCTTGCTCAATAGATCTACTGGTCGATAAAGAAGGGAATTTCATTTTCCTGGAAGTGAACCCCGTCGGACAGTTTGGAATGGTGAGCTTTCCCTGCAATTATTTTTTGGAGCAAAAGGTCGCAAAATATCTAATCAATCAGAATTAATTTAACGATGAAAGAACGATCAATAAAAGACAGTTTTTCTTCGCAATGCTTTACTGAAAGGGCAGAGGAATTGTGTAATAAAGAGGAAGACCGGTTCTTCAGCAATGAAACTGCTCTGCCTGATTTTAACACCCCTAACTGCCCGGTGCGCAGATTTTATAAACCTATTTCAAAGTTTTTGAATATTCCTATTAATGAATAAAAATACTTATCTAAAACTATTTACTTCCTGCATACCCGTAAAAGGGCATCAAAGATCCATTATTTGTGACCTGCAAAGGAGTTCATACCATTTTATACCTAATGATCTTTACGATTTTTTACTGGCCGAGGAAAATAAGTCGCTGACTTCTATCTTTGCCAAATATGGAATAGACAATGAATTAACCATCCGGCAGTATATTAAATTCTTACAGGAAGAGGAATACGTATTCCTTTGTACAAAAGAAGAGGTGGACCTCTTTCCTCCTCTTCACAACAAATGGGATACTTTTGCACAGATTACCAACGCTATCATAGATGTTTCTCCGGCCAATATGGATTATCTTGATAAGATCTTTTCTGAACTGAATGACTTGGGATGTCTTGCTGTCCAGTTGAGATTTTATGATAAAGTCAGTATGGTGACCCTGAAAACAATACTCAAAAATATTGAACAAACAAGCATTCATGCGGTGGAATTGTTTTTAAAATATGATCCCGGCCTGGAAGATGAAAAGGAATTGTATAAGCTAAAGCTTTGCCACCAAAGGATATTTACTTTGATTATCCATTCATCTCCCTGGACGAAGAATATTGATATCCCTTTTCAGGATACAGTTTTTAGCTTTACGGAAGAAGAACTTACTTCTGAAAAACATTGTGGAGTAATCAATGAAGGATACTTTACCACCAACA
>CAZHNG010000171.1:0-14210 GCA_964533785.1 uncultured Saprospiraceae bacterium | reverse complement strand
TCATTGCCCCCATTGCTCATTGCCCATTGCCCCCATTGCTCATTGTCCATTGCCCCCATTGTTCATTGTTCATTGTCCCCATTGCTCAATACCCCGGATGAGGATCATCCAAAATTTCAGTATCATCCGTTTGTTGGAAAAGCTCTACACCTAACAGGTTATTAAGCAGAAAATACACTAAGATCGCTCCTACGATAATAATGATAAACCAATCGGAGCGTGAGACGACTTTTTTCTTCTTTCCGGATGAAGATCCTTTCGCTTTTGCCATTTTTGGTGTCAAAAATAAGGAATATGTTGGAAATTAGACGCTAGACGCTAGAGCAGACCTATGTCCTTTACAAAGGATTTAAAAGCAGTTCCAGCGGGGCGGTACAATTGTTGCTTCTGCGGCTGAACCAGTCAATTAAAAATCAAAGTTCAGCCGGAGGTTAATACGCCTGGAAGTCAGGAAATTCGGAATCGCGTATTGTTGATTGAATATCGTTTTAATCCAGGTATTGCCGGCCTGGTTTTGTACCTGCATTAAATTAAAAACCTCTAATCGAAGCCAGGCATTTCTGGCAAACCGAAGCGGGTGATTAGGGCGGTTAGCCCGCCGCTCAGCATCCCAGAGAGCCAATGCAAACCCAATATCCACCCGGTGGTAAGCCGGAAAACGGTAAGTGTTCCTGAAAATGCGGTTGTTGCCGAGTAAGCCGAAAGGCAGCCCCGTTCCTACCGTAAAATTAAGGTGCATCTTAAAGTTTTCGTTTTTGGGCAAATAATCCTGGAAAAAGACGGAAAGCGTCATGAACTGATCCGTAGGTCTGGGAACATCGTCTACCGGCGTAGCTTCTTCCTGACCAACCTCCCTTTCCTGGTGGACGACCCCGAGCAGGGACTCCCGGGCCCGTAGAAAAGACAGGTTGACCCATGATTCCGCGCCGGGGACAAATTCTCCGTTGACCCGCAAGTCGAGCCCCATTACATAACCCTCCGCATCATTAAATCCGGAGTAACGAATCCGGACATTTTCAATTTCGTAGGACACCAGGTCCCATAACCATTTGTAATAAGCTTCCCCAATAAACCTAAACTTCTTCGGATTGCGCTTACCCATGTAAAAGTCGTAGGTGACGCCACCGACAAGATGGGCGGATTTCTGTGACCGCAGACCGGGATTAACCCGTCCGTCGAAAGCTCTTAATTCCCGGTAGAAAGGAGGCTGGAAATATAAACCGCCGGCCAAACGGTAAGAGATATCCCGATCGCTATTCAATGGCTTATACAACAACTGCATCCGCGGTGAAATGATCAATTCTTCATTAAGATCCCAGTAGGAAGCCCGAACGCCCGCCGATACTTTGAACTCACTCACACTTTCCCTGCGAAAGGAATACGTATTTTGAAAATAGGCGGAGAGACGATTGGAGCTTAGTTCATTCTCTGTTTTGAGTACGTTTAGAATGAGGACTTGATTGGTGTCGTAAGGCAGAGAATAACCCGCCGAATCCAGGCGCTCCCATTCGTTGATCAGATCATTGATCTGTTCGTTTTGGTATTTGACACTCCATTGCAGAAAATGACTGCTGGTCGTTTCAAAATCATCGTGATCAACTTGGAATTCGATCCCCCCTTTATGTTCAACGTTAGTTACCCGGGCATCCAGAAAATTGCGGACGAATTGTTGCTGGGTTCCCGTTCCTAGTTCCGCAATAACTTCCCCAAATTCATCGCTGCCTAGGTTTGATTCGATTTGCCGTAAACTGTAGTCACCGATGATGTCAAACCGTTCATTTTCATCGCTGGTATAGGTGGAAGCAAGTAGTTTTAAAAAGTACGGATTGCGATCCCGGTCGGGAATATAGGTAAAGGAAAGCCCGCCCAAAGAGGTAGTAAAATCATCCACCTCACCTCCTTCAAAAACACTGAATAATTGCAGGGCAAAGTCGATCAATCCGAAAGCAGTATTTCTTTCGGTTGGCGTAAATTCATAAACACTGCGGTTGTAATTTCCGAGTAGTCCGACTTGAAGATCTCGCGTCAGGTCATAGGTTAAATAGGTTTGGACATCGTAGAAATTGGTGATGTATTCTCCTTCAGTGTCCAGCGTTCCCAGTAAATAGTCAGTCGTTTTGTAGCGTGCACCGACCAGGTACCGGAACCTGCGGTATTTATCCTTACTTACGGGGGCACTACCTTCTAAATGAGCGGATCCGCCCAGGAAACTCAAGCCAAAGGATCCCGCTAAACTGTCGGGCCTTTTGTACCTGACATCGAGGACTGAAGCCATTTTATCGCCGTACCGCGCTTCAAAACCTCCCGAAGAAAAAGATAGACTTCGGGTAAGATCTATGTTCGGAAAAGTGAGACCTTCTTGCTGACCGGCTCTGATCAATTGGGGCCGGTATACTTCAAAATCATTGACATAAACGAGGTTTTCGTCGTAGTTACCTCCCCGTACATTGTATTGGGAACTCAATTCACCTCCTGTTCCGCTACTCGTACCCAAGGCGATATGCGGGAGTATATTCTCCAGGTTACCGGAAGTCGTGGGCAATAACTTCAAGGCTTCAACATCTTCCCTGATCATTCCGCCTCCTTCGATCTTACTTTCCCTAACTACTACCTCTATTTCAGAATCGGCAGGTGCCAGGGCTACATCCACCTGTTTGCTACTCCTGGGAGGAAGATTAGTGATATTGACATTAGATTCTTTATAACCAATGCGGGAAAACGCGAGGCTGAAAGATTCATTTGCCGGTACCTCTATACGGTAGCGTCCGTTCCTGCTGGACTCCGTAGCTGTGCTCGTTCCCTGAATATAGATCGTCACCAGTTCGATAGGCTGATCGGTCAAGGCATCCGTAACGATCCCCGTTATAACTGCCGTACCTTCTTCTTGGGCGATAGAAAACAATGGAATACAAAAAATCAGAATCGGGAGTAATAATTTTTTCATCGAAATGTTTTTCCCTTAAGCGGATAATACGCTATGGCCAATCAAAGAACCACTCATTCACCATCATGTGCCACTCACGGCTGCAAATGTACAACGAGTAACTTCCCGAACCTGTCTTTGGTCACACAAATTTTGTTTCCAGGTTATCACCGATGGCTTTGAATTGTTGCGTAGTTTTGATCGGATTTTCAGTTTTGAAGACGCTGCTACCGGCTACCAGCACGTCAGCTCCTGCTTTGAGAATAGCTTCGGCGTTATGTAAACCTACACCGCCATCTATCTCAATTAAAGCATTTGAATTTCGTACGGTAATCAAATCTTTTAATTTTTTGATTTTCGGCAAGGTCTGATAAATAAACTTCTGACCGCCAAAACCAGGATCAACCGACATTAATAGGACGATATCCAATATTTCGATAACATCTTCGAGAAGAGATACGGGCGTATGCGGGTTTAATGCTACCCCTGCCTTAGCACCTGATTCTTTGATTTGATGTATAATGCGGTGGAGGTGTTGACAGGCTTCATAATGCACCGTGATATGATCGGCACCGGCACGGCGAACGGGCTCGATGTATTTCTCGGGTTCGACGATCATTAGGTGGACATCGAGTGGTTTTTGACAGTGTTGCTTTGCCACTTCAACGACCATCATCCCAAACGAAATATTGGGAACAAATCTACCGTCCATAATATCGAGGTGCAACCAATCTCCTTCACTTTCGTTAACCATGTTGATTGCTGAGCCAAGATTGGAGAAATCTGCCGCAAGAAGAGAAGGGGCTAAATAAAATGTTTTCTTCATTTATTCAGATTTACTTGTGTTTGCAGCAAAAGTATGGATGATTTTTGTAAATTTGCGGTTGGCTATAAATAAAAAAACCGGTTATTAACTAACCGGTTTCACAAAGAGCTTTGAGAGGCTATCTACATACCAAAAAGTAAACTGTCCTTTGACAACTTACATATCTTTATTCATGAGATTATAATTTGTTCTTTTTGATGGATTATAATTTTGTTAGTAGTAAGTGTCATTATTTCCTTTTGACAATACAAATATGCAATCAAACTTAGCCATCATAAAGTACAAAATGAAAATCTACTGGATTAGTTTTTGGCTACTGTTTTTTGTCAATTATTTGTTTTTGAGTTGTTTGTGCTCTATTTTAGTCCTTAAATCTTAAGTTTTTATAGGCTTTTTTTTGAGTTTCTTCTCCTGTTTTTTCTCTCCTTTTTCTAAAAAAATTCCTCAATATCACAAAATTCAGTTTCTGTACGATTTGTATTTTTAGGATCGAACAAAAAACTCAGCTATGAATAAATCCTTTTCGGTCATTTTGCTGGTAGTCGTCAGTTTATCCTGTAACCCACCACAGGAAGAGTATCCTGCCACTCCTAACATTATTTACTTCCTGGCCGATGATTTAGGCTATGGGGAAATAGGCGTATATGGACAGAAAGTCATCCGCACCCCCAACATGGATGACCTGGCAAAAAATGGGATGTTGTTTACCAACCAATATTCCGGAGCACCGGTGTGCGCACCGGCGAGATGCATCCTGCTGACGGGTAGACATGCCGGCCACGCTTATATCCGTGGAAATGATGAGTGGAGAGAACGCGGAGCCGTTTGGGATTATGTAAAAGCCTGTAAAGACCCCAAATTGGAAGGACAACGACCCATTCCGGAAGGGACCGTAACAATTGGTCATCTTCTGCAAGGTGCAGGTTATTGTACCGGTATTTTCGGGAAATGGGGGCTGGGTGCACCAGGAACGGAAGGAGTACCCAACCGGCAAGGTTTTGATTCCTTCTACGGTTATAATTGCCAGCGGCAAGCCCATAACCTCTACCCACCGCATCTCTGGGAAAACGAACGCAAAGATCTTCTAGATAATGAGATCGTTCCTCCCCGCACCAAATTGGATTCGCTTGCTGATCCTTACGTCGAATCAAGTTACGCCAAATACCAGCAAAATGATTATGGGCCGGCTAAGATTCACGAAAAGGCACTGGCATTTATTGAAGAAAATCAAGATCAGCCTTTCTTTTTGTACTATGCTTCTCCATTGCCGCATCTGCCCTTACAGATTCCGCGGTCTTATGTGGAAGAATACCGGGAAATAATAGGGGAGGAGGAACCATATTTGGGGGATCAAGGCTATTTTCCCAATCGCTATCCCCGGGCAGCTTACGCCGCCATGATCAGTTATCTGGATGAGCAATTAGGAGAATTGGTTGCTAAACTGAAAGCGTTAGGATTGTACGAAAATACCCTCATATTGCTTTCCAGCGATAATGGACCCACTTACCTGGGAGGAGTGGACTTTGATTATTTTAACAGTGCTCAGCCTTTTGCTAATGGTTTAGGGCGCACCAAAGGCTATGTTTACGAGGGCGGCATCCGGGTGCCCATGATCGCCAGTTGGCCAGGACGTATTCAGCCCGGCAGTATCAGTAATCATCCTTCGGTTTTTTATGATGTGCTGCCCACGCTATGTGAAATCGCCGGTATAGATACACCGGAAAATGCGGACGGCATCAGCTTTTTACCCGCCTTACTGGGACAAGAACAATTGAAGCATGAGTACTTATACTGGGAATTTCCGAGTTATAAAGGCCAACAAGCTATTCGCATCGGTAAATGGAAAGGGATACGCAAAAATATTCTTGAAGGGAATACGGAAATTGAATTGTACGATTTAGAACAAGATTCTTTGGAAACCCGAAATTTGGCGGATCAGTATCCTGTGGTTGTTGCAAAAATGGATAGCCTGATGAAGGAAGCGCATGAACCGGCAGTTGTGGAGCGATTTAAAATGGCAACTCTTGGAGATGAATAATTTTTTTCCACAAGCTGTGGAAACTTTGCGTAGCTTTTTTCCTGCAATCGGTTTAATTTGGTCGGTCTATCCCCGTTTATAAGTTTTAACAATATTGAATTATGGAGAAAACGATGCAAGCTACAGTCAATCAGCTACAGACTATTTCGAGAAAAGAAGCCTTACAAGCTGCCACCGATTACTTCGACGGAGATGATCTGGCGGCCAATGTATGGATTAATAAATATGCGTTAAAAGATTCATTCGGCAATTTATACGAGCGTACTCCCGACCAGATGCACTGGCGGATCGCCGCAGAATTGCACCGGATCGAGTCAAAATATCCAAATCCGGTACCAGAAGAAGAGTTGTATGCCTTGATGAAAAACTTTACCTATATCATTCCTCAGGGAAGTCCGATGGCTGGTATTGGCAATGATTTTCAATATTCGTCTTTGTCCAATTGTTTTGTCATTGGATCCGGGGCTGACTCATATGGTGGAATTATTCATGCTGATGAAGAACAGGTGCAATTGATGAAGAGGAGAGGAGGTGTCGGACAGGATCTTTCCCATATCCGGCCAAAAGGCAGCCCCGTGATGAATAGCGCGCTGACCTCTACCGGTATCGTACCTTTTATGGAACGGTACTCCAACTCCACGCGTGAAGTGGCACAAGACGGCCGCAGAGGAGCCCTGATGCTTACCGTTTCCATTCAGCATCCGGATGCCGAGGATTTTATCGACGCCAAAATGGAAAGCGGAAAAGTTACCGGTGCAAACGTATCAGTAAGGATCGACGATGCCTTCATGCGTGCCGCTAAGAAAGGGGAAAAATACCAGCAACAATTTCCGGTTGATGCTCAGGGACCCACAACCACGAAAGAAATAGACGCCCGTAAACTATGGGATAAAATTATCTACAATGCCTGGAAATCTGCTGAACCCGGTGTGCTTTTCTGGGATACCGTCATCCGGGAGTCCGTTCCGGATTGCTACGCGGATGAAGGCTACCGCACTATTACGACCAATCCTTGCGGAGAAATTCCGCTTTGCCCGTACGATAGTTGCCGTTTATTGGCGATCAATTTGTATTCGTACGTCGACAATCCCTTTACGGATGCCGCCACTTTTAATTTCGAAAAATTCGAAAAACACGTCCGGCTCGCTCAAAGGATTATGGATGATATTATCGATTTGGAAATTGAAAAAGTGGACCGCATTTTAGAAAAGATCAAAGGAGACCCCGAATCTGCTAATATTAAGCGAGTAGAGCGGGAATTGTGGGAAAAGATCCGGAAGACTTGTGTACAAGGGCGCCGGACCGGATTGGGGATTACGGCTGAAGGAGATATGCTGGCTGCTTTGGGCTTACGCTATGGTAGTGATGAAGCTATTGAATTTTCGGTCAAAGTACACCGGACTTTGGCGAAGAACGCTTATCGCGCTTCGGTTCATTTGGCAAGAGAGCGCGGCGCTTTCGCCATTTACGATCCCGAGAAGGAGGAGCATAACCCTTTCCTGCAACGCTTGTTTCAGGAAGATCCCCATTTGAAGCAGGAGATGACGACCTTCGGCCGCCGCAACATTGCTTTACTGACCATTGCCCCAACCGGAACGACCAGCTTGATGAGTCAAACCTCATCTGGAATTGAACCGGCTTTCCTCGTCAGTTACACGCGTAGAAGGAAAGTGAACCCCAGCGATAAGGACGTTAAGGTCACTTTTGTCGACGAAGTTGGAGATCATTGGGAGTCTTACAATGTTTTTCACCATAAGTTTATCGTATGGCTGGAAGCTAATGGTTATAATGTGGAGGAGGTTACCAAGATGTCCGCGGAGGAACTGGAGCCTATTGTTCAAAGGTCACCGTATTATAAAGCTACGGCTAACGATATCGATTGGGTACAAAAAGTAAAAATGCAAGGGGCAATACAGAAGTGGGTCGACCATTCGATCAGCGTGACGGTAAACGTACCGGAATCTACCTCCGTAGATATGGTGCGGAAAATCTACGAAACAGCCTGGGAGGTTGGTTGTAAAGGATGTACGATCTACAGGGACGGTTCGCGCTCCGGTGTTTTGGTAGCGGATGATGGTAAAGCTGAAAAATCAAAGGGCTTCATAGAAACGATGCCGCCCAAACGACCGCAAAAATTAAAGGCATCCGTGGTACGATTTAAAAATAACCACGAAGACTGGATCGCCGTAATCGGTCTATTCGAGAACAGGCCGTACGAAGTCTTTACCGGAAGGGCGGAAGATACGTTCAAACTGCCGGAGTATGTTAAAGAAGGCTGGGTCCTTAAAAATCAGGATGAAGAAGGTAAAAATCGCTACGATTTTCAATTCCTCGATCGGGACGGTTACCGGGTGACGATCGAAGGCTTGTCCCGTTCTTTTAACGAAGAATATTGGAATTACGCCAAATTGATCTCCGGTGTGCTGCGTCACGGTATGCCCATCGTCTACGTCGTAGACCTGATCAATGGTCTCAATGTTGAAGAAGATTACATCAATACCTGGAAAAACGGCGTCACCCGGGCGTTGAAAACCTTTGTACCGGACGATACACAACCTTCCGACAGCAAATGTCCGAATTGTGAAGATCCGGACGGGCTGATCTATAAAGAGGGTTGTTTGATCTGCAAAAGTTGTGGGTATACGGAGTGTGGGTGAGTTTAAAATATTATAACTTGCGAAAAAGATTGGCATGGAGGCAGGAAAGTTAAAGAACTTATCTGTTAAGGAATACATCAGAATAGAACAAGAAACTGCTATGAAGCACGAGTATCATGATGGCACTATATTCGCTATGGCCGGTGGCTCAATCGAACATGGTGTCATTAGTGGTAATGTTTTCGGGGAAATAAAGATTCAATTGCGAAACAAAAACAGTAGCTGCCGTGTGTTCAACAGTGAAGTAAAGCTCCATATCCAGGCCTTGAATAAATTTGTTTACCCTGATGTGATGGCAGTATGTGGAAAAACGGAAAGGTCAAATTTGGAGCAATCAGCTATTGTAAATCCTGTCTTGATCGTTGAAGTGTTATCTAAATCTACAGAAAGTTATGATCGAGGGGATAAATTCTTCTTTTACCGCCATATCCCTACCCTTAAGGAATACATCTTGATTGATCAATACAAACCGTTGGTAGAGATATACAAGAAACAATCAGACCTGTGGAGTATTGAGCGGGTTATGGGGATAGAGGAACAATTAGAGCTATCCGCCGTGGGTATTCATATTGAATTGAGTCACATTTACGAAGATGTAGACTTAAATTAATTTATGTGCTTCGAGTGTTTGGGCGCAGAGCATCGTAAATCCTGCTTTGGGAACCTATTAGATTGAAAAGTGTTTTATCATTATAATTTTGTGCAAATGGATAAAGTAATCAATATAGATAAGGAGTTGTTAGGGGGAACCCCGGTTTTCATGGGAACGAGGGTACCTATTAAGAATTTGTTCGACTACCTGGAGGAAGGAGAGTCTATTTCTGAATTTCTGGAGGATTTCCCAACGGTTACCCGGGAGCAAGTGGAAAGGATAATCAAAATTTCGCAGAAACTAATTGAAGATTTAACCCAGGTAGCTCATGAAAATTTTGCTTGACGAATGTATACCTAAAAAAGCTAAAAGCCTCCTCAAGGAATACGATGTTAAGACAGTACCTGAGATGGGATTTAACGGTCTCAAAGATGGTCCATTATTATCTGCTGCTGAGAAAGATAAGTTTGATGTCTTGTTGACAATAGACAAGAACATTAACAAACAACAAAATGTAAAGAAGTTTAAAGTGTCTGTAGTTATTTTAGATGTTTTAAAAAGCACAGTCAGACACATTGAGAAACTGATTCCGAAGTTTAAAAGCCAGATTAAGACTTTTGAAAAGGGAAAATCTTATATCATTGAGAGAGAGACTAATCTTTGTCTTCTAATAAGCAATTATGCCGGATACCAACTTGCCCTTTCAAGATCATAAACTTTCCGCCTACATTGCAGAACCCGAAGATCCAGGTCCCTGGCCCGGAATAGTCGTGATCCATGATGCCTTGGGTATGACTAAGGATGTACGTCGGCAGTGCGATTGGCTGGCAAAGGCCGGTTATCTGGCGGCCGCTCCCGATTTGTTTGGTGGTGGTAACCTGTTCAACTGTATTTTCACTGCTATCCGTCAATATTACAAAAGAAAAGGTTCCTTTTTTGATAAAATTGAAACGACGCGCCAACACCTACTGAACCACCCGAACTCTAATAAGAAAGTAGGGGTGATCGGCTTTTGCTTTGGGGGTGGTTTTGCGGTTATTTTATGTGCGGGCTACGGGTTTGATGCGGCAAGTGTGAATTACGGCCCTTTACCCAAAGACGCGGAGCTGCTATTACAAAAGGCCTGTCCGGTGGTCGGTAGCTTCGGAGCGAAAGATCACTCTTTGCGCGGAACACCACAACGTTTGGAGCAAATCCTGACTGATCACCAAATTGACCACGATATCAAGGAATACGAAAATGCGGGGCACGCCTTTATGAACAGTCATCATCCCAAAGATATACCAATGGTGTTGAAATTCTTTGCGTTCATAACTGGCGAGGGAGGCTACGTCCCCGACGCCACCAAAGATGCCCGGCAACGAATCATTGCCTTTTTTGATCGGTATTTGAAAGCTTAAGAGCATCTGAAGCGTTACTTCAACCAAATATCTTAGCCCGGATCACCCTGGCATTCATCTCGGCAATATTAGCGATAGAAATTTCCTGCGGGCATTCGACTTCACAGGCGCCAGTGAAAGAGCAGTGACCAAAACCTTCCTGTTCCATTTGTTCAGTCATATCCAATACCCGGCGGTGTGCCTCGGGAGTTCCCTGGGGTAAGGCGTTTAGGTGGTTGATCTTAGCAGCAGTAAACAAAGCGGCAGAAGAGTTTTTACAAGTGGCCACACAAGCACCGCATCCAATACAAGCGGCGGCATCCATGGCACGGTCGGCGATTTCCTTACCGATCAGAATAGCATTAGCTTCGGGAGCGGTACCCGTTTTGGCGCTGATATAGCCCCCTTGTTCAATAATTCTATCAAAAGCGGTCCGGTCTACAATTAAGTCTTTTATTACTGGAAAAGCGTCCGCCCGCCACGGCTCCACCACGACGGTGTCGCCATCCTCAAAACTGCGCATATGCAATTGACAGGTAGTGATATTAGCATGAGGACCGTGCGCACGACCATCGATGAATACACCGCATTGACCACAGATCCCTTCCCGGCAGTCGTATTCATAAGCAATCACTTTTTCTCCTCTTAAGACCAACAATTCGTTCAAATGATCTAATGATTCCAGAAAGGACATATCTTCGCTCAGGCCGTCTACTTCATAGGTCCTGAATTCACCTTTCGCGTCGGGTTTATCTTGTCTCCAGATCTTGAAATTTATTTTCATAATGAATTTCAGTAAGTGATCAAATATTAAAGTTAGGCTCGTTATCGATGGTTTACCTCAATTGTGAATTCATCTAGTGCTTCGGGAAGTCCCAAACCACTTCGCGTCAAGTATAGCTTTGGGGCTATGATTATAGGGCTATACAAAATATTCCCAAATTTATCCCCAAATAACTTTATAACTTCATAACCGTATAACCATTTAAAGCTTAAATAGTAGGAGTCGCCCCAAGTTTAAAAGCTACAGATACATCTAGCGTACAGTATATCAATTACTTATAACTCCTCACCGTTGGCTTAACGTAATCGAAGTTTAAGCTTTCCTTGTGCAATTTGAATTGATCTTCCTGGTATTCCCAGGCTGAAACAAATGCATATTCGTCATCATTTCTAAGGGCTTCCCCATCTTCAGTTTGGTATTCTTCCCTAAAATGGGCACCGCAGGACTCTTCCCGGTTTAATGCATCGGTACACATTAGTAGTCCCAGTTCAATAAAATCGGCAAGCCTCAGTGCTTTTTCCAGTTCCGGGTTGAGTTCATCGGCTTCGCCGGTGACTTTCACATCTTTCCAAAAAGCGGCCCGGATGGCCTTAATTTCGGTGATCGCTTTTTCTAAACCTGCTCTATTGCGGCTCATAGCGCATTCCTGCCACATTATTTTGCCCAATTGGCGGTGAAAGTCATCGACTGTTCGGTTTCCCTGGACAGATAAAATACGGTTGATATAATCAGCTACTTCGCTTTCTATCTGGGCGAAGGCTTCGTGATCCGTTGTGATCTTTTCTTTTTCTCCAGATAAATAGTTGTTGATCGTATTGGGTAAAATAAAATAGCCGTCGATACTTGCTTGTAGCAGTGAATTGGCTCCCAAACGATTGGCGCCGTGATCAGAAAAATTACATTCGCCCAGGGCATATAAGCCTGTAATAGTCGTCATTAGTTCATAATCCACCCAAAGGCCGCCCATCGAAAAGTGAGCTGCGGGCGATATTTGCATGGGCTCTTGGTAAGCATCGATGCCGGTTATCTTTTTGTACATGGTAAAAAGATTGCCGTACCGGTCTTTGATCACATCAATGCCAAATCGTTCGATGGCGTGTTTGAAATCGAGGTAAACAGCGTTCTTTAGGCGTCCTACGCCATAGCCGGCATCGATCCTTTCTTTGGCGGCCCGGGAAGCAATGTCTCTGGGCGCCAGGTTGCCGAAGCTGGGGTAACGCCTTTCCAGGTAATAATCCCGTTCGTCTTCCGGAATATCATTGGCTGCCCTGGTATCTCCCAGGTTTTTAGGTACCCAGATCCGGCCGTCATTCCTTAATGACTCAGACATTAGGGTCAACTTAGATTGCGCCTCGCTGGATTGGGGAAGGGCAGTAGGATGGATCTGGACAAAACTCGGCGCAGCAAAAAAGGCTCCCCTTTTATGAGCTTTCCAAATAGCACTGCCATTACAACCTATGGCCATGGTCGATAACCGGAAGACTCTGGAATAACCACCAGTGGCCAGTACCACTGCATCAGCGGCAAATCGCTTGAGGGCCCCACTTCTCAGATCACGAACAATGATCCCTTTAGCAGCCCCGTTCACCACTACGAGATCCAGCATCTCATGCCGGGGATACATCTTTACCTTTCCGGCTCTGATCATCTTAGATAACTGGGAATAGGCGGCTAGTAACAACTGTTGACCGGTTTGTCCTCTCGCGTAAAAAGTACGCTGCACTTGTACACCTCCGAAGCTGCGGTTGACCAATACACCACCGTATTCTCGAGCGAAAGGGACCCCTTGTTGCGTGAAATGGTCGATTAGCGGCCCGGATATTTCTGCCAACCGGTAGACGTTAGCTTCTCTCGATCTAAAATCACCGCCCTTCAAGGTATCATAAAACATCCGCCAAACACTGTCACCATCGTGTTGGTAGTTCTTAGCGGCATTGATACCGCCTTGAGCAGCCGTCGAATGCGCCCGTCGCGGAGTATCCTGGTAACAAAAGCATTTTATGTCGTAGCCCAACTCTGCCAGCGTAGCTGCTGCTCCCGCACCCGCCAGCCCGGAACCTACTACGATGATCTCTAATTTTCTTTTATTAGCGGGATTGATCAGCTTGGACTGTACCTGGTAATTACGCCATTTATCTTCCAATTTTCCTTCGGGAATCTTTGAATCCAATATCATGGTAGGTTTATTTAAAGTAAACGATAAATGGGATAATGCCAAATCCAATGGAAATGACAGCTGCATAGATCAACGAAATGGTAGCCAGGGTTTTGAGCCCTTTGGTATGATAAAACCCCAGCGTCTTGAATCCGCTTTTCAAGCCATGATGAAGATGTAGCCCCAGAGGAACCATCAAAACGGTATAGAATATAACGTAATAAATATTTTGGAACAAACTCTTGGTTACTTCATAAATATCTTTGTTTCCATAACTATCTACACCTACTTCGGCACCAATGCCTAGCTTTATTCTCGCCCAAAAATTAGCCAGATGGATGACGATAAAGATCAAGATCAATACGCCGATCCATCCCATGTTCTGTGAAGTCCAGGTGCTGTTTTCTCTGAAATGGTTGACCTTGTATTTGGTAGGTTTGGCTTTGCGATTGCGAATGGTTACAAAAGCCGCATATATAACGTGTAGAATGATCGATAAATACAACACGTACGCAATTACTTTAATCAAGGGACTTTCCCGGAGTAGGGTCGAATAGGAGTTGTACAATCCCCGGGCCATTTCTTCCGGCAGGAGTAAAATACAATTAGCGGAAAGGTGTACGATGAGAAATAAACAGAGAAATAAACCGGTCAGGGCCATAATTATTTTTCTCCAAAATAATTTCATGATAAAGTTAGTCTTTGAATTTTTTAATAGGCAGACTCAATATACGAAGTGTTGGTGGCTTGCGAGATTATTATCCGCATTTTTTGAAATTTTAACTCATTGCTGAATCTCAGTACACTGTAACATAAGTTTCTTAGTTTTTTGAACCACCGGATTTTTGTCCAAATC
>CAZHNG010000170.1:0-14277 GCA_964533785.1 uncultured Saprospiraceae bacterium | reverse complement strand
TGCGGTGCCAAACTACGAAATAGTAGGAAAAAGAGTTGTGTTTATAACTAAGTGAGACGCCATACGCTCCAAGGTTTTGAGAATAATTGATCCAGATTGGAGTGGCCAAAACCCCGAAGATCCCTAAAGCAGGGGCGAAACTTCGGAGTTTTTTCCGGCTCTTCTCACATGAGAGATTGCCGAAAAATCAAAACAGGTTCTAAAGTCTTATCTACAATTTATTGTGCGTGCCGTCGCAAAAGCCGGGATTACTAGTACCCTTGCACAAACATAGATAATAGGTTTTGGATTTCTCCACGCTGAACATTTGGGGCGTAAATTCGGAACCCTTATGTGATCCGTCACAAAAAGGTTGATTGGAAGATTCTCCACAACTGCACCATGCATATTTTTTTCCGGCTTCTAATTCAACGGGCACCGGGGCATTTCCGGCTACTTTTGGATTGGCCATTTGCTGTATTTAAAGTTAATTGAATAAATTGAATGTCTGACAATTGTTATTGATACTTTTAAAATGGTGGAACTTGCCCAATTGTTTAAATAAAGGGCGATTAGAGTTATTTTTTCAGTAGTCTTTTCCGGCCCAACTTCGAGCGCAGGAAGCCATCCATGATTTCAGTTCTGTTTCCAAATTTTTTGCCAAATCAGTTTTTTGTGTATACAGGTCATGCGCTTCCCCGGGATCGGCCAGCAAATCATACAATTGATAGGTTGTTCCCTTGTCAATAGTGATCAATTTATAGCGATCGGTCACCCAAGATTGTTTTTCTTGAAATTGAAAACCGATGGGTTGGTTGCGTTCCTTGCGCTGACCTAATAAAGCCGTTTTGACATTTATACCGTCGATTGGACGATCATCAGGATAGCTAAGTTGAAGGAAACCGAGGATGGTCGGTAAATAATCGCTGGTGACCATTGGGAAAGACGTTCGTTGTCCTGCGGGTAAGACATCCGGATATACGCAGAAAGCCGGAACGCGCACTCCTCCTTCGTGGAGGCTCCTTTTGCGTTCCCGGTAAGGCCCGGCAGATCCGGGGGTTTGCCGTTCGGGGCCATTATCACTGCAGAACCACAGCATGGTATTGTCAGCTATACCAAGCTTTTCAAGGGTTTGCGAGAGGGCCCCCATTTGTTCGTCCATTGCGGTGATCGTACCGTAGTAAAGTTGTTCGGCGTGAGAAAGACCTGCATATTGATCCCTGTGTGTCTGGTCGGCAACCACGGGCAAGTGCGGAGTGTGAAACCAGATCACTGTAAAAAATGGTTTTTCGTTGTGCGTCGCTTTTTCAATAAATGAGACGGCCCGGTCCATTATGATCTGGCTGTCATCGCCGCGCAAAGCGCTTTGAGGGCGGGTTTCTGGTCCCATCCAGTAGAAAGTGCCATAGGTTTCTGCTTGTGTCGTATCGGTAATGGCAGCCCATCCGTAACGAAGACTTTCCCCTTTCAGCGTATCAAACTGGAGCGGTTTGAGCAATGGATCGAAAGTTGGCGTTTTGGACTCCGTTGCGAAATACTCGTCAAAGCCATGCATGGTAGGAATACTGTAGTGCGAACTGTCACCCGGCCGGCCCCGGTTGGCATCCCGGATCTGGGTGGTTAAGGTACCTAGGTGCCATTTGCCAAAATGTGCGGTGGCATACCCTTGCTCCTGAAGTAATTCGGCGATTGTGATCTCTTCTGGTTTTAAATGTCCGGCATTTGCCGTGGGAATACCTTGCCGGTAGGGATTGCGGCCGGTGAGGCAACTGGCCCGGGTCGGTGAACACACTGCTGAAGCGGAATAGAATCGTTCCAAGATGACACCACGTGCGGCCAGACTATCCAGGTTTTTAGTCTTAACCCGCGCATTACCATTAAAACCAACATCGCCCCAGCCCAGATCATCGGCCATTACCAAGATGATGTTGGGGCGTGGTGTTTCTGGCCTGACAGATCTATTATCGTTTGTGCAAAGCACAAAAAAGAAGGGGATAGTTAATAGAATAGCAAAAAATAAAGGTTTAGACATGGGTTAAATATCTTAGCGTTTTAAATGGGGGAAACCCCCAACAATTTCAGGTTTAATTTACTAAATATATTCTTATGTCTTTACTACTTCCTGGTTCCCAATCATTTTTAAATGGATGCAGCCTGAGGTAAACTGGAAATTGCACTATTTTCACAACAAAAATTGTTTGGAAGACTATGAAATTAAAGGGGAAAGTATTCATTATCACCGGCGCTACCAGTGGAATGGGAAAAGCTATTGCTCACCAATTCGCTTTAGAAGGGGCTCATTTAATCATAAACGGAAGAGATTTAAGTCGTGGCAAACAGGTTGTTGAAGAAATGCAATCCCTTCCTGGTAATATAGTTATTTTTCATCCCGGCGATGTGAGCGACCCGAAATTAAACCAGGAAATGATAAATCTTGCTATTCGCGAGTTTGGTAAGATCGATGGCATTGTATGCAACGCCGGTAGATTGGGGCTAGGAAAGGTAACCGATGTTAGTTTGGAGGACTGGCACCGTACCATGAATACTAATTTCAATGCGTTTTTTTATTTAAGCAAATATGCGCTGCCTACCATGCTGGATAATGGTGGAGTCATCATTGCCAATGCTTCGATTGCTGCCAACAAAAGTTTTCCTAATCATCCTGCTTACTGTTCCTCAAAGGCGGCGATGGTCGCTTTGGCAAAGCAAATGGCTCTAGACTACGGGCCTAAAATCAGGGTAAATGCCATTTGTCCCGGTCCGGTAGATACACCAATGATCTGGGATTCGGCAAAAGCTTTTCCTGACCCTGAAAAAGCAGTAGCAAACGCTGCAGAAGCTACTCTATTGAAAAGGCTTGGTACTCCGGAAGATGTTGCCAGGCTTGCCCTGTTTCTTGCAAGTGACGACTCTAACTGGATCACCGGTACTGCTATTACCATAGATGGAGGGATTTTGACTGCCGGTTGACTCCTTTTATAGCCTGACACGCTAGAATTAAAGGCTCAATGATTAATTTCATTAACTTTGTTGGTAAGTTGATAAGGTTTATAGGTTAATTTGTTTATGTTACAGATTCAACTTCGTGGTGAACCTGAAAACACTGATATAGTTATGAAAAAACAACTTTTATTATTAGCGGTATTTACGGGATTGGTCCTTGTAAACTCTTGTTCATCCATCCAGAGTTCGGTCGCTCCGGTACAGGAAATAGAACTCAAGGAAGCGGTAAAAGAAGCAAAGGAAGAATGGAAAAGTTTATCCCGGAAAGAACGTAAAGCTAAACGTTCAGAAATTAAAAAGGCGATACGAGATTACAGAGCGAGCGGTGATACGGATACGCTTTTACTCGTCATTATTACTATTTTACTTCCACCCTTAGGGATGTTTTTGTACGAAGGGAGTGTTACCAATCGATTCTGGATCTCACTTTTGTTGACCTTGTTGTTATATATCCCAGGGTTGGTCTACACTTTGATCGTGATCTTAGGGGAGCATTAAAATTAAAGCGTAGGGTATCTTCGACTTAATTTACTTTTCTGGCGTCTCACTTACTTTTGTTATCAATCAAAATCCAAACTGCTTTCCTATGCCAAGCGCAATGGACCAGGTATGGTATTCACCGAAACGGGTATCATAAAATGCGGTAGGTGAAATATCCCAATGATTATGGATTTCAAATTCGTATTCAATACCCATTCGGAACAACGGAAAATTCTCTGATCTTTCAAATTCAAGACCGGGCCCTAACTGCAAAACCAATCCTTTCCATGGCTTATAAAGAACATCCAAGGTGCTGACTAATGGTGAAAGGCGCTCCAACTCCGTTTGCTCTTCATTACTGCGAAGGATAACGAATGTTTCCATTTCAAGGTCACTATGGATACCCACTCCCAATTTATTACTAAACCAATATTCTATATCCAGGCCCCAGGAGGGAATAAAGAAGTTCTCACCGGCGTGTTCTTCTGGGATTAGGGTATGACCAATGAGTGCTGCTATCCGGACCGGTGGTAATTTTTGCTCAGACGAATGTACGTGGTGAACATCCGTATCTTGCGCATAGCTCACGTAAAATAATTGAAAGAAAAGAAAAAACAAGAAAATTTTTTTGCTCATAATGATGGGATTTTAGAGCAAAAGAAGGCGATGTCATCTAAAATTTTTGTAACCAGGTTCACAGAAGAGTCGAATTTTTTCAAGTGTGTTAATACGTACGCTCTATTCTTTTGAAGTAGATGATGATATTCATTTCTATTTTGAATTTAAGGGACTAAATAGGAGGGAGGAGGTCGAAATGAGTTGGATGATTACCGCTAAAGTTGACAATAAAGGTTTTCAAGTGCAAAATGTATATCCAAAATTTTTAAGGTTTTCTAGTCCTTTTCCGGAGCATAGAACTCCACTTTACTCCACTTTGGACAGATATAAACATCAAACGTCTCCCGGTTGGTTAGCAGGTGGGCTAAATCTCCAAGGATGCCAAATCGTATCCCTTCATGAAATTGATGCCTCCCACTAAACGCCATTCGGATATCACATCTGAGACAATTAATGTCTTTGGCTTCTTTACCATCCATCGTAAAATAATTGGGGACGATTTTTCCTGATACCAATTACACCTTGTATTCCTGATATACTTTATCCCAAGGTGCCCGCATGGGTCTTTCCAGCATTTGATTAGCTTTTTTGTTACCCACAAATTTCTCCTTGTCAGGATTCCATTCAAGGTCTTGTTCGAGCATCATCGCAATATTGCCCAGGTGACCGATGGTGATGGACCGATGCGCGTTTTCGACCGGAGCAGCCGTTTCTTTTCTGGAAAGCATACAATCGATAAAATTGCGGTAGTGATCATCACTGTGGTAGAGATGAGTGCCCTCTTTTTCGATTGTGCTGTGGTAGATCTCCTCGGAGCTGGCACCGTGGTTGCTGCGGGTGGCCCAAACGTATCCATCTGTTCCCTCAAATTTTACGCCCATAATATCCTCTTTACTCGAAACGATCAGTTTTAATCCATTGGCATAAATGCATTCGAAATAATACTCGGTAGCGGTATTCCATACGGCATGATCTGACCAGGTGGCTTTGGCATTTTGGATCTTTACCGGACCGGTATATTCGGTGTCCATTCCCCATTGGGCAATATCAGGATGATGGCCTCCCCAATCCGTGACCTGACCACCGGAATAATCGAGTATCCATCGAAAGTTTACGTGTGTTCTTGCCGGGCAATAGGGGGCTTCAGGAGCGGGCCCAAGCCAGAGATCATAATTAAAGCCTTTTGGTACGGGTACGGTTTCGGTTAAGTCTCCGGTTTTTCCAAAGTCGGGCGTTCCTCCGGGTAGTCCGCACCGGACGGTATGGAGTTTTCCAATGCGACCGTTTCTTACCAATTCACATATCCTCCGAAAGTTGTGATTGGAACGTTGCTGGCTACCGGTTTGAAATACGACGTTATATTTCTTTACTGCATTGCTCATTGCCCTTCCTTCCGGGACGGTAAGCGAGAGCGGCTTCTGGCAGTATATGTCCTTTCCCGCCGCTGCCGCCATCAGTACAGGAATGGCGTGCCAATGATCGGGCGTATCGATCACTACCGCATCAATATCCTTTAAGGCTATCACTTCACGAAAATCTTCGTACCCTTTACATCCTTCGTACTTGCGGCCGTATTTCTCGGTGTAGGCCTCTTGTACGACTTTGATCAAGTGGTTACGCCCCGCAACTGCGCCGTTCCAATAACCACTGCTCTCTTCATTCACATCACAAATAGTGGTGATTTGAACTCGTTCATCGCGTAAAAATCCTCGGGCATCGTTGCCTGCCTGATTTCCCGCTCCAATGAAAGCCAAATTAATACGATCGGATGGCGCAATATGACCACTCCTTTTTCCAAGTGCGGTATTGGGAATAATGGTTGGAGCTATTAAAACTCCAGATGCTAATAAAGAGGAATTTTTAAGGAATGAACGGCGGTTGGGCTTTTGCATTTTGTTTTGATTTAACTATTCTAATAAGAGCATATGTTGGCATAAATCTCATCTCTAAGTTAGGAAAAATTTCAATTTCTTTGGATCGACTACTTGTTGCCTAAATTTCATTATTCTACATAATGAGTTCGTATTCCTTCTTTCTAAAGTGATAAAGTCGTATCATTAGATATCACAATTTTACGCTATGACTAAGAAGATATGCTTTTTCCTTTTTCTATTGGCGGGCTTCTTTGTATCGTGCGAAACCAATCCCGCAGATGAACTGGCATCCACTAAAAAGATTGTCCTGCTGGCCGGGCCGAAAAGTCATGGTCCTACCGTGCATGAATATCTGAAAACCGCTCGACTGATCAAGACCATGCTGGCAGAAAGTTCTAATGTTAACAATCTAACCGTAGAAATCCACGATAAGGGCTGGCCTGATGATCCAACCACTCTAAACGATGCGAATCTCATCTTAGTGATTTCTGATGGTCAGGATGGACCGTACGGTGCTCCGGTCCCATACATGACACCCGAACGAATGGCAATTATGGAGCAACAAATGAAGCGTGGTTGTGGCTATGCGGCGATTCACTTCTCTACTTTTGCGGATGATGAACATGGGAAGAAAGTATTAGAGTGGGGGGGAGGTTATTTTGACTGGCAGGATGAAGCCGGCAACCGCAACTGGTACTCGGCAATAGAAACGCTTGAAGGTACGGTGTCCCTGTTGGCAGCCAATCATCCGATCGCAAATGGGGTAATGGATTTTAAACTTCGTGATGAATATTATTACAATATTCGATTCAGGCCCTCCGATCCGGGGTTGACTCCTCTGGTGGCGGTGCCGGAACTAGGCAGTGAGCAAGCATTCGGCAATGTGGTAGCCTGGGCCGTTGAAAGACCGGATGGCGGTCGGGGTTTTTCTACAACGATGGGGCATTTCTACGACAATTGGGAAAATGCTGCTTTCCGAAAACTGATATTGAACGCCATCGTCTGGTCGGCTGGCTCCGAAGTGCCCGAAGAAGGTGTGAAGGTTGATTTCTATACGGACGGTGAAGTAACGGAAAAGCTTTTTAACGCTTCGATTAAAGGCCTGATCATGACGGGTAACAATCACCCTGCTCATGCATGGCAGGAAACGACTTCCGTCTTGCGGGAAATCCTCGAAGCGGAAGAGCGGATACATATTGACGTTTCTACCAATATTGAGCATTTGGGCCAGTACGATTTGAATGATTACGATTTTTTGCTGATGAATTATTGCAACTGGGAAGATTCTACCGGCTTGAGTCGAACATCAAAGGAAGCCTTTTCCAATTATCTAAAAGAGGGGGGAGGCCTGCTGCTGATCCATTTCGCTAACGGTGCTTTCCACCCTTCTCTACCCGGTGCCGAAGCCTCTGACTGGCCGGAATACCGACAAATATGCCGTAGAGTTTGGGATCATGATGCCGGAAGCGGTCACGATAAATACGGTCCCTTCATCGTTAAGGTTGCGGACACCAATCACGAACTGACCAACGGCTTATCTGATTTTGAAACTACCGACGAACTCTATTACCGGCAAAGCGGCGATGCTCCCATCCATCCTCTTCTTGTAGCACAATCGAAAGATACCGGAACGGAGGAGCCATTGGCCTGGATCTATACGTACGGTAAGGGAAGGGTCTTTCAAACCTTGCTGGGGCACGATGTGAAGTCGCTGGAAGCGGAAGCGTTACGGGAGCTGCTCCGTCGTGCGGCGGTACAGGTGAGCGAAGGGGAAAAACACTAATCATCATTTCAATAGACTTGTTCGGTGGCTTCTGATCGAGCGAAATGAGACAAATTTTATTCTGTGCGAGGCAAAAAACGTAAGCATACCCGTCGGTACGGTGAGGCTTTTTAACGAAGTACAGGATAGAATTTGGCCATTGTAGCCGATTGAGAAGCCGCCCAACAAGTCTAATAAAAGTAAGGAAGCTACTTCGAAGTAGCTTCCTTACTTTTTTTGTGACCCCACCAGGACGGTGAAAGCGGGAGGGAACACCCCGGAATATCCGTCATGATGCAGAAAACACGGGTCTTTCAGAGCAGTGTGTCTTTTCACATAGCCATATTTCAGGAAAACGCAGGAACACAGACGGCACCTTGAGCGGCACCCCGGTTTAGGGGTTGCGGTTCAAGACTGATCCCGTCTATCTTGCACTAAAATTTATCTGTTATGGCCACAATTCCATCACCGCGCTTTACCTTTAAAAACCCCAATGCCGAACGCTCCCTTGTCTATCTCATTTACCGCTATCGCGGCTTGAAGTTCCGCTATTCAACACAGATCACCATCGATACAGGTGACTGGAACCCCAAAACACAGCGCCCGTACGAACTGGAACGCCGGCCCGATCTCTGGGCCATCCGCCGTACACTGGACGATGTCGCAGTGGCGGCCAAGGATATCTATATTCGTAACCAGTACAGCGCCCTCTCAAAAAAAGAGTTCAAGGCCCAGCTTGATCTGCGGCTCGGACGCGTTGCACCACCCACCCACAAAGCCACACTGCCATTGATCGATTTTATGGATCAGGAGCTGGCGGAGATGAAACGTACCGGCATGCGTCACTCCAGTTACCGGGTCTTCTCTGTCCATGCCCAAATACTCAAGGACTTCGCAAAAAGTCAGGGCGGTTTTTCTTATGAAGACGTAGACTGGACTCTGCGTCTGGCTTTAATTGATTGGCTCTCTGATAAGGGCGTGCAGCTCGCCTATGGCAACAAGACCTTGAATGTCCTGCGCCAGTTTATGGAACGCGCCCGGCGCAAGGGGCATCATAGCTGTACCGGGTACCTAGGAAAGGGATGGCAAGTCCGCGCCCTCAAAGCCAGGTCCGACACGATCGTTTTGTCATTGGAAGAACTCGACACGCTTGCAAACATGACCCTGTCCGGCCATCTCAAGAAAGTAAGGGATCTGCTGCTCATCGGGGTCGGCACCGGGCAGCGCTTCAGTGATTTTAGTCGTCTCACGCCGCAAAACTTCTACACCACGGCCAAGGGTGTTCCTTTGCTCTCTGTCATTGCCCAGAAAACAGGAATGCCCGCGAAAATCCCCCTCAACTTCTTTCCCTGGCTCGTGCCCACTTTAGAAAAATACGCCTATACCGCACCCCGTATCTCCATGCAGAAGTTTAATCAGGGCCTCAAATCCCTCTGCAAGCACGCACAGATCGATCAGGAGGTGCGCGTCGTCGAACAGTACATCGGGCGCAAGCCACGCCTCCAGAAACGCTTTACGCCCAAATACGACGTCGTGTCCTCTCACATCTGCCGCAGATCCTTCGCCACAAACCTCTACCGTATGGGATACTCCCTTGCGCAGATCATGCCCATGACAGGACATGCCACAGAAACACAGCTCCGTATCTACATCGGCATCAACGCTGAAGAAAATGCTGAAAATATTGCGCTACAGATCGCGGGACGTGAGGACGATGCTATTAGATTATAGCGAAAGAACCATAAAAAAAATCTTTACATTATGAAAACTCTAGGTATAAATGGCAGTCTTAATCTAATAGTAACGGAGAAATTTGATGTCTGGTGGTCTTATACCTACCGAAGGTAAATCGGGAAAAAATGTTTGGAAAAAAAGAATAAGAGCAATTTATGGCATGGCTGTAAAGTTTAAGGCAGCTGTGCAGGATGGCTATGCCTACACTGTAGCAAAATTAAGTCTCGGTGGTGGTAAAGAGAAAACAGTTGGTGAATACGAAGACAATGAAGGCGGCCAAAAAAAAAGCTTCACGATCAAGACACCAAATAATCCAGAAGTGTAATTTCAAGGTCATTACCAACTCAAATTTTAAATAAAAAAAGAGTCAGACGTCTCGTCTAAGAAATTTTAGACCTCAAAATTGGGGTCTTTTTTCTTTTCACACGCTGAACTTTTTTCTGTGTTTTGGTTGTTATCAATCACAGAAAAAAGTTATACTTGTAGGATGAGTACAAAACTAAAAAATATGCTTAATCAAGTGCCAAAGCTCAGCCGCGCTGAACAATTGGCCTTAATGGCTTCAATTGTCTATTGTCTCAGTAAAGAGGAGGACGAGGCGTTAACTGATGTCGCGCTAGCACAGGCTGTTGTTGAAGATGATCCTGTGATTACTAAAGGAGATAAAACGATTGATCCAACATCCTTATTTGGTATCTGGAAAGATAACCCACGTACTTTAGAAGAGATCCGACAAAAGGCGTGGAGACATATTTAATCAACGCCTATGGTACTTTGCGATACCAACGTTTTCATTTACGCATTCAACGGCAATACGGACACTCAAAATGAATTGGGCCTTATCGGTCTCGAGAATATTATTATCTCCAGTATAACGGTGATGGAGCTTTATCAAGGTATGGGGAATAAGAAAGAGCTCCAAGTCATGAAAAAGAAAATCAAGTATTACGATGTGCTTCAGGTTAATGCAAAAATTTCTAAGCATGCTATTCAGTTGATCGATCAATACAATTTAAGTCATGGTTTGACGATTGCAGATGCCATTATTGGTGCAAGTGCCGTTATCTGCGATATTGAGCTTTTTACTTACAATACCAAAGATTTTCGCTTTATTCCCAATATTAAACTCAGGAAAATCTAAGAGGTTTTAATTTAATGTCCGTATACGGGTGGGATAAAATCCCTCGCCTTCAGGCGAAGACTTCAGTATGGTTTGCGGTATGGTTCAGCGTTACCGTAAGGGATCACACAGTTTATTTGACCTGAAGTATCACATAGTGTTCATAACGAAATACCGCAAACCTGTGTTGTACGGAGGCGAGGCCCATCGTGTTCGTGATATTATTCGTAAGGTCTGTTCAGATCTTGAGGTTGATATTTTGAGCGGTGCTGTCCAACGCGATCATATTCATCTTCTGGTTTCGGTTCCTCCGTCTTTGTCAGTAAGCAAGCTTGTGCAGCGCGTAAAGGGTGTATCTTCGCGCAAGATGTTGCAGGAGAGCCCCAGGTTCAAGAAGGAGTTTTGGGGGCGGCACTTATGGGCACGCGGTTATTTTGCGGTGAGTACGGGTAATGTGACGGATGAAATTATAGCCGAATACATTGCCGATCAGGACAAAATGGAGCGTGCCCGGACACAGGATAATTTTACCGTTTCAGGCGATCTTTAGCGGGCTTCTAGCCCGACACACGAAACCACCGCCTTCAGGCGGTCGTAATTCATTTACTGATCCGGTGTTTTTCAGGGACAGAAGGCGAGCAAGGAAATATCTTCAAACCACCACGCACAAATTCAATTTCTAGTTCAGAATATAAAACCTGTATTTTTTCTAAGGCCCGTTTCGTTTTTCTTTGAAAGTTTTTAACATCGCTATAATTTGAGCCAAGCTGTTTTTGTAACGCTCTCCAAGGGACGAAAGAAATCTTATCGTTCTTATATGCAATATAAGTTTTACAAGTAATCCATGCATACAAATCCAAAGCTAGTGAGGAATTTTTAATGGCTTGTAAAATACGCATGTCAACTGGAACAGGTTTTGCCTTGATTGCATCATAGAAATCTTGATCTAATAGAATATAACTTTGCCAGAGAGGAATTTGATTAGGGCTTTTTGTATCCCACCATAAAGCACCCTTGCTGCTTATTTTTAAATCAGCCCAGCTTTCTATATTGGTCAATTCGTCATATTCTACGCTAATCTTCGACCTGAATAGTCTCTGCATCTGATTTTTAAGGCGAGGAATAGTGCCCCATCGTCCACCTGAAGGTATAAGCCCTAATTGTCTCATAAAATCTGATAAACTGGGACCTAAGTATAATTTACGCTTTTCCTCAATTGTCAGAGATAAGTTTTGTTCTTTTTTTGTTACTTCCGTGGTGATCCAAAACAAGATTAACCGAGGAATGACGCCGAAAGGGACACCTAGGCATTTTTCCTTACCCGTTTGTTTGTCAATGGTCCAATGAGGAGTAATAGTTAGTTGAAAATGACCGTTGGTCCTACCCCACACTTTTACAGGTCCAGGATCAGAATGCGGAAGCGTGGCTTGAATAAATATGCGCGACATATATGCCACTTCATATTGATCCGGCTGCATTATAATTTCACTAGCAGTAGTAGCAAGCTTTGAAATCTGCTTTTTTCTTGATGTCATGTTGAGATTGTATGCTCTTATCTGCATCTCGTAAATAGCATTTAATGGACAAAGAGATATGAAACGGTTAACGTTGAATGAAACGTTGAAATTCAACGGAGGTAAACGGTAATGCAACGATTAGAAACACTCCCTTTATCGGAAGCTGCAAGAGCAGTCGGTAAAAGTAAAACTACTGTTTGGAAACGGTGGAAAAAGAAAGATATTCAGGGCTTTAAGAATAGTGAGGGGGAAATTCAAATATATATAGCCTCACTGTGTCAAGTTTATAAAATGCTGCCCTCCTATCTCGAAAATCATGAAACGGTTAACGTTGAAAAGGAAACGATAGTAAACAGCAAAGTAAACGCAAATTCAACGGTGATACCACAGCATATTAATGACTTAATTGACGCACTCAATGATCGTATCAAAGATTATGAAAAAAGAGAAGAGGAATGGAATAAACAACTTGAAAGACGAGACGAACATTTATCCAATCTGACTTCCCAGCTAGACAATGCTCACAGCAGATTGCTGACGTATCAATCACCAAAAAAACAAGGGTGGTGGAAGCTGTGGAAATAATCAGTTATCCACGAATAAATGGTACACCTTCTAAAAATGAAGGACTTCTGGGCGTGTATCAAAAAATGGGAAGTTATCCACGAATAAATGGTACACCTTATTACGAATAAATGGTACACCTATCCTATATAATACCTATATAAAAAAAACCTGTATTAGTTTTCGCGATTTTGTGGATATGCTGGACATCGCTACGCGGATGCCCACATATCGCACAAGCCACAACAACAACATCTTTTTTTTTCTGTGATTATTTTTTTTATTTTGAATATGGAACGGGCTAACGCCCGTACTTTTTTGTCAGGTATTTCTGGCATGTCCAAAGCAATCAGGTTCGGGTATAAGTTATCTACGGTACAGGCTGAGTAGCCGATGACCGTGCATGAGACGAAGCAATCTTCGTTACCGAACAGCAAGAATGGTGGCATACTGTTCTTGCTGTCAGGGTTCCGGCCCATAGGCTGAATATGCCCGTTTGTGTTCGTACCGGTGATAAGGATCATCATTAGCGGCAGGCATCCAGTGATCCATCAGATACAACGGTGTTTCCTGTCGTTTGGCTTCTTTCACCGCTCTGTAGGTTTGTTCATGCCGTTCCTCTGCCTTCATACTGGCCATGCGTCTTTGTTCAGCGTGCCATTTCGGTCCCCGATGCCGACCAGGGATTTTATCGATCCCCTGCTCGCGATACGATCTGTGATCAAGTTTTATATCATAACCCGCCTCTCTCAGCGCCATAGACGCGTCGTGAGCCCATTGTTCACGGATTTTGGTAGTAGACCCGCGCTCAGAGAATAAAACCACTCTACGGCCGCTTAAAACCGATTTATCGCGAATGAGGATATGACAATGCGGATTAAGCCTATCTTTCTCCTTTTGATGGATCACTGCAAACCACGGACACTCCCCTTTGGTCAGATTGTTGACGAACCGCTTGATCAACGCCGCCCGTTGGTGCGTATTCAACTCAAGTGGCAACGCGACCATGATCTTATCGATCACCCGGGCATTCGCCCGGCTGTTCTCTTCTGTCTCAGTCATAAACCGCCTGGCCCACTTGGGTTGGTTTGGCATGTGTTCTGCCATGATGACACTCGCGGCAGAATGCCGCGCAATGTATTTGATGTGCGCACCGGCCGTTCCGGCCCGGTGCGTGCTCCTCCCGACACACGTATGGTTCAGGCTATAGATAGCCATGATCCTACTGTGGAGGGACGCACGGGTTTGCAAAACCCATAAGTGCGCCCTCAGGGTGTGTTACACACACCCATTCGGGAATGACGCGACCCTGACGGGTCACTTAAGGCGCATTGCTCCCGCAATGCATCGGCCACGCCCCGTCACATCCGTTCGGGGCGTGGCAACGGACGACATGCGTAGCATGTCGCCTTTTTAGGGTATGAGAGGATGAAAAAAACAGCCCCAAAACCCCCTCCAAATTCTCTTGGACGAGATGCCTGTCGGGTTTTTGTTGACATATCCTTATGTTAATGTTACTATTTTTTCATAGTAAAAATGAAAGGTTAAATAGAAAAATGTTTAAAATATTTAATGATGTCTCTGACTCAATTGGTAGAACTGTTCTAAACATGGTTATAGGTAAAG
>CAZHNG010000169.1:0-14393 GCA_964533785.1 uncultured Saprospiraceae bacterium | reverse complement strand
TGGTAATCTATTACATCCCAAATTGGATTAATTTTCGACCGGAGCGATCAGTTTCAGGTATTCCTGGATCATTAAAACAGTATCAAACTCGGTGATGTAAATGTAGTTTTTGTCTTCTACCGGGCGGCCGTGTTCTTGACGAAAGAAGCGGTACATATTTTTGAGGGTGGTATAATTGACCTTGGATTGGGCATTGTCTTCGTAAATTGGGGTTTGGTTGGTTACTTTCCCCAGGTCAGTGAAGATGCCAATCAGGAGCTTGAAGACATCTTCTTTGTCCTGTTCCTGAAAGGCTATATTGATAACGCCACCGTATTTGGTGATCATTTCTCTTAACCGAGTTACTTTGCCGTAAAAAGAGCGTTCGTATTTATTGAGGTCTTCGCGAATGGAGCCGGTCTGGCCTTCGCAGTTTTCCAGTACTACCATCAGAGAATCTGCTTGTTTTTGAGCAAATTCTAACTGTTCGTTAAGGATGGCTAGTTTTTCGCTTTCCTTAAGTTTGGCAATAATAAAGGCTTCCGGGGTTTGCCGGGGTTGGAGCTGGCCGGCCAGGTTAGCTTCCTTGATCAGGTCGTTTAAATTTAGGCTCTGGCCTTCGTCGTTGAAATTAAAACTTTGAAATACCACAATTATGGCGGCAACTACCTCAAGGATTAAGGCGGTAAAAAGTGCATTCAAAAAGTTGGCCTTGATTTGAATTAAATTGGTAATGCCCAATAAGGTTATGATAGCGGTAGCTGAAAAAATGACTACGAATATCCAGAATAATACCTGCTGTTCCATGTTTTTGTTATATGAGTTTTCTTAAATTTAAAGGTACTTATTCTTGGAGGATTGTGCAATGGGCAATGGGCAATGAACAATGAACAATGAACAATGTGCAATGAGCAATGAACAATGAGAGTGAGAGTGAGAGTAATGTGCGATGGGTGATTCAGTTTTTGTTTACTGCTCCTGTTTACCTGTAAAATAGAAACAGAGATTTTTCCGGGTATTGTAGCTAATGATCCTGAAATCGCTCTGGCTGGTCCATTTGGTGTAAATACCTTTAAGTTTTTTACCCTTTTTGGTGTCGAAAGTTATGCCTTTGTTGCCTAGTTCATCGAAGTTTCTTAGCCATTCCAAGGATAGTAAAACATCTTGGTCAAGTACCAGGCTATACGGGGTTAAATCAATTGAAATAACTCCTTTGCGTTGTTTTTCCCGGATGTATATGTTCTCTTTCAGTAGGTTTTCTCCAATATTACCGTCTTCGAAGGCATAGATGTTTATTCGAAACAAAATACTGTCTCCTTTAGCGTGATTAAGCACAAAGTTAGCGCTCTTAATGTAGGTTGGTTGATCAATTGGGATGGGAGTACCGATTTCGGTACCCAGTAGAGTGCTTTCAAAACTAATGCTCAGTCCTCTGGCCTTGTTCTTAACTCCAAATATTTGCTCCGGACCATCGAATTTTGTGGCTTTGATTTCGACTTCGTCCATGGAATAACTGATGGGTTTCAGGGCTAGCGTTCCGTCCCTACTTAATTCATCCGTTGATACAATGACCGTTTCGTAACCGATTGCCGAAATAGTAACGGCTTCTTCTTCCGCTTTGCTTTTGATTTCCAGGACGAAGTTGCCTTGTTCGTCACTAACCGTGCCGATATTTTTCCCCGCAATACCAATATTAACGTAGGGAATGGGGTTTTTTGTCCTGGCATCCATTACCTTCCCGCTTATGGATTGCTGAGCAACAAGCGCTAGGGGTAAAAAGCAAAGGATTATGATTACTGGATATTTATTCATAATTGTTTATTCAAGAGCAATGAGCGATGAACAATGAGCAATGGGGAATGGGCAATGAACAATGAGCAATGAGCGATGAACAATGAGCGATGAACAATGGGCAATGAACGATGAGCAATGGGCAATGCGGTATCGGGTAGATGCAGCGTTTTTAAAACTCGCTAACTTCTTTCTTTTGGTGATGAGGTTATAAGGTTATTTGGTTAGATTGGTTGAGTAACAGCGTTCTTAAAATACGTTAAACCCATTAACTTGTGCAATTCTTTCATTTTTTTCCTGGTTGTTTAATCTCATATTCCTCTTCCGCTTTAGCGGCATCCACCATTGCCTTAACATCCGCCAAAAGTTGTTTAGCATCGTAGATGATGCCGTCTTTGATGGTGTATTTCACGCCGCCTGCCCGGATGATTTCATTTTGTTCGTTGAGTTTAATGGCTCCTGTACCGTAAAGTACTTTCAGGTTTTGCAAAGGATTTTCTTCGACGACGACGAAATCGGCCAGTTTGCCTATTTGTACGGTTCCTATTTTATCGTCAACGCCGAGTGCTTCGGCGCCGTTCAACGTCGCGGAACGGATGACTTCCAGTGGGTGGAAGCCGGCTTCGCGCAATAGTTCGAGTTCTCGGATATAGGCAAAACCGTAGAGTTGGAAGATAAATCCGGAATCAGAACCGGCGGTTACGCGACCGCCCCGGTTTTTGTATTCATTGATAAAGGTCATCCAAAGTTGGTAGTTTTTCCGCCAGTCGACTTCCTGTTCCGTTCCCCAGAAATGCCAGTAGGAGCCGTGGGAAATGCGGCTGGGTAAGTAAAAACGCCATAAAGAAGGCATGGTATAGTCCTCGTGCCATTCGGCTCTGCGGGCGCGGTGCAGGTCCCGGTTGGCTTCGTAGATGTTGAAGGTCGGGTCGATCGTAAAATCCAATTCGAGGAGTTCGTCCATAACGGCGTTCCAATGGTCGGAGTAGGGTTTGGCAGCTTGTGTCCATAGGCGACCTGCTTCTTCAAAGCGGTGTTGTTCGTTTTGGTAATTATAGTTGAGCGGATAATCCTGAACGGTGCGGTCGTCAAACAAGGCCTCCGGTAAACCATACCAGTGCTCCATACTGGTGAGCCCTGCCCTGGCTGAATTGAGGACATTCCAGCGCGCCACATCCATTTGGGCATGATGACAAGCAGAACGCAGCCCCAGTTTCTTATTTTCCCCCAGTGCAGCGGCCATAATTTCGGGAGGAGCCCCAAAAAATTTAATACCATCCGCGCCGTTGTTGGCATTTTGTCGTACCCACCTTCGGGCTGCTTCCGGTGAACTGATCGGTTCTTCGCTTCCCATGCCAAAGGCGGTGTAGGCAAATATTCTCGGAGCAGTGATTTCATTGCGTTCGCTACGAGCACGGTGTTTGAGCACCCAATCCAAGCCGTTACCGCAAGAAGGGTCCCGGATTGTCGTAATGCCGTGGGCCATCCATAATTTAAAGACGTATTCGCCGTCGGCTCCCTGCGCACGACCGCCGATGTGGCCGTGCATGTCTACAAAACCAGGCAGTAGATACATCCCCTCACAATCCAGTTCTTTTCCACCAGGTTGTAGTTTTGGCCGGCTGTCCGGATTGATAGGCACACCGGGATAGCCAACTACTTTTACTTCTTTGATGATATTATTTTCAACGACAATGTCGATAGGGCCTCTGGGAGGGGCGCCATTGCCATTGATCAACGTAACTCCCCGAATGATCAATTGATTGAATGGCCCTTCTCCTCTTTTTCGGTCGGGCGCTTCTTTCACCTGGGCAACAATTGAAAAAGCAAATAACATACAAATCAATAGCGTAGTAAGCTGTTTTGTCATAATGTTAATAAGTTGGCTTAAATAAAGCGTTTTTTCGATAGTATAAAGATACAATTGTATTTTGAATAGTGGATTTGATCGTAGTCGTCAATTCAACGGTCTCCATTGATACTGGATCAACCACAATAATATTACACAAAATATCAGTATCAGTATGGGATACAAGGTGATACCACCCCGCTTCTCAAGCTTTTTTTTGAACTGATCGGATGGGGAGGAAGATTTGATCTTTTCAATTTCCTGCTGCGTATGCTGATAATAGATCCAATTGCCGGTGAATCCGAGTACCAGGAAAAATGCGACCACTCTGATCAGTTCCCAGCTATTGACAGGAAAAGGAATATTTATGCCAATAACCGACTCTAAATAGCCTTCGGCGAAGTATACGGATAGAAAAATCACCGCAGGTTTATACATTTGCCGGTAAAGGAGCCAGAAGAAACCAAAACAAAAAGCATAAGGGTTGAAAGAGAGCAACTGCCCTTGCTCCATTTGCAGGAATTGGCGAATGTAGTATTGGGCATTAGGACCAATGTAAAGCCTCCATTCTTCAATGACCTCGTCGTTGTTGTCGAATTGATCCAGTATGTTATCCACAGAAAATATTTAGTTTTATCCCTAAAAATACGCGTTCATTTGTACATTCGCGGCCAGCAAAAATGTGATTTAATACTAAAACTTACTTAGTTTTGAATTTCACGAATAACCCCATCCATCATTTGAATTCATTTCCAATCATCTTAAGTATCAACTATGCAACATTCATTATTCATAAAGTGTATCATTTTTTCTCTGGGGTTTGGGGTATTTGCCTGCCAAACCGAAAAAGGAACAGATATGTTAACTAATCCCGTGATTGAAGTAGAATATCCCGTTACCGACACCGTTGATCATGTTGACGAATACCACGGCGTTCAGGTCAAAGACCCGTACCGTTGGTTGGAAGACGACCGGTCCGATGAAACGGCGGAATGGGTAAAAGCCCAAAACAAAGTTACTTTTGGGTATTTGGATAAGATCCCTTCCAGAGATCGGATCAAAGAACGTCTCGAAGAGCTGTGGAATTATGAAAAGTTCTCCGCCCCGTTCAAACGCGGTGGTTATACTTATTTTTACAAAAATGATGGTTTGCAGAACCAATACGTTGTCTATCGCCAAAAAGAAGGGGGAGAACCCGAAATTTTCTTAGACCCCAATCAATTTTCGGAAGACGGTACTACTTCTCTGGCCGGCCTTTCTTTTACGGATGACGGGAGTCTGGCAGCGTATGCTATTTCCGAAGGTGGTTCCGATTGGCGTAAGATCATTGTGCTGAATGCGGAAACAAAAGCCGTGGTAGAAGATACGATCAAAGATGTAAAATTCAGTGGGATTTCCTGGAAAGGCAATGAAGGGTTTTACTACAGTTCTTATGATAAGCCGGAAGATGGCAGCGAATTGTCTGGAAAAACCCAGCATCATAAATTGTACTATCATAAATTAGGAACACCACAAAGTCAGGACCAATTGGTCTTCGGAGGAGCACAAACTCCTCGCCGCTACATACAGGGATCGGTAACCGAGGATGACCGTTGGTTAGTCATTAGTGCAGCGGTAGCTACGAAGGGCAATGAGTTATACATTCAAGACCTCAGCAAGCCCTATACACCTATCGTTTCGGTAATTGACAATTTCGAGAATGATCATTATGTCGTACACAGTGAAGGGGAAGTCTTGTATATTTATACGGATAAAGGTGCGCCAAACGGGAGGCTCGTAAAGGTAAACGCGGTCGATCCGAGCCCCGACAACTGGGTTGACGTCATTCCGGAGCGTTCAGAGCCATTGAGCATCGGCACGGGCGGCGGCTATTTATTTGCGGAGTATTTAAAGGATGCTTTATCATTGGTGGAGCAATACGATTTGTCCGGTAAATTAATTCGCAAAGTAGCATTACCGGATCAAGGCTCCGTTTATGGTTTTGGCAGTCGCTGGGAAGAAAAAACACTGTATTATACCTTCACCAATTACGTATATCCCCCAACCATTTTTGAATACGATGTGGAAAGTGGAGAATCAAAGCTATACAAACGGCCGAATGTAAAATTCAATCCGGAGGAATACGAATCAAAGCAGGTCTTTTACACTTCAAAAGACGGCACGAAGATACCGATGATGATCACTCATAAGAAAGGTATCGAGTTGAATGGTCAAAATCCGGCGATGTTGTACGGGTACGGCGGTTTTAATATTAGTCTCACACCCAATTTTAGTACTTCCAACATCGTGTGGCTGGAAAACGGTGGTGTGTACGCAGTGCCTAATTTGCGCGGCGGCGGAGAATACGGTGAGGAATGGCATAAAGCCGGCACCAAGATGAATAAACAAAATGTATTTGACGACTTCATTGCGGCGGCGGAGTACTTGATAGCCGAAGGGTATACTTCTTCCGAAGATCTTGCCATCGCAGGCGGATCTAATGGAGGCTTACTGGTGGGTGCCGTAATGACCCAGCGTCCGGATCTGATGAAAGTTGCTCTGCCGGCAGTGGGGGTATTGGATATGCTGCGTTACCACCAATTTACCGCAGGTGCCGGTTGGGCTTATGACTACGGCACTGCCGATGATAGTCCGGAAATGTTTGAATATTTGAAAGGTTATTCCCCTTATCATAACTTGGAACCGGGAGTATGTTATCCGGCAACAATGGTGACTACCGCCGACCATGATGACCGGGTGGTACCGGCACATTCTTTTAAGTTTGCAGCTCAGCTCCAACAATCACATGATTGCAATGAAAACCCCGTTTTGATCCGCATTGAAACCAAAGCCGGCCATGGTGCCGGAAAACCCACTTCGAAGATCATTGAAGAACAAGCGGATAAATGGGCATTCACTTTCTATAATCTGAATGCTGGGGTGAAATATCTGGAGAACTAGATCACGGATTGGTACACGGATTGGTACACGGATTGAATGGATTTCGCGGATTGCACGGATTGTGGCGAGTGGTAGGTAAGTGAGTAGATCCCCGTATTTCTCAATTTGATTTTCGATAATCAAAACAATGGTCTAACAATTCATTAACTTTAGCTTAACATTTTTTGCGAAAAAGTTTGGAATCACGATTAAGATGTTAAATTTGCAGTAGATAACAGAACAATTGAAGGAATTCTTTTAATCAGGCTCAATCACAACAAATCTTTCACCTCAGTAATCTTTGATGTTTTCCAAAAACTTAAATGTAGCTTGATTAGACTGGATGGCTTGCCTTCTGCTGATGTTATAGTCAATAGATAAGGGTAAAATTTTGCTGTTTATTTGCGTTTTTTTAGATTTTACCCAAAGATTGCACAATATCAATGTATGAAACTTAACTTAATCCTTTCCGGAAGTGGTGTCTTATTTCCTATACGCCATATTAAATTTTTAATAGCAAATTCATTTTATTATTTTATCATTGCTTAGCGGATTATTTGATCTCTAATTTGAATTGCTTAGTTTTTAGCAGCCATTATCCAATGGTTTACATGACAGCTTGTCTAATTTACCTGACTGAATAAATCATTTAAAATATGGGTCTCTATGCAGCATAGATCTCGTTTTACCGACCGAATCCCAATCCAAACGATAATTGTTTTCTTTATCATCCTGCAGTTTTCTTCCTGTTCTGAAGAAAAAAAGCAAACAGTACCGTTATTTGCCCAGGTGCCGCCAGCATCTTCCGGCATTGATTTTTCGAATGACCTGGAATATGACCGGGATTTTAATATTTACACCTACCGCAATTTTTATAACGGAGGAGGTGTGGCAATTGGAGACATCAACAATGATGGCTTAATGGACATCTATTTTACCGCGAACATGAAGCCCAACCGCTTATATCTGAACCGCGGAAATTTTCAGTTCGTTGATATTACCGAACAAGCGGGTGTTGCCGGGGAAAAAGCTTGGTCTACGGGAGCGACCATGGCAGATGTGAATGGTGATGGCTGGCTTGACATTTATGTCTGTAACTCCGGGGATATCGATGGAGATAATAAGCAGAATGAATTATTTATCAATCAGGGCGCATCCATTGAATTGGAAGGTGATCTGAAAGGCGTAGAGTTTACCGAAGAAGCAGAAGCATACGGCTTGGCGGATCAGGGCTACGGTACTCATGCTGCTTTTTTTGATTATGATAAAGATGGTGACCTGGATGCTTACCTGCTCAATAATTCTTACCGTTCGATTTTTGACTTTAATTTGGAGAAAGATCAACGGCCGGTGCGCGATCCTTTGGGTGGGGATAAATTATTCCGCAATGACCGGATCCCGGCACCCGGCGCACAGCCCGGTACCTTTGTAGATGTAAGTGAAGAGGCGGGTATCTACGGCAGTGAAATTGGTTTCGGCTTGGGCGTCACAGTAGGTGATGTCAATAGGGATGGTTGGCAGGATATTTTTGTTTCCAATGACTTTTTTGAGCGCGACTATCTCTACATGAATAACGGGGACGGCACCTTTAAAGAAGATCTGACCAATCAGATCCAATCCCTGAGCGTAGCGTCCATGGGGGCGGATATGGCGGATATAAACAACGACGGTTATCCTGAAATTTTCGTAACCGAAATGCTGCCCGAAGGTGACGCAAGGTTTAAAACGAAAATGACCTTTGAAAACTGGGACCGTTACCAATACAATCTGAAGAATGGCTACTACCATCAATTTACCCGCAACGTTTTACAATTAAACAACGGGGACGGTACCTTTAGCGAGATCGGACGCTTAGCCGGCGTGGAAGCTACGGACTGGAGCTGGGGCGCTTTAATTGCCGATTACGATAATGACGGGCTGACGGACCTGTTTGTATCCAATGGCCTTTACCAGGATATCATTGATCAGGACTATATCAACTTCGTTTCAAGTGCCGAAGTTGCCCGGCAAGTTATTTCAAAAGAAGGGGTGAATTATAAAAAACTAATCGATACCATTCCTTCTACCAAGATCTCCAATTACATGTTCAAAAACCAGGGCGACTTGAATTTTGAGAATGTCGCTGAAGAATGGGGGCTGGCTACTCCCAGTCATTCTAATGGATCGGCCTACGCGGATCTGGACAATGACGGTGACTTAGACCTGGTCGTCAACAATGTCAACGCAACCGCTTTTGTTTTTCGCAATGAAACGGAAAAATACTACCCCGACCGGCATTATTTGAAAGTCCGGCTGATCGGTACCGCCTTAAATCCTTTTGCTGTAGGAGCCAAAATAACGCTGAAAGCGGCAGGAAAATCATTTTATCTGGAGAATATTCCGGTGCGCGGTTTTCAGTCTTCTATCGATTACCGGGCCAATTTCGGACTGGGTGATATTCAGGAAATCGATACCTTGATGGTGCAATGGCCAGACGATCGCCTTACCATTCAAACCAAGGTGGAAGTAGATCAGCTTATTACCGTTCGGCAGGAGGAGGCCCGGGAAGTTAAACCGCAAAAAGCATTCGTTGAAAAGACGAATACCGAATTGTTTAGGGATATTACTGATGCTTTATCCTGGGGATACCAGCACCAGGAGAATAAATTCATAGATTTCGACCGTGACCGGTTGATCTACCATATGCTTTCTACGGACGGTCCCAAAATGTGCGTCGGTGATGTCAACGGTGACGGTAGAGATGATTTTTACATTGGCGGAGCGGCAAATTCTACCGGCGGCTTGTTTGTGCAGCAGGAGGATGGAAGCTTTCAACCCACTAACCAGGAATTATTCAAACAGGACGTTTTATCCGAAGATCTTGATTGCACTTTTTTTGATGCTGATAACGATGGTGATCAGGATCTTTACGTGGCGCGCGGTGGTAATGAGTTTGTCATCAATACCCAACTGATGGCCGACCAGTTATACCTCAATGATGGTACCGGAAAATTTAGCCGGTCGCCACAATATTTACCCACTTTCAATAATGAGAGTAGTTCATGCGTAAGAGCGGGGGATTACGACCAGGATGGCGACCAGGATCTTTTTGTGGGAGTCCGTTTGATACCGGGTTATTACGGCGTATCTGCTAATGCTTATATCCTGAACAATGACGGCAAAGGGAATTTCACCAATGTCACCCAGGAGGTTGCTCCTGATCTGCCGCGCATTGGCATGGTCACCGATATGATCTGGCTCGATTACGACCAGGATGAAGACCAGGATTTTATTGTCGTCGGCGAATGGATGCCCATCACCGTTTTTGAAAATGAAGGGGGCAATTTTCGGTTAGCCGCCAATGCAATAACAGACAGGAAGTCCCATGGTTGGTGGAATTGTCTGAAAGCCGGAGATTTGGATGGCGATGGTGATCTGGATCTGGTAGTTGGCAACCACGGGTTAAATTCGAGATTCTCTGCCAGCGAAGAAAAGCCTATTACCATTTATGTAAATGATTTTGATGAAAATGGAACGCCGGAGCAGTTAATTAGTCAGTACAATGGTGATGAATCTTATCCAATGGTATTACGGCACGACCTGGTAATGCAAATGCCCTCTTTGAAGAAGAAATATTTAAAATATAAAGATTACAAAGAACAGACGGTTGATGATATTTTTTCCAGTGAGCAGATCAGGAAAAGTGTAAAAAAAGAGGTCTATACCTTGGAAACTTCCTTGTTGCTGAACAATGGTGACGGTACGTTTGATTTAAAAGCACTGCCAAAGATGGCGCAATTTTCCCCGACCTACGGCCTATTGGTTGAAGACGTTGACCAAGATGGCATATTAGATATTTTGGTAGGCGGGAACTTGTACGGTGTCAAACCTGAAGTCGGGCGGTATGATGCCAACTATGGTCTTTTCCTTAAAGGCAGGGGAGACGGTACCTTTGAGTCTATACCGTCTAAAGATTCCGGTCTTTATCTTAAAGGACAGGTCCGGGATATGGAGACCATAGAAGTAAATGGGAAGCCATTGTTGTTGGTAGCCAAGAATAATGAACGGATGCAAGTATTTGAATTTTAATGAAGACCCTTACGTCATATAATATACTGTTTTTTGCTTTGTCGATGGCGCTGACCAGTTGCCAACCGGAGGAGTCGCCCGTCTTGTTTGAATTGCTTGAACCGAGAGAGACAGGGATCGATTTTGTTAATCAGATCAAAGAAAATGACAGTCTGAATATCGTTCAATACCTCTACTATTATAACGGTGGCGGAGTGGCGACCGGCGATTTTAATAAAGACGGCTTACCCGATCTATTCTTTACGGCTAACCAGGGAGAAAACCGGTTGTATCTAAATCAAGGTGATTTTGAGTTTTTGGATGTAACGGAAGCTGCCGGTGTAGGCGGTGATGGTAGCTGGTCGACCGGTGTTACTGTTGTGGACATTAATGCGGACGGATGGTTAGATATCTACGTTTGCCAGGTTGGCGGATACAAAAATTTCAAGGGAAAGAACCAATTATTTATCAACCAAGGAATAGACCCTGCGATGAAGCAGGAAATTCCTACAGTAAGATTCAGCGAGCGAGCTGCAGATTACGGACTGGATTTCGAAGGCTTTTCAACACAGTCGGCCTTTTTTGATTATGACATGGATGGCGACCTGGACCTTTATCTGCTCTGTCATTCGGTACATTCTACGGAAACTTACCGGGATACAAGCAGTACTCGATCAAAAGATGAACGGGCGGGCGATAAATTACTGCGCAACGATGGTGTTGATGCTAACGGTAATCTTCAATTTACGGAAGTCACACAACGGGCGGGCATTTACAGTGGAATAGCGGGTTATGGACTAGGCATTGCCCTGGGTGATGTTGACCGCAATGGATGTCCGGACCTTTATATCGGCAACGATTTTCACGAAAACGATTTTTTGTACCTCAACAATTGCGATGGTACTTTCACCGAATCTTCCGCCCAGGTTTTCGGACATACCAGTAATTTTTCCATGGGAAATGATCTGGCCGACCTCAATAATGATGGTTGGCTGGATTTGATGACGCTCGACATGAAGCCAGAGGATGAAGTGGAGTTGAAAAGTGCTCAGGGGCCTGATTCTTACGATATTTACCGTTTTAAGCGCAGTTTTGGCTACGACCATCAGTTGCCGCGTAATATGCTTCACCTCCACAAAAAACAAAAGCCTGATGGTACCATTCGTTTTAGTGAAGTGGGACAACTAGCAGGTGTGTCCGCTACGGACTGGAGTTGGTCCGTACTAATGGCGGATCTGGATAACGACGGCTGGAAGGATCTACACATAACCAACGGTATTATCCGCCGGCCGAATAACCTGGATTATCTAAAGTTTATCTCTTCCAAAAAAATTCAGGAGAACGCCAGTGACCTGGAACTGGCTGCCCAGATGCCAGACGGGAAGGTCAAGAATTATCTGTTTCGCAATTCAGGTACTTTTCCATTGAAAAATACGAGTGAAGAGTGGGGGATCAAGAAAGCCTCCTACTCTAATGGTTCGGTAGCCACCGATCTCGATCTGGACGGCGACCTCGATCTCGTAATCAATAATATCAACGAACCGGCATTTGTTTATCGTAACCAGGCACAGGAATTAAGCGATAATCATTTTTTACAGGTCCGGTTTGAAGGTCCTGTCCAAAATCCTTATGGTATCAGCACATCGGTAAGCTTATTTCACCAAGGTCAGCAACAATACCAAGTACTTTATCCGGTGCGCGGTTTTCAATCCTGCCTTGATTATACCTTACACTTTGGATTGGGGGAGAGCTCAGCGATCGATTCTGTAATAGTAGAATGGCCTGATGGCAACAGAAGCATAGAAAAGGCCGTCGGGAGCGATCAGGTATTAACCTTTCGGTATTCGGATAGTGCGGAGCTTGCTCGACAAGGACAGGAAATTCAAAATGAACCACTTTTTAAGCAAGTAAGTGAAACGGTAGACATTTCCTTCATTCACCGGGAAAATCGTTTCTTTGATAATAGCCGGGAAGCACTCATCCCGTTACTCCTTTCTACACAAGGCCCCAAAATGGCGGTTGGCGATATCGATAAGGATGGTCTGGACGACTTCTTTATTGGAGGAGCCAGTGGCCAGGCCGGTCAGCTTTTCCGGCAACTTTCGGATGGAAGTTTGACACTAATAGGTGTCGCAGACCTCAATAACCATATTCAGAGCGAAGATACGGGCATTTTATTTTTTGATGCAGATGGCGATGGCGATGAGGATTTGTATATAGGTTCAGGCGGAAATGAGTATTACCACGAAGACGAACGATTGATCGATCGTTTGTATTTCAATGATGGAAGTGGGCATTTTGTCTACCAGAAAGACGCTCTCCCTGTGTTTCACAATCAGACTTCTTGTGTGCGTACCTGCGATTATGACGCTGACGGCGACCTGGATCTATTCGTCGGTACCCGTTCCAAGCCGGTAAATTACGGTTGGCCGACCGATAGTTATCTTTTGGAGAACAATGGCGATGGCACTTTCATAAATAATGTTTCCGCCATTCCGGAATTGGAAAAGCTGGGTATGGTAACCGATGCCGGTTGGACTGATATTGATGGCGATGGAGACTGGGATCTGGTTGTAGTGGGAGATTGGATGCCGCTCACTTATTTCGTGCAGCAAGAAGAAAGTTTTTACAAACAAACGGTCGCGAAAACCAATGGATGGTGGAATACTATAGTTTTCAGCGATGTCGACGACGATGGAGATGAAGACTGGCTGGCGGGGAATTTTGGTTGGAATTCAAATTTGCAGCCAAGCCTTAAGGAACCGGTGCGGCTATATTTACGGGATTTTGACGGCAATTTGAGTAAAGATCCCGTCCTGACCTATTACCGGCAAGGTAAAGAGTTTCCTTTCGAAGGTTTGGATATGCTGAGTAAACAAATGGTGTATCTTAAAAAGCGGTTCCAGGTTTACGAGAAGTTTGCCAATAGTACGGTTACGGAGGTTTTTCAGCCGGAAGAACTGGAAAAAGCTATGGTACGGGAGGTCTTTACTTTTGCTACCGTTTTGGTACTTAATGAAGGTCAAAAAGGACTTACCGTTCGTGCATTGCCTGTGGCGGCTCAAGAAGCACCGGTTATGTCCATAATTGCGGAAGATCTGGATGGAGATTCTAAGAAAGACCTGGTTTTAGGAGGCAACTTCTACGAGCTACAACCGGCTATCGGGCGGATGGATGCCAGTTATGGCGTATTGCTGAAAGGTGATGGGGTTGGTAATTTTGAAGTGATTGACAATCAAGCTGCCGGATTGTGGTTGGAGGGGCAGATCAGGGATCTGAAGTTGGTGAAGTTAGGCAATAAACAGCATTTGGTGGCGGCGAGGAATAATGATGGGGTACAGGTTTTTGCGTTAAAATGAATTGGTGTATAAATGATTTCAATTTGCCAAGTCCGATTTGCCAAGTCTCCAGACTTGGTAGGAGTATAACCCGGTCTCTGACCGCTTAGTTACAATTTTTCGGTCAGAGACCGAAGGATATTGCTATGAAGTCATGAGACTTCATAGATCGGATCGATTTTCACAATAACTGATAAATATACCACACTTCGAACAACTTATCGGAGCCGTTTGCTTGAGATAGCATACTGAAAACAGCAAAAGAACTAAGGGCGGAATCATCGCAAAACCGGTCGCCGCTGCCGCAGGTTTAACTTTTGTTTATCAACAATACGGGTGGGGTAAAAAGAGCCCACCCATCCCGGTAACTATCCATTGGCATCAAGTAATATTTAACTAAAGTATATTTTGCTGGTTTTTAGTTAAAGAGCTGTTTTTTGGGTGCGAAGACTTTTACATTTTATAGGTGA
>CAZHNG010000168.1:0-14415 GCA_964533785.1 uncultured Saprospiraceae bacterium | reverse complement strand
TCCCGCGTAAATCGAAGGAAGCACAAATAAGTTCAGGGAATCTCTAGTTCACGTTTCTTTTAAGTTTTAGCAGATTGGCCAAATCCAGCAAATCTAAACTTACTAGCCAGCATCACATTTACTCAACTATTACCGGCTGTTTTCAAATAAAAAAAGATGGGACACCGAAGCGACCCATCTCTATAAGCATCAGCAAGTTGAATTAATTTTCACTGCTTTAGCTCCCACACATAAGACATTCCGGATCGTCGAGGCTACAAGCCTGAGAATTAGTACCCTCGTTATCCACGTTCTTTATAAGCGATTCGGCATTTTGTTCTGAAGATTTTTGCTCCTCAGTACTTTTTACGACCGGTGCTTGTTGTATTTTTTTTTGATTGACGGTAAACTTAATTGGATCAGTGGCTGCTTTTGAACGCAGGTAGTACATGCCCGTTTTCAAGCCTTGTTGCCAGGCGTAAAAGTGCATAGAAGACAACTTACCGTAATTCGGATTTTCCACGAAAAGATTCATGCTTTGACTTTGGCAAATATAGGCGCCCCGATCTGCCGCCATATCGATAATCGTTTTCTGGCTAAGTTCCCAAACCGTCTTGTACAATGCTTTCAAATCCACGGGAATACCGGGGATTTCCTGAATAGACCCATTCGCAGCCATCAGCATGTTCTTCATATCGTCATTCCACAGTCCCAGGCCTACCAAGTCTTTCAATAAGTGCTTATTGAGCACTACGAATTCTCCGGATAGGGTACGGCGGGAATAAATGTTCGAAGTATAAGGTTCGAAGCATTCATTGTTACCCAGTATTTGGGAGGTAGAAGCAGTAGGCATCGGAGCCAGTAATAAACTGTTCCGCACACCGTTTTTCTTAATCTTTTTCCGTAACCCTTTCCAGTCCCAGCGGTCTGAAGGTTGCACGCCCCACATATCGAACTGAAACTCCCCTTTGCTGATCGGAGACCCAGCATAGCTTTCGTAGGTGCCGTATTTTTCTGCCAAAGCATTGGATTCTGTCAAAGCAGCGAAGTACATCGTTTCGAAGATATCTTTGTTCAGTTGCTTGGCCTCGGCGCTGTCAAAGGGATAGCGCATCATGATAAAAGCGTCGGCAAGTCCTTGCACACCAATACCAATTGGACGGTGCCGGAAATTTGAATTGCGCGCCTCAGTAATGGGATAGTAGTTGATGTCGATAATCTTGTTGAGGTTTCGGGTTACGACCCTCGTTATCTCAAACAGTTTATCGAAGTCATAAGTCTTATCCTCTTTTACGAATTTGGGCAAGGAAATCGAAGCGAGATTACACACAGCTACTTCATCAGGAGCAGTATATTCGATGATTTCCGTACAGAGATTACTCGAACGGATCGTTCCCAGGTTCTTTTGGTTCGATTTGCGGTTAGCAGCGTCTTTATATAATATATATGGTGTTCCGGTCTCTATTTGCGATTCCAGGATGGCAAACCATAGATCCTGGGCACGCACAACTTTTCGGGCCCTGCCTTCTTTTTCGTATTGGTGGTATAATGCTTCAAACTCTCCACCGTAGCAATCGTGTAAGCCCGGTGCTTCATTGGGGCAGAATAGGGACCAATCACCATCTTCTTTCACGCGCTCCATGAACAGATCCGGGATCCACATGGAATAGAACAGATCACGAGCGCGCAACTCCTCTTTTCCGTGGTTTTTTTTCAGTTCCAGGAAGTTGAAGATATCGGCATGCCAGGGTTCCAAATAGATCGCAAAAGCGCCTTTGCGTTTGCCTCCTCCCTGGTCGACGTAGCGGGCAGTATCGTTAAACACTTTGAGCATGGGGATAATCCCGTTCGAGGTACCTCCCGTTCCTTTGATGTAACTTCCCTGTGCCCGGATTTTATGAATGCTGAGCCCAATTCCTCCGGCCGATTGAGAGATCTTTGCACAACGGGATAAAGTTTCGAAAATACCCGAGATGCTATCCTCCGTCATCGTTAACAGAAAGCAAGAAGACAACTGTGGTTTCGGTGTACCGGCATTAAAAAGGGTAGGAGTGGCGTGTATGAACCATTTCTCAGACATGTAGTTATAGGTCTCAATGGCCGCATCGATATCTTCTCCGTGGATTCCAACCGCCGCCCGCATGAGCATGTGCTGCGGACGCTCCACCACTTTGCCATCCATCCTTAGTAAATAAGAACGCTCAAGGGTTTTAAAGCCGAAATAATCAAAGTTGTAGTCACGATCGTAAATGATGGCGGAATTGAGCTTGTCTTTATTTTTAGTAACGATCTTGAAAGTCTCATCACCGATCAGGCCTGCTTTTTCACCGGTCTTCGGATCAATATAGTGATATAGATCTTTTACTGTTTTGGTAAATGATTTATGAGTATTCTTGTGCAAGTTAGAAATGGCAATCCGTGCTGCCAGAATAGCATAATCGGGATGCACCGTAGACATCGAAGCAGCCGTCTCCGCCGCTAGGTTATCCAGCTCGGTAGTCGTAACACCGTCGTAAAGTCCTTGGATGACCTTACGGGCGATTTCTATATACTGAACATAATCCGTGTTAAGCCCGTAGCATAACTTCTTAATTCGAGCGGTTATCTTATCAAAGCTGACGTCCTCACGCCTGCCACCTCTTTTTATTACTTGCATGGTCGCTAAAGTTTAATAGGTTATGAATAGAGAAATTATTTATGCTTGTGCTTGCATGGTTTTTCGTTTTGCTTTGCGCTACAAAAACTCGAAATAGAGCATATCCTTATCTAGTCGACTGGGCCGATTAGGCTGGCTGACCACCACAACGGGCTGATCAGCAATATTAGGCACAGCCACTTTTATCACCTCTGGTTTCAAGACCTCTTCTACACTTGATCCCGAATGTACCAGGATCACAGCAGAAAAATGACCTTTAACCTTTTTCTGACTGAGTATACGCTCTAGTTCAAGATTGTAATTGGTTTGTTGTAACACTGTATTGGTTATTAGTATCAGTAAGTTGGGTTGTGAGAGTTGCGGATTATCAGAAGTCTTCGTTGAGGCTGAAGACCTGTTTGTCTCTGGTAGCCATTACGCCCGATTTTTGGTAGTCACCCACTCTTTTTTCAAAGAAATTGGTCTTTCCCTGCAGTGAAATAAGGTCCATCCATGGGAATGGGTTCTCTACATTATAGATCTTTTCCTGGTTGAGGGCTACGAGTAGTCTGTCAGCAACAAATTCAATGTACTGGCACATCATATCGGCATTCATACCAATTAAATTGACGGGCAGCGCATCGGAAACAAATTCTTGCTCGATGGCGACTGCATCGGTAATAATTTTTTGGATCGTTCCTTCCGGTAATTTGTTTTGGATATGATCATTGTACAACAAGCAGGCGAAATCGCAGTGCATGCCTTCATCCCGGGAAATCAACTCATTGGAGAAAGAGAGTCCCGGCATCAACCCTCTTTTCTTCAACCAGAAGATGGAACAAAATGAACCGGAAAAGAAAATACCCTCAACCGCCGCAAAAGCGATCAGTCTTTCCGCAAAAGAGGCATTCTCGATCCAGCGCAGTGCCCAGCTGGCTTTTTTCTTCACGCAGTCTAATGTTTCAATGGCATTGAAAAGATGATCTTTTTCTTCCGGGTCGCTGATGTAAGTATCGATTAACAAGGAATACATTTCAGAATGGATGTTCTCCATCATGATCTGGAAGCCGTAAAAGAATTTTGCTTCGGTGTACTGTACTTCGTTGACAAAATTCTCGGCCAGGTTTTCATTTACAATCCCGTCACTGGCAGCGAAAAATGCCAGGACATGCTTGATAAAATGACGTTCATCATCGTTGAGCTTGTTTTTCCAGTCGGCCAGATCACTCGATAGATCCACTTCTTCAGCGGTCCAGAAACTGGCTTCTGATTTCTTATAGAATGCCCATATATCATCGTGTTGAATGGGAAACAGTACAAAGCGGTTGGGATTTTCTTCAAGGATGGGTTCGCGTACGGTAGTTACTTCTGTACTCATAATATTCTCTTTTTTGTTTTTTGAAACTTAAATATAGTATAAAAAGTTTCAAAAGTCAACTTCTAAAATCTGATGCAGTATGTTAACTGAATGTTTCTTTTTCATTCAGAAGACGCTTCAAATTTAGGTAGAAAGTCGGTGAAATGGAGGTGTAGTTTTCCACAATTTGTGGAAAACTATTTTAAAATGCTGATTTTCAATATTTTGAATTGTACTTGATGGTTTTCCACATTGTGGAAAACTCGCAGGTGGAAATTTTTCGTGTTTTAGGAGCTGGTGGTTTTTTAGCATTCAGGATGCTGGGAACCATGAGAATTGATGAAATGTGGGTTCGAGGATATAATCTTAAAAAGGGAGGATTAAATCCGGGAATAGTGCTTCAGGATCTTAATGCTTGTTATTAGAGCGTGACTAAATTATTAAACCCGCCTGCCCCAATGGTTTGGAGCCAGGGTGGCAGGAAATCAAAACAAGCATTAAGCAGCTTCTTTTATTTTTGGTTGGTATAACAGACCATCCTTCATGCATTCATTGAGATAAGCAAACACCGCTTGTAAACCTTCTTTCGTCAATGAAGGGTAATTCTCAAGCAGCATTTGTTCTGTCCAACCATCAGCGAGCCGTTCCAGTAAAAACGCTACTGATAACCTCGTACCCTTCAGAACAGGTTTCCCCAGTAATACTTTTTCATCACTATGAATGAATTCTGTCCAATCAATCATATTTTATTTGGTTTAATACTATTTCAAACATTTTAAATTCATTATAGTTACTCACAATATAGCAATTGCATTTAGATCTTTTGATTTAATACCTGGCCATGTTTCAATTGGTCTTTCCCTTAATTCGAAGCTGTATTAAAAGTAAGACACTAAGAAAACATCTAAAACCATAACTGCCCGCACTTTCTTACTCAATCCTAGTCCCCAGCCCCTCAACCGCCGAAACACAGAACATACCGAGTACAAACTCCCCCGTTTCAAGATTAACGATATTCCCCCTCGTGTTCGCAATGGGGATGGAAAAGATCCCATTATCCCCGTTCGTCATCTGGTCCCGGGCAATTTCCATGAAGGTGAAAGCCTCCGTAGTGATGGAATGGATCTCGACGTATACGGAATCTCCTTCTGCGTAAGGCGGCACCTCGATGTCATCTTCCGGATTGTCTTCATCAGGAATACGGTTGATAGCTTCGCGGATAGGGGTCAGGAAAACGAGGCCGTCGGAGTCGGCTCCGGCATCAAAACCGGCGTCAAAGGCGATGTTGATCTCCGCCGGCTTGTTGAGGAATACCCCATTTTTAAAGGCTTTGATCCAGTACGTATCTCCCCTGCCGGGAAAATCCCGCGCAAAAAAAGCGGCGTAAATACCGTCCGGCCCGATCAATTCATCCGTCCTAAACTCATAGGTGATCGAATCGATAGGAGGCACTCTTTTCATCGTGGAAGCGGCCAGGTAGATGGCGCCATCCAGTTCGATCCCGAGGTTAAAGGTGTCCCCGACTGCGCCGATGGTTTCGCCCGGTGCTGGTGTCCAGGTATACCGACCTTCTCCCTGGTGGTTGAATACCATGATCTTTCCATTGTTGTTCTCGACGGCGATGTTGGCATCTTCGACACCGGCGGCTAGTTGGCTATCGAAATAGGGCTGGGACAAACTCAGTTTAATGACTTGCTCTTCCGGTTTATTATTCAACCAGGCATCCACTACTAATTGAGCCGGAGCTTCCTGTAGCTCTACGTCAATGACATCTTCACAACCCGTTAAAAGTACCAGGTAACCTATTATTGCTATGCTGTATTTGAAATAGTTGATCATTTTGTCTCTGATTTTAAAATTCAAAATTGTAAGAAACGGAAGGAATGAAGCTCCCGATAACGGCTAAGCGTATGGCTTCGGTATCGATGGGTTGCCCGGGACCGGTGCGCATCTGCGTCTGCCGGAAAAATATATCGAAGGGGTTCCTGCGGTTGTAAAGGTTGTAAATGGAGAAAACCCATTGCCCTTTCCATCTCTTGGGATTGTCGGGTTTACCGTTGAGGGTGGCCGATACATCCAGGCGGTGATAGTCGGGTAATCGGACATTGTTCCGGGTTTCCAGTGGATTGTGCGGAATGACGTAGCCTTGTTGCTCAAAACGCATAGTGTGAAAAGTGGTCGGAGTGCCGGTATTGTAGACGAAATTGGCACTAAAGGTCCAGCGTTCGTTCAGTTCATAAAATGCGGCGATGCTTAAATTATGCGTTTGGTCAAACCTGGCGGGGAACCAGTCCCCCTTATTGATACCAGCTACTTGCCTTTCGGTTCTGGACAAAGTATAGGCGAGCCATCCGGTGAACCGGCCTTCCTTTTTTTCGCCGTATAATTCTAATCCGTAGGCACGGCCAATACCTGGTAATAGATCCCCTTCCAAAAATTCATTCAGGATCAGATCTGCATTGTCGATATACTCGACCAGGTTGTTCATGTCTTTGTAATACACTTCCGCGGAAGCTTCGTAGGTATTGTTTTTGAAATTCCGGAAATAACCGATGGCGTATTGGTCCGCCGTTTGTGGCTCAATATTATTGGTGCTGGGCGTCCAGACATCGAGTGGGGTAGAGGCGGTGGTATTGGAGATCAGGTGCAGGTATTGAGCCGTTCGGCTGTAACTGGCCTTGACGGAACTGCGATCATTGAATTGGTAGTTCAAAGAAGCTCTAGGTTCCAGGTTACTGTAAGTTTGGATGGATTCCCATTGGTCAAACTCTTCAAAACCGATTGGCTGGCGGCGGAAGCCAAGGGCTAACGGTTCCGCAAACTCGTATGCGCGTCCCTCTCCAACGTAATTGAAATGGGAATACCGCAAGCCGTAGTTGACGGTTAACTGGTTGGCAATATTCAACTCATTTTCAATAAAAGCACTGCTTTCAATGGCGTACTTTTTCCGCAAACTGATATCCCGCACTTCACCTTCGCTGATCCCGACCGCATTACCGGGCTCAAATTCATAGACAATTCCCTGTCCGCCAAAGCGAAGGATATTATTGGGATTAATATAAAAAGTGAATTCCGGTTTTATGCTGTAATTGACAATGTTGGCATTCCAATCGAAAGAATTGCCTTCGGAGGATTGGCCAAAATCCAATTCGTAGTCATAATTACTGTAGTAAGCCGTAACGTTTGAGAATAGTTTGGTATTAAAGAGGTGATTCCAGCGCAAGGTAGCCGTCTGGTTCCCCCAATTGAACCCAAAATCATCGCCGAAACTGAAATTATCTTTTCCGAAATAACCGGAAACAAAAACCCGGTCGCGCATGCTGACATTGTAGTTGGCTTTGAGGGTCAGATCGTAGAAGTTCAGAACAGATCCCGCAAAATCCTCGTTTAAAAAAGGCTGTGCCAGTACGTCAGCGTAGGAGCGGCGTCCGGCCACGATAAAGGAAGCTTTGTCTTTGACGATCGGCGCCTCAATGGCCAGGCGGCTAAAGATGAAACCAATTCCGCCGTTCATCTCAAAACGCTTGTTATTCCCCTCTTTCATCCGCACGTCCAAAATGGAAGAAAGCCGTCCTCCGAAACGAGCGGGAATACTTCCTTTGTACAACTTCACATCTTTTACCGCATCGGGATTAAACACCGAGAAAAAACCAAATAGGTGAGATACGTTATAAACTGGCGCTTCGTCCAACAACGAAAGGTTCTGGTCAATGCTGCCTCCCCTGACATTAAAACCACTGGCTCCTTCTCCGACCGTACTGACCCCGGGTAGTAACTGTATACTCCGGATGATCTCTACTTCCCCCAAAAGGGAGGGCATTTTTTTGATGGTTTCCATGCTGAGCTTGTTGGTGCTCATTTCCACGTTGGTAATATTGCGATTGCCCGCCTCGGATTTAACGACCACTTCTGTCAGTTGGGCGACTTCTTCGTCTAATTCCACGTCTAGGGTCGTATTTTCCGACAAGGTTATGGTTATCGTATCCGCGGTAAAGCCAAGGTAGGAATACTCCAGCGTATAATCGCCCGGAGGCAGCGATAGGGAATAGAATCCATACTCGTTGGTGGAGACACCGGTATTGGCTTCCTGAACGTAAAGAGCTGCGCCAATGAGCGTTTCCCCGCTCTGAGCGTCTTTTATATAACCGCTAATAGTATAGTTTTGAGCATGGGTAAAGGCAATGCTCAGCCATAATAACAGTAGGGTAATGCGCATAGATTACTTCGTTAGGTTTACGGATGACATTATCTAAACCCATTAATAGAAAAGAGGTTCGATGACTAGTGGAGCAATAAAAAAACAGGAAGTACCAACTGTTTCAAAACAACCGCTTACGCTGAAAATAAATTACCAGCAGTAAACTGAGTATTCCTGAAACTATAATGATACCATAAAAGGCGTGGTCGAAATCCTGGAAAGGCATTTGGATATTCATCCCATAAAAACTGGCAACCAGGGTAGGCACCATTAAAACGATGGTGATCAGCGTAAGTCGCCGGATGGTGATGTTCAGATTATTGGAAATGATAGAACCGTAGGCATCCATTGTGCCGTTTAAAATATTGGTATAAACATTGGACATTTCCAGCGCCTGGCTGTTGTCAATGATAATGTCTTCAAATAGATCCTGCAGGTCTTCGTCTTTTTCAATTTTTAGAAAATCAGACCGCTTCATTTTTAACTTCAATAATTCATTGGCACTCAAGGAATTTACGAAATAGACCAGGCTTTTTTCAATCCCCAGGAGTTGTTTCAGTTCTTTATTTCTGCTCGAATCATACAATTCCTGTTCAATGATATTGCGCTTGGTATTGAGTTTTTTAAGGCAGTTGAGGAAACGAAAGACATTTTGTTCTAGGATCTGCAAGACGAACAACCTCTGGTTTTTGGGGTCAAAATTCTTGACCTTATGGTCCAGGAATAGTTGCAGAACTGGGTTTTCGTAGGAAGTAATGGTAATGATATGATCGGGCGTAAGAATGATACCGATGGGAATGGTTATGTAAATGGCATCATTGGTTTCCTGCATTTCCAGGTCATTGAGGATGGGCGTATTGAGGACGATCAGGCGAACATCCTCTTCCCGTTCATAGCGCGAGCGCTCGTCAATATCCAGGGAATCCGTCAAAAAATCCAACGGCAATTCGAACTGCAGGGCAACTTGCTCTAGCTCTGCCGTATTGAACGGAGGAGATATGTTCACCCAGTTGGACTGTAGGGCAGACTCCAATTCCTGTAATTGACCATCGACTTTTGCATAATAACGGATCATATCATCATCTTTCGAAACCGCACAAAGCTACAATATTTTCGGGTTAGTACGAGTTTAGACGGGTTAGCGAGTGAGTACGGGTTCAATGGGGTCGAACACGTTTCACTCGCTAACCCGTTCAAACTCGTTTAACCCGTTCGAACACATCCGGCCGGGCATAATGCCCCACTACATCAAAATCCATTTTACCCATAGCTACCTCATTCAGGTCAAGATCAACATATAGAATACCCTCTTCATTCCATAGCGGACCGGCAATTATTTTCCCTAAGGGAGAAATCGCAACACTACCGCCTTTGCAAAGGGTTGTTCCCATTTTGTGTGCCTCCGCCTGAAAAGCAGCGGGATACATATTGGCGGTGACGAATTGGTTGCATCCGATCACGAAGCACCTGCCTTCACAGGCGATGTGTCGAAGGGTGGCTTGCCAGGTATCGCGTTGATCGGCAGTAGGAGCAAGGTAAATTTCGACACCTTGTTGATAAAGGGTCATTCTGGCCAACGGCATATAATTTTCCCAGCAAATAAGGCCGCCGATCTTTCCGAGCGGGGTAGGGTAAACATCGAGATCATCGCCGGCTCCTTCTCCCCAGATGATGCGTTCAGCGGCAGTGGGTTTCAGTTTGCGGTGCCTGCCGATCAATTTGCCGGAAGGGGCAAAATAAAGTAAACTGCAATACAACGTTCCGGAAATGCCATTTCTTTCTACAACTCCAATGACCAGGTAGGCTTGGGATCTGCGGGCAATGTCGCCTAGTTGATCACAAGCTTGGGAAGGTATTTCCATGGCGTTTTGCCAGTATTGCAGCCAGTGTTGGCGGCCTTCATCGGACCGGTTACCGATAACCGTTCCGAAAGACAACCCCCAGGGATAGCCGGGAAGGTAGGCTTCGGGAAAGACGATTAGGTCTGCTTCCTGTTTGCCGGCTTCTAAGGCTAATTCTTCTACTTTTTTCAGCCCGGCTTTCAGGTTAAAAAAAGCGGGGGCTGCTTGTACGATCGCTGTTTTTGGCATGTGCAATTCAAGATTTCATTCTTTACAAATATAATGTTGGGCGGGGAGGAATTTTCTAATTAGGAAATACTTCTTTAATTTTGAGTGATGTATTACAAGAATATACTCCATGTATGAAGATATAAAAGTAACAAGACCAATTGTTTCGTACCTTTGGTTAACTGCCGCTGTTGTTATTTATTATTGAAATCTTTTCTTAACGGCACTTAAGCAATTGCCTAGCAAAAAAACCGGAGCACTATGTATAGTGAAAATGTATTAGCAACTATTGGAAATACTCCACTTGTCAAATTAAGCAGAATTTGCGAGAACTTTTCCGGCGAAGTATACGGAAAAGTGGAAGCCTATAATCCCGGGCATTCCGCAAAAGACCGAACGGCCCTTTATATGATCGAGCAGGCAGAAAGAAGAGGGGAAATCAAACCGGGCTCTACGATCATTGAAGCGACCTCGGGGAATACGGGCTTTAGTTTAGCAATGATCTGCAGCCTTAAAGGGTACAAATGCGTATTGACCGTTTCGAGTAAAGCTTCCCGCGAGAAAATCGCCTTGCTAAGATCAATGGGAGCGGAAGTAGTCGTATGCCCTAAAGACGCAGCCCCTGAAGATCCTCGATCCTATTATTCCCGCGCCGTTCAACTTGCCGAGGAAATTCCTAACTCTTACTATTTAAAACAGAATTTTAATCTCGATAATATCGGCGCTCATTATAATTCTACCGGGCCGGAGATCTGGAAGCAAACCCAGGGAAAAATCACCCATTACGTTTGTTGTGCAGGAACCGGAGGTACCTTGTCCGGAACGGCTAGATACTTAAAAGAGCAAAATTCCGATATTCGTATCATAGCAGTTGATGCCTATGGTTCTGTTTTGAAAAGATATTGGGAAACCCGTGAATTTGACGAAAGCGAAATTTATTCATACAAGATCGAGGGGCTGGGCAAAACCATTATTCCTGACAATGTTGATTTCGATATCATCGATGAATTTATAAAAGTGACGGATAAGAAAAGTGCGATCAGGGCCAGGCAATTAGCCAAAAAAGAAGGGTTATTGTTAGGATATTCCAGTGGTGCTGCCATGCAGTGTGTGTTTGAAATCAAAGATTGGATCAAACCGGGAGATGTTGTTGTTGTACTGTTCCCCGATCATGGTAGCCGTTACATCGGTAAGATCTATAATGATGAATGGATGCGTCAAAACGGGTTCATGGGCAAACAGCCGATCGACTCCAATTACGAGCACATTCGTCGTATTTATAAAAAATACAAGATCAAAACACAACGCTACATTCGTCAACAATTAAATAGGCTACCCACTTATACGGAATAAATCTAAATTACTAGTTCCCGAGGCAGTAGATACCTATAGTCAAGACATTGTCATGCTTTGCGCTAAAATTTTTTCTTCAAGCTTAAATAACCTCATTTTTACCACTTTTTTTACTTTTGCAGCTAATTAAACATCCAAACACTAGTAATAATGAAGCAACAAAAAGAACGGAAGTTTTTGTCTAACGAAAATATTTCTCCCCCTTTATTCGGTAATAAATACCTGGATGCCTTTACCCGCACGCATATTGCTATCCCGGTATCTATTTTTCTGATCTATGCCGTTGGGTTGATTTACTGGGCCTTAATTGCTACTGATCTGTCTGTATTACAAATCGTCGTTTTGTTTTTCAGCGGATGGTTTTTATTCACTTTCGTGGAATACCATGCACATAAAGGTTTGTATCATCTGGAGCCGACAACGGAAAAAAGAAAAGAACTGGCTTACAAGTTGCACGGCGTTCATCATGATTTTCCAAAAGACAAGCAACGCCTGGCCATGCCGCCGATCGTTAGCATAATGATCGCCACTGTTCTGCTGCTCATCATGAAACTATTGCTCGGTAAATATGCCTTTTCGTTTCTGGCCGGTTTCATGGTAGGATATGCTGCCTATTTAATTGTACATTACATCGTGCATATCTTTAGGGCACCCAACAATATTTTCAAAGCATTGTGGACCAATCACGCTATTCACCACTACCAAAACGATAAGATCATGTTTGGTGTTTCTTCTCCACTCTGGGATTATGTTTACGGAAGCTTGCCCGAAGAATGGAAAAAACGTAATGTAACTGTTAAACCAAAAGATTAATGGCTTAATTCTTTTCGACCGGGAAAATAATTATGTATATTAATGAATATTTAGGAGTTGAAAAAAAGCTTTTATGAATATTATTAAAATAATTATCCCGGTTGTTGTTATTGGAGCACTCGGTGCAGTGCTGTATTTCTTTTCAAGCCCGGGAGAAGTCGCCCAGGTCAATGATCTCAAGTCCAAGGTTAATCGCGGAAGGTTTGTAGTCGAAGTATCTGCTACCGGAGAATTGCAAGCTAAGCGATCAGAAAAAATTCGCGGTCCGCAAGGTATGCGTGCTGCACGTATTTACCAAACCAGCATTACCGATATGATTCCCGAAGGTACCCTGGTAAAAGCGGGAGAATACGTGGCTACCCTGGATAAAACGGAGCTGGATACCAAGATCAAAGAGATCCTTACCCAAATCGAGCAGACCGAAACACAGTTGGAACAAACCAAGATCGATACCGCTATCGAGATGCGCGGCCTTAGAGATCAACTGATCAATCTTAAATTTGCAAAGGAAGAAAAACTGCTTGAAGTCGAGCAAAATAAATACGAACCGGAATCCGTCATCCGTAAAACGCAAATCGACCTGGAAAAGACTGAGCGGGATTATCAGCAATTACTGAAAAAGTATGAACTGACCAAGATCAAATCCCAGGCACAGGTAGCTGAAAAACAAGCTACCTTGAAAAAAGACCAACTCCAGTTGAAACAATTGACCGATCTCGGAAAACAATTTCGGGTAACCGCTCCTAAAGATGGGATGTTGATCTATACCCGTAACTGGAATGGCAAGGTCGGACCAGGTTCGCAAATCAGTTCCTGGGATCCCGTAGTGGCAGAATTACCGGATTTGAGCGATATGGTCTCCAAAACTTACGTTAATGAAGTGGATATCAGTAAAGTCAAGCAAGGTCAGGATGCCAAGATAAGAGTGGATGCCTTTCCGGACCGTGAATACTTTGGTCGCGTCATCCAAGTGGCAAATATAGGAGAACAATTACGTGGGTACGATTCCAAAGTATTCGAAGTGATCGTACAGTTGAATGAAGTGGATTCTATACTCAGACCGGCGATGACTACCGGGATTGATATCGTTACCGATATTTACGAGGATGTGGTCTATATCCCCATCGAAGCTATGCTAAAAGACAGCCTTAATTATGTTTTTAAAGAAACAGCTGGCGGTAAAGTCGTAAAACAAGAAATTCTTCTGGGACGTGCCAGCGCCGATGAGATCATCGTCACTTTAGGATTGGAGGAAAATGATGTCATCTACTTGAATATTCCCGAAAATCCCGATGATATTCCCTTTGAGTATTTGGATGATGATAAAAAGCAGGCTGTATTAGTTGAAATGGCAGAAGACCGAAAGAAAAGGGATGCAATAATGCGGGAGAAGATGAAATCCGTAGAGGGAGAAAAAGTGGACGCGTCTAGTGATGGCGGTGGCGGGTTTATCATAATCGGATAGTACAGATTAGCATCTTAAAATTCAATCCGCACAATTCACACAATAAGGACTTTGCGGCATAAACATCAACCGTGCCGGCGGAATTGGATGCTTACACCGGGCACAAACACCGAAATTGGGTGTTTCGATCTTTGATAGTGCATGCCGCAAATTGCCTAATTTTCTTTTAGCTGTTCGTAGAGTGGCTTCGCTCACACTTTTATTGTTAATGGCATCCATCCTGCTCACCCTCCCGATTGAGTTTTCGGGCGAAATAGGGGCAGTTTCCACTTCCAATTGTGCAATTTTTGCCTCGGTCTCGGCGATGGTTGCTTTGATTTTTTTCTTTAATGCTTTTCTTTCTTCCACAGTCATAATGCTGGTTTTCTTTTATATTTGAATGTATTTGGAAAAGATGCCAGATTCCAGATGTCAGATGTGAGAAAGGGTGAGCGTTTGGAAAAAATCCTTCTCTAGAATTCTTGCGGTTCGAATATAGCAGCAAATTTTGAGCTAGTGCCTCGGGAACTAAATAACCGGCACATTTCGCGGTCTCTTTTATAGCGG
>CAZHNG010000167.1:0-14599 GCA_964533785.1 uncultured Saprospiraceae bacterium | reverse complement strand
CCGAAGGCGAGTACGTAACGAAGAGTTGGGCAAAAAGACGGCTTCAAAATGCAAATAAATTTGTGTTACAGTGTATTTAGCGATGAGTAAAAACATTGACCCCAAGTTTACACGACAGTACATCTAGCGTCCGGTGTCTAATAATATAAATACCAACAAAAATTGGTAACCGAACCATTAATGAAGGTAGCTATAACCAGGCTTTTCTTATTGAGATTTTTTTGGTAGAAAATAAATTTACTTTTTTGATTATGGGATCAAAGAATCGATTTGACGGTTTACCTTCTAATGGAGGTAAGCGGCAATTTCTATTATCGAGAGACCGGTTACTGATCTTACAAAAAGATCTGGTGGAACTGATCGCTTACCGTATTGACCTAAGGCTGAGCAATTATGAATCAACTATTCAAACGCTCCAAAACACGCCGTATTATTTTCAGGATCTGCTGGAAGAAAAATGGGGAGGCCAAATTCTGGATCATGAAACGGTCATGATTTTAGCGACATTTCAGGAAAAACTTGAACGCTTTTTGGCTGACAATCCATTGCATTATTATGCAAAGGTTGCATTTTTTTCTCCTGAGTACACTATTGTCAGGAGCCAGTTAATCAAAGGAATAAGAGAGTTAGAAGCTGATCTTATCCTCAGTGGCATTAATGATTTTACGAGTTACCGGGAATATGAATACAAATTATCGCCTACAAAAGAAAAGGTCGTTGCATTCCTGAACACAGAAAAAAACAAACTGCTGGTTGACTCTCAAGCTGACCCCAATTTACTGCATACAATCACGGCTTATCTGGATCAGGTGATTGGCGAGATTTTATAAGACTATGATAGATACGATCACAGCGCTATTACTGCAACTACTACTACTATCAGGGCTATTGGCATAGGCTTCATAGGTGGCCATTAAAAGTTGATTCTACGTAAATTTTTATGATCTCAATTATTAGTTGAGCAATAATCAATCGGAACAGTTATAGGAAGCTGGGATTATTTGACTGCCGAAGCCGCTCTTTGGAGGGCACTTCGGTAGTTTTGCAAAAAGAGGAGACGATCACAATCTGTAAATTACTAACAGACTTGGCTAATGGTATCTTTTTTTGCTTTCTCGTCTCCATCATACTCACTGGTGAGGAAGAAAGCTTCATCAGAAATTTTATATTTTTTTACTTCAATTGGAATGCGTTTTATCCAGCTTTAAATACGGCCAGATATATCGCCTACCATCCCCAGGTTCCCGGTCCCCCTTTAAAGGGGCCTACAATATCCTGAGTTATCCATCCGCCGTAGAAATCTCCTTCCTGAGATTGCACCCGTTCGCCATCAACATAACAGGCATCAACTTTACTAGGATAAAAGGCAAGGTGGTCTTTAATGTCCGCATACTTTTTATTGGGCTCAGGGTAACTCCATGCTGCAGCTAAACTGGTGGAACCAGGAGTTACCAAATCCCAGTAAATGGCCCTTCCCTTAAATTCACAACCCGTGGAATGATTTTCACGCAATCGAAGAAATTCCATTTTTACATCCTCCATCGGAAAATAATATACCGGCGGATGGCTGGTTTCCAAGATCCGAAAGCCGCGGTTCGTATCGGCGATGGTAATACCATTGTATTCAACAACTAATCTTTTACTCGTATTCTCGAGTTTTGGCGGGCGCGGATAATCCCACACACTTTCCTGACCGGGTTTTGGTTTAATTCTTTTTTTCATTGGAAAATATTTGCCTTTTGAAATGAAATAATCCCCGGATAAAATTGTTTTGCAAATGAATCTATTTTCAAGTCCAACTTTACGGATGAGTCATTGTTATCTTATTTCAATAAAATCTCTAATTATGAAAAACGTTTTCTTGTTGTTTTTGGGCATTTCAATTTTTGCCTGTACTTCTCAACCATCCGAATCCGATACAGGAGAAGGTGAAGAAGTGGTAGAAACTCCCGAGGAAGAGGGAGCTGAGGCCTCTTCAACTACCCTGGTATCAACCGATTCTTACGAAATTCAAGTGCTGGACGGCAATTTGCCAAGTCCCCGCAAACAGATGACGACTAATCTTGGCGGGGCAGACATTACGGTCAACTACGGTAGTCCTTCTATAAAAGGGCGGAAGATCTGGGGCGGACTGGAACCATACGGAGAAGTATGGCGTACGGGAGCTAATGAAGCAACGACTTTTGAAGTTTCCACAAATATAAATGTGGAAGGAGAAACACTAGCCGCTGGAAAGTATGGTCTTTTCACTATTCCCAATGAGGACAATTGGGTGATTATTTTTAACTCCGAACCTGATCAGTGGGGAGACTACAAATACGATGAAAGCAAAGATGTATTGAGGGTTACCGTAGATGCAAAAGAAGTTGAAGAACACGCTGAGGCAATGGAATTCATGGTAGAGGGAGAAAACATCGTGCTGAGATGGGGTAAGGTTGCGGTACCTTTTGAGGTGACCGGTGCTTAAGTTGATGAACAGATTTCAGATACTGGACTATACGAGTTGGGAATATTTTCCTAACGGTACCGTCCGGACAGATAAATGTCTAACTGTAAATATCTGATGGGAGTAACTATATTTAAAATACGTTTGGCTCAATTATTTAGATAATTTTTTGCCCCGATCATTATGAAAAAAGGTTCTGAAAGTAATTCAGAACCTTTTTTAGTGAAAAACACAGAGCATTATTGCATTTTATTCTACCGGCTGCCTTCTAATTGGTCAGCTTTGTATCTTGCTCGTTCACCGTAAGTCTCGCCGGAAACCATTTTGTATGTTTGAATAGCTTTAGCTTTTTCTCCCAATGCTTCGTGAACTTCAGCTTTGGAGAAGTAGTACTTGTCTTTTTCACCATCACCAGCTAACTCTACAGATTTTGCGATATGCTCAAGCGCTTTTTCATTCTGTTTCTTGGCTTTCAGTCCTTCGGCCATGTAGAAGTGAGCATCTGGTGTTTCCATTTCAGCTAAAAATGCCTCAGCACAGGCAATGGTTTTATCCCACTGTTTTTTACCCCAGGCGATTCCTGCAAAGTTCTCAGCTTTACTGATCAACTTATCCGCGCGATCTTCTTTACCAGCTTTTCTGGTCATTTCAGCAGCTTTAATATAAGCCGTCACTGCTTCCGCATCTTTCTCCTGTCCTTCTAAAGATTGTGCAACCCCAACGAAGTTGGAATAAAGACCAGGCGAATACTCGATACCTTTTTGGTAAGCAGCCAAAGCCTCGTCGTATTCTTTAGCTTTCCTGTGTTTATTGCCTATATAGTAGGATGCAAAAGCACTATTTCTTTTGGCCAGTTTGATAACTTTTTGATCTGACTCAGGGTCGGCAGTTTCTAAGGCCTGCTCGAGCAGCGTTAAAGCTTCTTCGTATTCTTTAGCTTTGAGCTTTTCTAAACCATCGTTATAAAGCGAAGCGGCAGAAGCTTCCTGACCATAAGCGACTATCCCGAAACACAAGATTGGAATAACCAATAAAATTGTCTTCAAACTTTTTCCCATAATCTAATTTGTTTAGTTATTGAATATCGGCTGCAAAAATAGCTCATCTTCGACGAATAATAAAATTTTAAAGATGCTTCATCAATAATCTGACAAGAAGATCCAGTAAAACCAGAGGTTTTAAGTGTTATATTTACACTTTCTAAAGCCACTTTTCTTTCATCTGAGGAGGTATTTCAAAGTTTCTGCCTTTATATTGATCGAAGCGATTGATCAACGAGCGGGTTAATTTACGTGAAAAGTAGTCGATAAATTCATCCAAAGGTCCGCTTATTTTGTCTTCTAATTTTTCACCGAAACGAAAATAAGATTTTAACAATTCGGGCATTAAAAAAGCAATACAACCATAGTTAGGCTGGATCCCCAGCATTTTGGCTTTTTCAACTCCGATCAAATGCTGGATCATTCCGGTAGGCGCAATTTTTAATTCCCGGGTGGGCATCATGTTTTCGGCAAACTCTAACAAGGACCTGGTCAACAGTTCTCCTTCTTCTGAAGGTGCAGCCTGCCGTTGGAGGATCGTTTCTAAAAGTACTCTGCTTTCTGCTAAATTCTGGGGCAATAAATCCTTATTAACTCCTAATGTATGACCGATTGCTATCCAGGTTTGGAGATAAGCCTCTAGTCTTTCAGGGCTTTCTTCGATGTTGAATTGCTGCAGCCCATCAATTAAAGCAATACTGAAAGTCATGAGGGTGAGCGCCATGTCTTCCTGATTGATGGGTAAACCCCAGTTTTGCTCATCCCATTCGTCCGTCTGGATAAAATTGCGAATAGCAGCGTGTACCAGACGAACTTTTTGAATAGCGGCCACTCCTTTCGCTCCCTTTTGTAATGCTCCTTGGGTCATCACATCTACCAGGAACTGACCGGTTTCGGCTATGCGGCGGGCGAAAATCCTTAATGACCGGTCCTTGTTGGTGAGCCTGCTCGTTTTTACTAATACTTTTGTCCCTTTGGCATCGGTGTATAACAGCGGAAGAGATTTGTAATAAAGTAAGACTAAAAACTTTGGCCCGTGGTCAAGAAATAGATCATGGGCTGTTTCTACGGCGTCCAAATCCGCCCAATCCGGTAGTTGATTGGTTTTTTCCAAAAAGGGACGAACAGCTTCCGGTAGCTCGGAAACGGGCATTTCGATGTTCCGGATCAGGAGGTCAAAAATTTTTCTGGCTTCTTGGATGCCTTTTTCGTCTACTAATTGTCCGATGGCCTGATCGGCTAGTGGATCGGCTACTTGTCTTTTTTGATCTAAGAATGCGTTGGTCCAGGTATTTTGTGTATCCATATACGGTAGCTGTGAACAATGCAATATACTGAAGTTACCTTTAATAATTAAATGCCAAAGTAATTGTAAAGCGCTCCTCATAAACCAAAAATTACGCTAGACTTGAGCATAATGGGCCTCATTCACCAAACAAAAAGTGGTATATTTGTAACATGATGGATTAGCTCCTACTTATCAATTGGGCTATCCCAATTGGGAAGTACAACAGTCCTTTACTATCTTTTTGATGGCTGCCTACATGAATACGGATGAGTTTTTCATTCAACCTGCAGGTCTAAAACTTAAACGAGCCTTAACTGATGAAAACATTGAAGAATTTCTTAATGTCATCCGCAGCTATTTAGCAGAAATACCCTACCACCTGCATATTCCCAAAGAAGCTTATTACCACTCCCTTATCTTCATGTTACTTCGCTTACTCGGTTTGAAAATGGATCTGGAAAAAGCTACTGACAAAGGTCGTATCGATGGTGTATTGGAATTACCCGATCAGATTTACATCATTGAATTCAAATTTGCTACGAACAAAAGGATTAAAAGGGTGAAGACCTTGTCCCGCCAAGCGCTTAAGCAAATAGAAGATAAAAAGTACTACGAGGCTTACCTCTCCGGCAACAAGAAAATCATTTTACTAGGGGTTGGTTTTCTTAATAAGCAACTGGATGGACGCAGTAAGGAACTGAAGGTGGATAGCGTTGTCCAATAAGTTCTTCCTCGTACAAATTTGCTCAACGCGTAATACCCCATAAAAAAATTAGGATCTCCCTGTAAATTATATGACCTGCTCAATAAAAAATTAACCAGCACAAGAGTGAATTCCTGTGCTGGCTAATAATCAAACTATATTCCTTTGAAGGAGCTGATCAATATCAATTACCCCTTTAAGAATACTTTGTCTTCTTAAATTGGACTTTTGACGCTAGACACTACCTGGTAAAACACTTTTGGTTATGGGGTTATTTGGTTATCAAAAAGCCGCACGAATTTCATAACCGCATAACCAGATAACCACATAACCAAGTCCATCACAGGCTAAAAATCAGTTGATATAGGTTTTTCTATAAAGTGCCAAAGTTAAATTAAGTAGTTCGACAATTTAAAGCAGCGCCTAGATCACACCCAACTCTCTCGCAATCAAACCCAAACAGTCTAGCATCTAGCGTCTGGTGTCTTTAAGTTATCTCACTTACTTAATCGCCGTCATTTGCTTAGTCTGTTTGTAATCTGTTGTCTCCAAGGTATAGAACAAAACACCGGTTGGATTGCCGATTTCTCCGGCTTTCACCGTGATATTGTGCTGACCTTTTTCGTAATTACCAGGATAGATCTTAAGCAATTTACCGGCAGCATCTCTGATGATCAACTTCGCCGTCGTCGCTTCCGGCAGATAGAATCCGATCTGAGTGGTATGTTCGAATGGGTTAGGAACGTTTTGATACAATTCATAACCTGGCAATGAAACTTTTCCACTGGAGAAGTTCAAGGCTACCTCCATTACTTCTCTTCCTGATTGATTATCTACTGGATAAGCTTCTGCGATGGTATAACGGGAACTTACCCGTAACACCTCACTCAAATCGACCGCTTGTTTGGCCTTAACCACCAGGGTAAAGAGCGGTTGATCCTCTTCACTTTCGTTTCCTGGCACTTTTGGTCCTTGGTGATAACTCATCGTGATCATGCCGTCTTGTGCAGCGAATTGCGTACCGAAGTTTTCTTCTTGCATAAGACCATACTCGATATCCACGAATTCCAGCATGGTTTGGTCCATGGCCAATGTTAACTGGTAACCTTGAACCTGGTCTAACTCACTGGCCGTAAATGGTATCGCATAAGTCTCATTTTGACGCAGGGTCATGTCATCTACATCCAGATTGAAGAATTCACCATTACTACGTTCAAAGATCCGCCCTTCGCTATTCGCTACAGCACTCCCGTTGATGTCTCCTACCTTGACGGCCACAAAGTCTGCATTCAGAACATCCTGATCAATATCGTTGATACTAGACACTTCAGGGAACTGTTCTTTCCATGGATTTTCCGGTTCCGGGAAACGATAGTTTGCTTCAATGAACCGCCAGCTGGTATTGTTGCTAAAGGCTTGATCGAGTCTTAGTACCAGTTTACGAATGTGGATCAAATCTAAGGTCGTAATAGACTTCGAGTTATTGACATCCGCAGCGATCATCTTGTACGGACTGTCGAGTACGTCGATACCTAAGATGTGTTTGGAGATAACGACCAAGTCAAAGGTCGAAACACCATTCACATGATCCACATCTTTCAATGGAGCTACCGTGTAATCGTACCCTTTTTCAAGTCCTTCGAAGGCATAAAATCCATCAACCTCAGTATTCAGATCCATGAAGGAACCTCCACTAAGATTCATTTCAACGCCCTCAACCGACTGTTTCTCCTCTGTAAACACACCTCCGGCGATCATTGAAGTGTTGCCTTCAGCAGAAGGATCACAAAGTTCCTGAGTATCCGTCAAAATGACCATTGATTCACAGCGATCACTATTTCCTGCGGCATCCCAGGCGTAGATATAGACGAGTACCACCTCTTCATCCTCACAAGTGAGGGTAAGATTGGTCTGCTCCGGACTTGGCATCTCAGCGCCGGTATCAATAGCATCGGCCCGGTGGATAGAGTAAGTAATTGGTTCAGAGCAATCCCAGATCTCACTCACAATGAAGTCTTTCGCCCATACTGCTACGGCACCTTTGCCTTCATCTCTGACTCCATCGTTATCTTCATCGACCGGCATCAAGTTAGTTGTGATACCACCACTACAGATCGGAGCGGGTGCTTTGTCGTCAAAGACTTCAAATGGTATTACAATTGAAGTAGCATTTCCACAACCATCAGTAACGGTTACTTCAAATTCATGGATACCGATCGGGAACTGACCACTAATAACAGTAGCGGTGTCTAATTGGGTGATGGTTAATCCGAAGTCGTTGCCTACCGAAGTATTGCTTGTACCAGCGTATAGAGATAGTGTTCCTAATCCTAAGCTGCCATCCGGTTTCAAGTTAATGCTTTCAAGAGCCAAACCTTCGGGTGTACATTCATCGCTGATCTGTAGTAAACGATCTACCTGACCAACGCAGACACTCGCTTTATTATCATCTTTACCAGGAGAGGCCAGGGTTGGGAAACGCTCCTCCCCTATTGCTGCAACTTCTGGTGCAATATTGTCCGTCACTTTGATCACCTGAGTGTATTGATAGAATCCGGCTGTGTAATCCAATTCTCTCCAGTGACCCCAAGGGTTATTACAGCCTGTGTTCTCCTTCGGTGAATCATTCCATGGTTCACAATCAGAATCGATCCAGGTCGTACCGTCGAGATACCCGTTCTTATCGACTTTGCCTTTAAAGCGTACATAGACATCTTCATCACCCGGCCATTCGTCACAATCCTCATCTCTGCCAATTACTAATGGTTCAATGTCGTAATTGGTATCGAAACGATCGAACAATGGTGTGTCCGGGTCTACGTCCTTATCGAACTGACACCAGTTGATCACCCGGTAGGTTCTGAAGATCTTGTAGCAACCGCCCTCACTTTCAGGTACGTCGAATCTTTCATCCTGGATGCTTACGGCCAGTAAATCACAGCCGTATTCGGTAATCTCCAGGCTATCGACCATTGGCGTACCGCACACTGCTTCGGCATCTTTAGGGAACTTGATGCAATAATCGTGATGTCTGGCCAACCAAATGTTTTGCTTACAGGTATTTTGTGATTCTTGCGCCCATTCATCAATGGCACTCCAGTAGCGTTCGATCTTACCGGCTTTGCAATGGACGTCGAATACGATGCGTCTCAATTGTGGCAAAGCTCTGCAGTTGTCCTTAGCGTCAGGTGTACTGCCTTCTACTTCATCGTAAGTGCTTAACCAATCGATGATGGCGGCGTTAGCCGGATCGTTGATCTCTTCTTCATTCCAGGTAATTACTTCTTTGTGGTTGATACTTTCCGGTAAAGTGACCGGTACATCCTGACAATCTACTTCAACATCTTTTGGCGCTTTGCAGATTGGAGGTAACTTATCTTCAACCAGTACTTCCATCCAGCAAATGTTGTAGTTGTCTTTCTGAGTAAACAATCCACCGAACATCTCCACTTCATCACCAAAGATCGGAAGTCGGGTCTTTGCATCGACACTCATATTACCATTATCCCAAACTCTTAATTCTACCAGGATACTGTCTTTGATGTCACAGCAGACAAAGTCAGCATAATCTGCCCATGGCGTCCAGTATCCGGCCTCACCGTTGTTGCTGGCCGATTCTTTATCCAAGGTTATCGGATCTGAATTACTTGCCTCGCCATTCGTGGCTAAGTAGATGTCGCTCAACGTCCATTCTGTATATTCCACAAAGGATGGTAGACATGCTTCCTTAATGAACCTTCTGGTTTGAAGCTTCACTGGTGTGCAATTGTCTTTACTACCTTCATCAATATCTTCGGCAAAGATTCTCGCGTAATTTTCACCACCTACAGAGACATTTAGTTCATCGTTGCAAGTAGCGATCGGTGCAATCTCATCCACTACGTAGAATTCACAGTAGTCAGATTCTCCAACATTGCCACAACGATCCATGACGATGTATTTGAAGAAGTGTCTGCCTTTCTCCAGGCCGGATACTACTGTAACACCGTTCTCAGTGAGGATGGTTACATCCTGGTTGAGTAAGGTTTCTTTCTCTCCAGTTGGAACATCATGCCACAACACATCTTTTTCTGAATACACCTTAACCGTCCAGGAATAACCGCATTTATCCAGCCCATCTTTGTTGACGATATTCGGAGCAGGTACTTCAAAAGATGCTTTACAATCCAATGCATTCACAGAGAACACAGGGTAAGGTGAGCCACCATACCAATCAGGATCAGGTGCAGGGCATTCTACGACCGGCGCTTCATCGTCTCCAATTACGAGATGCTGCTCCCAGGTCAGTTTCTTATTCTGCCATTCAGCATAAGTAGGCTCGGGGCAACCGTGATCTGGATCAATTCCTTCTTCTACTTGTACAATATCAAATCCATCCACTCTCAGGTCATCCCAACACCAATCAAGAATTGTCCAGGTTCTGATCACTTTGTCACCACAATCAATCGGACCAGGCAAACGCAAGTCTTCATAAGTAACGGTAAAGCTGCAAGTGTGATCATCCAATGGCATCTTCATACAAGCGGCAGTGGTGAAATACGGATAAGAGCCAATTTCTGCAGGATTCAAATCGCTGTTGTTATCGTACCAGCATACATCCAACTTGACCTTACAGTCAGGAAGAATTACCAGTGGACGGAAGAAGCAAATGGTCTGAACCACTTCGTTCTTATTACCCGCCCAGTCCTCGTAAACGAAGGTACGCTTGATCTCTTTGCTGACCTGACGGCCAGGTACCATTGGATCAGTCTTGTATTCACAACTGTAATCCACTAATTCATCAAAGACAGAGATGATCGTCGGTACCCCGCAATTATCATTCAATTCAGGAGTACCGGTGTAGTAAGCATAGGATTTATTTGTCCAGGAAGCTTCTACATTCAAGATGCTGTCTACTTCGATGCAGGTAAGCAAATTAGTATTTGGATCGTCGAGCTTGTCCTTATCCAGTATCATATCGTCGCAGTCTCCCTCTTCACTGGTTACCGGATCGTAGAAGTAATATTTACCATCGATCTCTTTCGGTGCCTGATCAGTAAGGAAGTAATCCGCTTTGATCTCAGTAACAAGGTCTTCGCCGTGCAATTCTTCAGTAATCACTTCCCCTTCTGTTTTGTGGAGTGCGACCACTTTGCGAATACAAGCATCTCCTTCTGTTTTGTCCTCGAAAGTAATGATACCCCAGGTAGGCTCGCAGGCACGTGCTACATTGATTATTTTCACTACGATCTCTTGTCCGTGGTACAAGGTTGCGTCGATCGGATTAGGCAACCTACCGTCACCCTGGCTATCGTATAGTTCAATGCGGTAGTATCCATCGTAAGCGCCCTGATCATCATCTGCTGGTGCTAAAGGATAAGTGGATTTATCACAGCGAGCATAGTGATTCTCGAGAACGTCATCGGCAGTAACCAGTACTTCACAATCTGCACTCACCGTAGAATGAATATCATCATTAGCAGTAAGCTCTTCGTTGATCTTCCAACAATCGGTCAATGGAGTAGGATCATCTTCGCCACCGGTATCGCCAGGAGAACCCAGGTTAGCGGTCATTGGATCCATACCATCATCGGAAAGATCCATCGGCATGTACTGTGCACCGCCATTATCGAAGTCCGGAATGGCTTCTCCCTGGTAGTTAACAGCTTTAGCGCTCACTTCCATTTGTGCTATCGCCGCAAGAGCAGCCGCTTCATCCTCCGTAGTCACTTCGATGGTAAAGCGTACGCAAACCTGTTCGCCCGGATACAACAATCCGTTTCCGGCGAACAAGTTATTCGTACCATCGTAGTTGCTATTGAGGACTGGGTCTGCTTGTGCCGTACTTTCTATTATTTCCAGGGCAGCGACTACACCTACAAATGCATTGCCGAAGGCGACGGCATCTCCCAGATCTAGTACTGCGCTTAGGTTATCCAACGGTGTTCCTCCGGTGTTCTTGATGCAGGCATCGAAGGTTGCGTTGAAGTTTCCGCAGATATCGCTTTCCGGATAGTCAACGCCCTTGATGGCAAGTGATGATTTTACTTCAGGTACTGGTATCAGTCCAAAGTCAATGGTTTCATCTACTCTACCATCCGGGAAATTATCATTTCCACCATCGTTATCACCCGTACCGGCTTCGCCTTGCGGCAAATTGAAGCCATCAGCAATAGTGAACACATAATTGGGTGTTCCGTCACTATCGATATCATCGGCACCGCTATCGGCGTTATTCGGAATGGTTAAGATCATTCCTTCCGGAATTTCCACGATTTCAATATCGTAATCCCCTGGAATTAATCCGCAAAATTTGTATTGACCGTCAATGCCATCGAGGTTAGCAGTTGTCGTTAAGTACTCAACGGCTCCACCTTCACCGGTAAAGGTCAGGCGTACTTCAATATCATTGATTCCGGCTTCTTCAGCGCCTTGCTCACCGTCTAAGTCGGCATCTTCCCAAACGTAATTTCCGATCTTGGCCAACGGCAAGTAATAATCTTCTACCTCACCGCTCATGGACAAGCCGTCGTAACCGAGGTTACCTTCGTAGCTCAACCTGAAACGAGCGTGCGTTTCTCCGCCTTCAAATGTTGCATCTACCGGCACTTTGAAGCAATAGATCTGTTCTGCAGTACCTTTTGGTAATGGAAGGTTCGAAATAGGCGTCACCAATTGCTGAGTACCGGCACTGGTGAAGTAGACGTAATCGTTCGGGTCGTTTTCAAAGTCACCGTCGCCGTTAAAGTCAATAAATGCATTCAGGTAAGCTTGCCCGGAACTTACTGTTGTCTTGATCTTAATACAAGCTTCGTATCCTGGAATGAGCGGTGTAATGAACTCTACACCGTCTTCATCATCTCCATCTTCCGCACAATTTCCTTCCGTGAATGGACTAGTATTGTTGTCATCACCATCCGCAAAGAATGCTGGTTGTCCATCGCTGTCAGAATCTACACAATCCCCCAAATGAAGCATAGGATTGATCACGTGGAAAGGACCATTGTCTGCCGATAGCGTTTCGAAGGTTTCCGGCAAATCGCCGTAATCTAAGGCGACAAAGCCAAAGTCATAGCGCAATTCATCCTGATCGTCCGGGAAGCCATTCACACGGCCAGGTAAGTCTGCGCGGCCCTCTTCTCTTTCCACAAGATCAATTGGCTCGTAGATGGTCAATGCTTCGCCATCGTGGTCATCACTGTCATCTTCCTCAGCAATACCTGGGCGATTGACAAGTGTCGGTGCTAATCCATCGGGAGCTTCCGCAGCTACCGTATATTCACCAGGAATTAAACCACAGAAATAGTATAATCCGTCTACTCCGTCGATATTTTCTGTTTGAGTAGTGTAGGTTAATTCACCGTTGATACTAGCAAAGGTCAAAGTGATGGTTACACCATTTAATCCAGGCTCAATATCTTCTGCTCCTTGTATACCATCGTAATTTCTGTCTTCCCAAACCAGGTTACCCACTTTGGCCAACTCCAGTTTATAGTCTTCTACTTCACCATCCATGGCGATACCTGCTGGAGCAGCTGCATCTTCATCCGTACTCAATCGGAAACGGAAGAAGATCATTCCTTCGGCCTCTTCGGCGATTTCCGGCACGGTGAAGCAATAATCCTGATCCACAACACCACCGACGGGTATGGTTGGATTGCCATTCGTGAAGGTTAATGGATCGAGGTTACCATCTCCGTCAAAGTCTGCAAAGACATATAAGGTGGCGGTTTCGCTAGTATTGTTAACCGCATCAATTCTAATACAAGCTTCTTCACCAGGGATCATTGGTGTAATAAACTCGATGCCATCTTCATCATCTGCCTCATCTTCATCGTCATCGCCAAGCGCCATACCCTCCGGCTGACCATCGGTATCATAATCCACAAGTTCACCCAGATATAGCAATGGTTCAATCGGAACAACGTGCCGTGCACCATCATCAGACAATACGGTTGGATAACCTGCATCTGTTGGTAGATCTCCAAGGTCCAGGCCTTTGATTGGCTCAATGTAGTCTTCTACTTCACCATCCATGGTAAATCCATCAAATCCAAGTCCCTGCTCCGTACTGATACGGAAACGCAAGAAGGCTTTTTCTGTAACTGTGGCACCACACGGTACGGTGAAATCTATCGAATAGGTAGAAGTTGCGGAAGATACTTCCACATCAGTCGCTACCTGCTCTCCGGCATCTGCCCAGTCTCCGTCGTCATTAAAATCGATCCAGGCTTGTAAATAAGCAGTAGTACCATTAGGAACGGTGGCTTCGACTTCAAGCGATGTCTCTTCGCAGGTGATCAACATGGTTGGTTCACCGTTTGCATCCAGGATAGCCACGAGTCCATTCTCATCATCTTCATCGTTACCATCGTCACCATCCAATCCTTCTTCACCGGCATCGTCGCTGGGCTGACCATCGTCATCAATATCTACCGTACTTCCCAGGAATATTTCAGGGATTTCCGGTAAACCGTGACGTGCCCCATCATCGACCCTCAATGTAGGGAAGGTTTCTCCAGCATCACCCAAGTCCTGGCCTTTTACTTGTACTTCGTAATCTTCTACTTCACCATCCATGGCAAAGCCATCCGGATCGCTGACTTCTGCCTGTACCGTGCCAATACGGAAGCGGCCGCCAAGGTCTGTATACAGGATCGATTCGATCGGTACGTCAAATTCTAATTCAATCGTTTGACTACCCACCACTTCTCTCCATACTACTTCATTAGCATCATCAAAGTCTCCGTCAGCATTCCAATCGATGAATCCGTATACAAATGCTGGTAAAGTTTCCGTTGCATTTGTTACTACTATTTCGAAGACTGCTTCTTCTCCAGTAAATAACATATTTGGCAAGACTACTCCATCTTCATCGTCAATTCCATCATTATCATCACCGGCTGCATCAGGGTCTGCCTGACCATTTGGATCTGTATCAATATCATCTCCAAAATACACCTGCGGATCCTCTGGAACCCCGTGACGTGGACCATTTTCACCAGCTTCGGTTAAATATGGGTTATCTAGATCTCCGTAATCCAAGCCTTTCACTTTAACCAGGTAATCTTCCACTTCTCCGTTCATCGCAAAGCCCGTCGCCTGATCTACTTCGTCTTCCACGCTACCTACCCGGAAGCGGG
>CAZHNG010000166.1:0-14623 GCA_964533785.1 uncultured Saprospiraceae bacterium | reverse complement strand
CTTGCCGCTAAAAGTGCTGGTGTGTTGAAACCAACAGATTGAACACCCTATCTTTGAAGATAATGAAACTGTTTCAGGTTTAATTGTAAAATCAAATTAAGTATCTTTATTTCAATGAAAGTCAAGCCAGGCAATTCAAATTGCCTAGCCTGGCTTTTTTGCATTTTAATCATAATCTCCATGAAAAAAAGAATTCTTCTCTTGTGCTTTTTCAGCTTTATTATTCTTTGTTCAAAAGCTCAAATATATTACAACGATACTGGAAATTTTATTGGTAAAGTGGATATGGTACCTTGCGAGGTAACGCAATTGGGCGAAGCTTTATTGACAATTAAGTTTCCTGCTCAGTATTCAGACATTGCCATTTCTCCTGATGGTCGATTGTATGGATTTACAGGATCTTCCCAGCTAAAAGAGTCTTATTTAATAGAAATTGATATTGTCAACAGAATGCATGTTGATACTATTTTAACATTGACAAAAGATAATACTCTTGATGTTAATGTAACTTCTTTGGTTGTTGACAACAAAGGCATTTTTTATTTTGGAAGTGCTACAATTCAGTCCTACGATCCTCAAGCAAATATTTTAACAGGTCGAGGGGATTTATATAGTAATGATAATTTAGATGGAGATTTAGTATTTTTTAATGATAAGCTATATGGTGGGACAGTTGGTATTTTTAGTGCAGATCCAAGAAGAAATATATACGAAATTGATACTACAAATGCCGCCAATAGCATTGTGGTTTTTGAAGCAAATTCAGACACCATATGTCTAAGCGCTATGACTGTTTTCTGGGATAATATGGCTCGGGAGAAAAAATTAATTGCCTCCACAACTTGTCGGTATAATGGTAATAGAAGAACTTACATAGATGCTATTAATTTAGATTCAAGCACTTTAGAAACTCTTTGTGCATTCAATATTCCTTTAGAATATCTACGAGGGAATGATAGAGAAGTTATTTTAGGAATGACCAGTGAGGACGAATTCCGCAATAATTTTGATTTGCGTTTAGATTTGGATCTGGACAACAGTCGGGGTCGTCTGATCGACCATTTTATTATCGACTCTCTATGTACGGTCAAGTTTCCTATAGGAGATGCTGACATATGGGTGCGTTCACAGTTAGGAGCTATTGATTCCGTTAGTATCCAAGTGGCTGAGGGTATTCTTGCGCCAGGAGAAGAAGTGATTTTTGCGGAAGTCCATCCTGATTTTGACATTAAAGGGCAAGGTACGGCCAGATTGGTAGCCGTTAATAAAGGACAAGCTACGGATAGAGACGTGGAAGATTTCTTAGGACAGGTTTGGTTTGAAATCACTGCCGATTTACCGACAAGCGGGCAACGAGAAATTCATACCCAGCTATTTGCTCAGGGGCAAGCCTCGGACATCGCACGCAGTTTCATACCCGTTCAAGTCGACGTGCCGCTAACTGCTGGACCGGATGTTATTGCTGATATTTGTGATGGGAATAGACAGCATGCATTATTTGATTTTTTGGAGGGCGCACGCCAAGGAGGACGATGGTATCCTGAACTACGTGAAGGAGAAAGAGGTTTTTTTATTCCTGCTGTAGATACGCCTGGCGTTTATTCATATATCGCAGAAGAAGGAGGATGTCGCCCTGATACTGCTAAAGTTACGGTAAACTTGATCGAAGGCCCGCCGATTAGTGTCGATGGCGATTCGGAATTGCAAAAATTGATAACGATCTGTCCCGGCGATTCTCTCGTATGGGATATTGCAGAAGGTGTAGGTGATTATTTCTACCTCTGGTCGGATAGTCGTCAGGGGCCTCGTCAGGTATTTACATTTGAAGATACTGAAAAGCGGCATTTATTGGTTTTACAAAGTAATGGCCCAGAACAATGTCCTTATGAATATCAATTATTATTGAGAGCAGGACAAGAGCGAGTCGAGATAGAGCAACAAATTTCCGTTTGTTCAGGAGATCATTTTACCTGGGATGAACAAACTTTCACCGTACACAAGGATACTTTAATCTGCACTGATTTCAGGCGAGCACTTGAGTGTGATTCGACTCATTGCCTGCGGATACTTGTTCAGGAACCGGAAATTAACAATCGATCTGTCAATATTTGCGAAGGAAATATCATTGATTTTTATGGTCAACAACTCAGTGAAACGGGGGTGTACACTAAGACCTTCCAGAATGCAATAGGTTGTGATAGTACTATCTCTCTGAATCTAATGGTATCTCCCAGTTACTTTATTGAAATTGATACCTTAATTCAACAAGGTGATACCATAAGAATTGCCGGACAAACATTCAATGAAGCAGGAAGATATAGGATACCTTATAGGACTAATGCCGGTTGCGATAGTACCTATCAGGTGAATATTGATTTTACTACATCGACTGATTTAGTCGAAAAAGAGCCGGTTATATGGGCAAGTAATATAATAAAGACAGGGACTGCAAATTATCAATTACAATCAAAATCAGGGGCAGAAATATTTATTGAAAAAATGGTCATAACTGATATGTTGGGCAGGCTTTGTTTTCAAATTGAAAATACCAAGATTGGAGCAGTAAAAGCAATTTGGGAGCCGAGACAAAGTGGCACTTACTGGTGTTATGCCGAGTTAAGTATGAATGGCCGAAACAAGATATTCACACAAAAAGTTATAGTAGTCGATTAAATCTAATCATTATGAGTGTAGATAAAATATGTTATTTTTGCTAGTTACAGATTACCATTAAAAACTGCCGCAAACACCGTGAAAGTTGCCCCCACAGTCAGGGGTAATATCAGAATACTTTTGAGTAGGGTTTTGGAAATTAGGAAATGGTTGGAAAATTGGTAGGTTTCCCCAAACCTCCACGAATATTTGAACTTCCCAAAACCTAAACAAAACCCATTTTTAGCCTATTCGGATAAAAAGCTCTCGTCCATTTGCAGGGGAAAAGGACGACAACTGACAAGGGTTTCCTTTAACGAGATTCCTCCACCATTTCCCCCCGCTTTGTATGCACCACGATCACCCCATTACCGGCACCCGGACCATACAGCGTCGTTTGACCAATATTCTTTATTACCTCGATGTAATCCACATCAGCCGGTGGTATGGAAAGTAACATATTATTGAGACTATGATCATCATAATTGAAAAGACGCAAACCGTCTATCACCACTAAAGGCGGACGCATTGATCCCCTGATCCGGATCTGGTAGTTCATAAAACCACCGTATACCTGGACACCGGGCACCCGACCCTGGATCATCTCAAAAATATTCTGAAAAGCAGGCGTCATCACGTGATGGTCAATGATATTGCCCGAATGACGTAATGGGTTGCGCTGGGTTAGAGGAACGATCGGTTTATTTTGATCCATCCCATCAGAACTTAATGGCTGTAATATCCAGCGCGACAAACTATCTACTTCAGACCTTACCGGCATTTCACTTGATGTTTTTCCCATCACTGAGCTTCCCCACAGCATTACAGTTGCTAAAATCATCACAATTCTCCACTTCATAATTATAATTTTATTTGGTATGTTTTATTTTTTAAACAAAAAGTAGCGCTGGTAAGTTCCGGGGAAAATACGAATGCTCTTGTCTTTGTCGCGGATTATCAGAATGGTATCGAAAATCAATATTGAATGAACACGACTTGGATTATATAGTGATTGTTGTATCAATTATCTTTCATGCCGTACCCATACGCACAATGCCGGCACCCACTCTTACAGCAATATCCTCTCATTAAATGATAAAACTCAGTAAATACCCACATGCCGTTCTCGGTATAATAGTGCAAACCTTCCACCATTGGCTCACCCGGTTTGGGAAACTGATGACGCTGCGCCAGTGCCACCAGTCGGTTGAGTTCTTCCAAACACTTTTTACACAAACAATCGTATTCCGTTTGGGCTAGATAGGCTAGGGTAGGGGCACTAAGCTGCACTTCCCGGCACTGACACTGGTCAATATTTTCTGGTCGGCATTCAAAGGATGATCCACAACGGGGACAATTTTTCATTTGTTTAAACTATTATTATTTTTTGTCTGCTGTCTACGCCTAATCGATCGTAAATTTATTATCTTCATTGTGAATGCTTTGGTAAAAGGCGAATAAACCAAAAGAAATTGGTTTGTTGAAATTTTCAATCCACTCTCATAATGACAATCAGAAAAAAATGGCTGGGGATAGTAGTACTGACGGTGGTAACACTATTTACGGTAAAGTATCTTACCTCAGGTGACGGCAAAAATCTAAATATCCCGAAGGTCGTTGATTTTAATCAGCACATCCGTCCCATTCTTTCCCAAAACTGTTATACTTGTCACGGGCCGGATACCAGCAGCCGTAAAGCTGATCTGCGATTAGATACGAGAGAAGGCGCTATCGCATTACTCGCGAGTGGTAAAGCTGCGGTCGTTCCCGGTAGGATTCGTAAAAGCGAAATGATCCATCGCATTACTTCTGCCGATCCAACACTCCAGATGCCACCGCCCGAAGCGAAAAAACAATTGAATGAACGCGAGATAGCTTTAATAAAAAAGTGGATCCGACAAGGCGCAGAATGGAAAAAGCACTGGGCTTTCATACCGCCCCGGTTTCCGGAAATGTCAGATAAGGCGAACCCTTCGGCTATCATTGACCAACTGATAGAAAAGTCGCAGAAAGTCAATAAATTGCAACCTGCCGCCCGGGCCGGCAAATCCTCACTTATTCGAAGAATTGCTTATTTGCTGACCGGTCTTCCGCCTACCCCCAAAGCCATTCAAGCTTTTACGGAAGATCCTTCCGCTGATGCTTACGAAAAGATGGTCGACAAATATCTGGCCTCTCCTCATTTCGGCGAACGTTGGGCCCGGCATTGGATGGACCTCGTACGCTATGGAGAGCATATGGGCCACGAATTTGATTACCCCATCAGTGGTGCCTGGCAGTACCGCGATTATTTGATTCGCGCCTTCAATGCCGACGTACCCTATGACCAATTGGTTAAGGAACACTTGGCGGGAGATATATTATCCGATCCACGTTATCACCCCGAGGAGCATTTCAACGAATCAATTATCGGTACTGCTTACTTCTTCCTGGGAGAAGGAAAACACAGTCCGGTCAGTATCAAACAGGAAGAAGCTGACCGCATTGACAACATGATCGATGTCACCTCAAAAACTTTCCAGGCGCTGACCGTAGCTTGTGCCCGTTGTCACGACCATAAATTCGATCCCGTTAGTGCAAAAGATTATTATGCGATGTACGGCATGATCGAAAGTGCCCGCATCGGACCCCAAGCGGCCCGACAAACCCAACAACAGCAAGCTATAGTCCAGCGCATTCGCAACATCAATCAGCAGATCCGGACTGAAATTGGCCAACGACTAGCAGCAGCATTAGAACCGCCTTCCCCTCAATTGATCAGTCAGCAAAAACAATTTATCGACCAGTTGCCGGCAGAAGAAGCAGGTTACAAAGTTATTGGAGACTTCCGTCAGACGGAATGGAATGGCTGGTTTGCTGATGGAATGGCTTTTGGGAAGCGACCATTGCAGGGAGCGCCACAATTTGATCTGCCAGGAGAACGCCTTATTGATCTTACGGATGGCATGGCCTCCAGCCGTACCTACGGTCCGGGGGTGATGGGCGTCTTGAGATCCCCAAATTTCATTGTTGAGCACGACTCCATTGCCGTAAGGGCTAGAGGGCTTAACGGTAGTATCCGTATTATTGTCAATAATTTTCAGTTGATCCGTTACCCATTATACGGTAGTTTTGAACGTATTGTAGAAGAAGAAAAGTGGCAAACATATGTACTTGACGTTTCGATAGCCAAGGGGAGTAAAGCTTATGTGGAAATATTGCCGGGCCGTTATCATAATCACAACTACGAGATCCTGCCTGCAGACTATATTGAAGTACAATACGTTATCGCTTATGATAGTGCAATGCCGGATTGGAAACAACAATTAGTTGTTCAAACAAACGCTACACAAAATCTTGGGCAACAAGCACTAGACAATTGGATTCAAAATAAAGCCACTCCTCAAGAATTAAAATTGATTGCCAGTAAGGTTAAAGACCAACCTGTCACACCGGCTTTGACTAATTTGTTGGCACAAAAAGATAGTATGGCGCACTTGCTGTACGATAGCACTCATTTCCTGGGCCTGACTGAGGGGAATGCCGTATTTAGTCCCGTTTTTCTGAGAGGGAGCATCAATCAGTTGAGCGAGGAAAAAGTTTCCCATCAGTTTCTAAGTGCGGTAGAAGCGGGTCCGGCAGAGTATCCGCAAAAGGGTAGTGGCCGACTGGCCTGGGCGGAAGCGGTAGTAGACCCCAGTAATCCCCTTACTGCCCGGGTGATGGTCAACCGGATCTGGCATCATCTGTTCGGCAAAGGTATTGTTGAATCAGTGGACAATTTTGGTCTGCAGGGCAAATTGCCTAGTCATCCGGCATTATTGGATTACCTGGCTTTGCAATTCATTGAAGAAGGTTGGTCCATTAAGCAAATGATCCGGTACATTGTATTGAGTGAGACTTTTCAACGATCGACGAAAGCGCTGGAAGCCAATCAATCCCTTGACCCTGATAATATTTACCTGCACCATTTCCCGGTCCGCAGATTAGAAGCGGAAGCTATTCGCGACGGTATCCTGGCGGTTAGCGGTAGTTTGGATCCGCAAATGTACGGAGAACCCGTAGCCATGCATATTACCGAGTTTATGACCGGCCGCGGCCGTCCTCGAACCTCCGGCCCCCTGGATGGTGCCGGGCGGAGAAGCATTTACCTGGCGGTTCGGCGTAATTTTTTGTCGCCCTTTTTATTGGTTTTCGACCTGCCAATCCCCTTTTCTACCTTTGGTCGCAGGAATACGACCAATGTGCCTGCCCAGTCGCTGACCTTATTGAATGATCCATTCGTTCATTTGCAGGCAGAACGTTGGGCGGAAAAAATACTGGCAGGCAAAAAACGAACTCTTGAAGAGCGTGTCCAGGATATTTATTGGTCGGCCTTTGCCAGACAAGCCTCCGCAAAGGAAATGGAAGGTGCAAGAACTTATTTGGCTGATCTCGCCGAAGAATATGGCAGCTCATTGGAAGACATGAAGGACAACCCACAGCTTTGGAAAGACTACTGCCATTCCATTTTTAACCTGAAAGAATTTATCTTTTTATTATGAATCATCATCGAAATCATAGACGGCTTCGCAGTCGCAGAGAAATGCTCAGTATTTGTAGTAACGGTTTCGGCTCTTTGGCTTTGATGGGTTTAATGAACAGTTTGCCTTTCGGCCAAAAAATAATTGCTGAATCTGCAAAAACTGATTGGGGAGGTAATGGTCCGCATTTTGTACCGAAAGCAAAAAATATCATTTTCCTTTACATGGACGGTGGCGTATCACAGGTAGATGCGTTCGACCCCAAGCCGCGGCTCGCCAAAGAGAATGGCGAAAACCCTTACGATAAATTTAAAGTGGATGCGACTCAGTTTAACGATGTGGGGAAGATCCTGAAAAGCCCCTGGGAGTTTAAGCAGCACGGAGAATCGGGCATGTGGATGAGCGAATTATTTCCTCATATTGCCACTTGTGTTGACGACATCGCGATGGTGAGGTCGATGGTCTCCAATTTTCCCGAGCATACCAATGCCAATTATTTTCTACATACCGGAATTGGCATTCAGGGTCGGCCGAGTATGGGGGCCTGGGTAACCTATGGGTTGGGAAGCGAGAACGAGAATTTACCAGGGTTTGTGGTGTTGGATGGCGGATTGACGCCGCCCGGTGGTTTGGATAACTTCAAGAATGGATTTTTACCGGCATCCTACCAAGCCTCCGTTTTGCAGCCCCGTGATATGCCTTTGGCGAATATTGCACCGCAGGAACAAAGCAGTATTTTACAGCAAAATAAACTGAAATACATTCAACGGCTGGATGAAGGCCTGTTGGGAAAAATTGGACAAGCTGACCAGATCGAGTCCGCCATCAAAAACTACGAGTTGGCTTACCAGATGCAAGCTACTATTCCGGAATTAGCGGACCTTTCAGGTGAGTCGGAAACGATAAAAAAGCTGTACGGATTGTATTCTGACGATCCACATTGCCGAAGTTACGGCACCCAATGTTTATTGGCGCGTCGATTGGTGGAACGGGGTGTCCGCTTTATTGAGCTTACCTGCCCGCATACCGGCCACGATCGCTGGGATCAACACAGCGGCTTGAAAAAAGGGCACGAAGATAATGCTCACGCCGTGGACCAACCCATAGCGGCTTTATTGAAAGACCTGAAAAGCAGAGGGTTGTTGGAAGAAACGCTGGTGATTTTTGCGATGGAATTTGGCCGTACGCCATTCGCCCAGGGGAAGGATGGACGTGATCACAATCCGTCAGCCTTTAGCATCTGGATGGCTGGAGCCGGCATTAAAGGAGGTACCGTTTATGGTCGTACGGATGAATACGGATACCGGGTAGTGGAGAATGAGACGACCATTCACGATCTGCACGCCACTATGTTACACTTATTGGGTATTGACCACGAAAGGTTAACCTATCGCTTCAGCGGTCGAGATATCCGGCTGACGGACGTGCATGGGCATGTGATTCGGGATATTTTGGTGTAGGTAAGACTGCAGATTCCAGGCAATAGATTATAAGAGCTTGGGGGTGAAATCCTATTTTTCTCTCTTGGAATTAAAGTTCAGACAATTTACCGCGAAGGCCGCCAAGGAAAGTCAAGAAAAATCCGTTTGACCGCACTTATTTGAACAAATAGGTTTAATGTGAATTGGTATTATTGTCTACAACAATAGACTACGATGAATTTCAATCATTGGACTATGCGCCCGACCTACCGGCAATATGAACGAAGAAAATTGGGCTATCGCAAAAACCAATTATCCGGCATCTCCTACATGTTGCGGCAGTCTTTTTTCGCGGACTCTTTCAGCAAATTCTGGCGGAATTGGAATCCATTATTTTCTTATTACTTGCTGTATTATTGTTATTTACCGTTGCAGAAGTTCCTGCCCCGGTTTGCTGCTGTGGTATTGACTTTTGCCCTTAGCGGTGCGGTTCATGATCTTGCTGCGTCATTGCTGTTGATGAGGGTAACCTTTTTATTTACCCTGACATTTGCTTTTTTGGGATTGTTCTTGAATATCGAAGAAGGGTTGGGATTACATATTAAAAATAGTCCATTATTCCTCAGGCCGTTTTATCATCTTACCGTTATAACAGCATCTTATTTTTTAGCGAAGGTGGTATTAAATTATGTTGTTTGATTTAAATTTATTGTAAATTCATTCTCTGGCTCAAAGGCTTAGTCTACAACGAAAAACTTAAAAAATAGTATTTTTATTCAATCTATTGTTCAGGCTTTTACATCAAAACAAGATATGAAACTTCTACTTACCTTAATTATCGGATTGCTGATTGATCACCTGGGAACTGCTCCAATAATAAAATCAAATGATTCGCCTGAAGGCGTTGATATCTTTAGCCAAAGTTCGGTACAGAACTCAGTTCCACAATCCTCGATGTTAGCCACAAAAATCATTCAAATCGTTCAGGATGTCAAAAGTCCGATCAATGGGGATTTTTACGTAAAGACCATTTCCGATGAGCGTGCATTTAAATCTAACTTAGGCGTTGCTCACCGTCGATTAGACAAGCCAATCGTCGTACCGCTCATTCCGCACAGAGATTTTTTTGAAGCTCTAAAAAAAGCAGTGGATCGTTGGAAAACTCAAAAAGAGGGTGACCAACCCTTAGTTATGAAAGTAAAGGAAATCTACATTTGGGATTATTTCAATTCAAAAATGGAAAAACGCTATGCAAAGGTGACCCTGGAATTTACCGATGAGCAAAATGAAAGCCTTGGCGTATTTACTTCAATCGTCAGTGAAAAAGGCAAATACAAAAAATATTCTCACGAAAAAAGATTGGAAAAAGCATTTTGGAATTGCATCAATCAGTTTAGCAGACAGTTCAAATCGCCAAAAAATACACCATTTGCCAAAACATCCAACAATTCAGAGGAGCAATCTTCAAAATACGGTGCGGTAATTAATTTTCTGGATTTGAAAAAGCAAGATATCAAGTTTGCACGACCGGCACTTGCCAAAGTAGACGCTCCAGGACTTTTCCGTTATGAACCCTTTAATACCAAAAAGCGAAAAACCGAATACTACGCTTACATGGAAAACGGTGACCTCTTCATTAAAGCTACAAATTACGCCAACTCCGGCGATTATTACGTCAGAGTGTTGGAAAAAGGAAGGTATTTATTCATGATCGATAAGGTGAATTTGGGTGCTATTTCAAAAGATCCTTTCAAAGATCAGGACAAAGAAATGGCTACTGCAACGGTGGGCATTGTAATCGATACCGAAGATGGAGTACCTCACTTTGTTACGGATACTTATTTAGAAAAGTTGACCCAACCCTTTCCTGACCTGGCTGATAAATACCTGATCGTTGATATTCTTAAAAATTCTTTTCAGTTGGAAAGGGTAAGGAGGTTAATGCAGGAAATTAATCAGCGGATAGTGCAGTCAGGCAGTACGAATTAGAGCTGTCTTATCAAACAACCTCTAAATGATCTCATATTATCCATTCAGATCAAACACTACGGTCTTCACCCGTTTACTGGTTTCACCGTCGGGATGCTTTTCCTGTAATACCAGTTGCTGTGCTGCCGGATAGGCAAATACCTCTTTTAAATTATTCACCGGAGCAATAGTAACACCATATTGATCGCACCTTTCGGCTAAATTTTTATAGTTATATTGTTTGAAAGCAGGCTCCAGTATATCGTTTAATATTGAACGGTTAGCCAGGCGGAGTGCGTTGGTGGTAAAGCGGGCATCTGTCTTCAAACCACTTAAAGACAAACAATCGCATAAGTTTTCAAACTGCTTTTGGGTACCAGTACCCAAGATGACCGCTTTGTTGTCTTTGGTGTAAAATATATCACCGTAAGGAGCGATGTTGGGATGTTGACTACCTTTCCGCTGGGGCAATATCCCCAGGTTCAACCAATTGCTGGCCTGGTTGGCAAGGGCCGAAATGCCGGCATCAAACAAAGAAACGTGTACCTTACATCCTTTTCCCGTTTTTTCCCGTTGCAGTAGTGCGAGTAGGATCCCTTCTTTCAGTTGGTGTGCCGCCAGGATGTCCATCAAAGCAACGGGCATTTTGACGGGATCACCGTCTTTTTCTCCGTTCATGTAGATCCAACCCGTTTCAGCCTGGATCATGGCATCAAAGCCGGGCTTGGGATCATCTTCTCCGTAGGCGGAGATGACAGCGTAGATCAACCTCGGATTGATCGATTTTAAGCTTGCGTAGTCCATTTCTATTTTTTCTGCTGAACCGGCTTTGAAATTGCTGATCACGATATCGGCATCGGTAATCCATTCCAAGACTTGCTGTCGTTCTTTTTCGTCGTACAGATCCATCAGATGTGTTTGTTTGTGCCAGTTTACGCTATGGTAATAAGCGGAGAAAGGCTGGTTTTTATCTTCCTGGGGTAATTTCCAGGATCGGGTCACATCGCCACCGGTGCGCTTGTTTTCGATCTTGATCACTTGTGCTCCGAGTTCGGCAAAGAACATGCCCACGGCTGGACCGGCCAGGACGCTGGAAAGTTCTACAATTTTTAGATCTTTGAGGAATTTGTTCATTTATATTATTAATTTGAGACGCAGCATTACGCAGATTATGAAAATTACTTTGAAATGAAAAAAATTGAAGTCTATTTTGCATAGATTAACCTATTCAAGTTGGGAAAAATAGCGGCTTGCTTGACCGCGAACATCTGACTTTCACTTGTTCAAGAAAGAGCTCTCAACTTGAGCGGATCAAATCCTAACATATGAAAAATATATGCTTTATACTGCCCTGTTTTTTATTGGCTTCAATGGTTCTATTCGCTCAAAGACCTCCTTTGAAAGACTTTGATCAAACCGTTATCGAGTCTTCCAGGCATTGGCTGGATATTGACTACGTGGGCGATCGGCATGTGGGTCACCGGCTGGATATCCATCTACCAAAAGCAGGGCAAGAAAAATATCCCGTCGTCATTTGCATTTATGGAAGCGCCTGGTTTTCCAATAATTCCAAAAGCGCGGCTTTTTATGACGGCATCGGACAGGCATTGTTGAACAATGGTTTTGCTGTGGTTACCATTAATCACCGTTCGAGTAAGGATGCTATTTTTCCGGCACAGATCCAGGATGTCAAAGCGGCAATTCGGTTCGTAAGGGCGAATGCAGAACAGTTTTCCTTAGATGACTCTTTTATCGGCCTCACTGGCTGGTCATCGGGCGGGCACTTGTCAGCTTTTGCCGGAACGACCAGCCAGGTAAAGTCCTATGAAATAAACGGTAAAAAAATCGATATTGAAGGCAGTCTGGGTAATTATACCGAAATCAGCAGTCACGTTGATGCGGTGGTCGACTGGTTCGGCCCCACGAATTTTTTGATCATGAATACCTGCGGCAGTGCTATGGATCACGATGAAGAAGCATCTCCGGAATCTTCACTGGTGGGTGGCCCGATCCAATTGCATAAAGAGGAGTGCAAATTGGCGGATCCCGCCACTTATGTACAAAAAGATAATCCCCCGTTTTTGATTATCCACGGTAATAAAGATCCATTGGTACCGCACTGTCAAAGTGAACATTTACATAAAGCATTGCAAAAAGCAGGCGCAACCAGCGAACTGATTATTGTCGACGGAGGAAAACACGGCCCCGGTGTTATGATCGATCGGTATTATCAGAAAATGATTGCTTTTTTTAAAAGTCAATCGAATTAATACCAAAATAAGGGTGAAACCTAATGTTACTCACGTCCTACCCGATACGGCTTAAATTCTTCAAAAAAGAAATCATCATTAGGGACGTCAAATTCTAATCCCGTTACATTCAGATTGTTATCCGTGACGAATTTTACCGTCCCAAAGCTGAACCAGGCGTGTTTTTCGTCCCATTGTAGTTCCCAAACGTCATAATGCCAATGAGACAGGGTGGCTGATAGTGCCGGCGTATGTTCAAAATCTATTCGCAATCGGTTATTTTCTTCTGAGACCGTGATGTCGCCGTAGATATCAGAATGGTAAGTGCCCGTTACCTGATCAAAACCAAGAGAAGGCCGGGTGTTCATGACTCTTTTTCTTTTGCGGTCGGAGATCCGGGTATCATTCCGGATAATATTATTTCTGATGTTAAGCATATCCGTTGACCAGTCTTTTGAGCCGGTGCCCAAGAACTGATCGATAGCATAGTAGGTGGCGGCCATGATCGGGCTTTTCATGCCGTTGGTCAATACGACGACCCCCAAGTTTTCATCCGGAATAAGAGTGACGGCCGTGATCATGCCATCGTAGCCGCCGGTATGGCCTACCCGCAATCTGCCGTGGTAATCGCTGAGGCCCCAGCCCAATCCGTAGGCACTGAAATGACGATCATAATCATTCGCTTTGGTGTGGTCTACGCTGAAGTTGTTATGGGGCATCCAGACCATATTCCGGGTTTCTATGGATAATAGTTCCTCCCCATTGTGTACACCGTGATCAAGGTTAAAGATCATCCATTTAGCGATGTCTTCTACGCAGGAGATGATCCCTCCCGTAGCGCCGACCGTTTCCCAGTCCACCCAGTCGATAGGAATGTTTTTATTGTCAAATCTGGCGTGAGGGGTGGCGTAATTCCCCATTTGCTCCAGTTGATCCAACGAAGTAATCGATCTGGTCATTCCCAAAGGTTTGAAGATGCGTTCTTGTAAATTTTCGGCCCAGCTTTTGCCTGTCACCTTTCTAATTACTTCTCCTGCCGTGATATACATCAGGTTGGAATAGCCGTAACCGGCTCTGAAATCATAAGCTTTGGGCAGGTGTTTGATCCTTTCGATGATCTCTTCTGCCGTAAGGTTCGCCCTGTACCAAATAGCATCTCCACTAAAGGTGCCCAATCCTACCCGGTGACTCAAAAGGTCCCTGATCGTTACTGCCTGGCTGACCCAGGGATCATACAGTTCGAAATAAGGCAGGTGTTTTTGTACCGGATCATTCCAGTCCAGTTTGCCTTCCTGTACCAGCATGCCAAGAATGGCTGAGGTAAATGCTTTGGAATTAGAGGCGATCGCATAAAGGGTTTTTTCATTGGGTTGGGCAGGTTGGCCGGTTTCAAGTACACCGTAGTTACCGGTGAAGACCAGTTCTCCATCTTTTACGATCCCAATGCTGGCGCTGGGAACCTCCCAATCTTTTACCATTTGTGCAAAATAAGAGTCAAGCTTTTTCAGATCAACCGTGGTTGAGGGCTGCCCTGATAAAATGATAGAAATAAAAAATAAGTAGACAAAGCTGTATAGGAACTTTTTCATGGTAATAATATTGATTAGAAGTTGGATGTATCATCGATGATGACAATCGCCATAAATATAAACGAAAATCTCATTTTCAGAATTTTTGAACTTAATTCTACTTTGTTATCTTCAAGAAAAGAAAATTCTTGGATTCGTCTCATTGGTAAGAAAGTATTGGTTATGAGGTTATGAAGTAGGCTGTTCAGTTTGATTGATGTTATGCACCAGCATCTATTTGCTAAAGGAATGCAGGTGATTTG
>CAZHNG010000165.1:0-14649 GCA_964533785.1 uncultured Saprospiraceae bacterium | reverse complement strand
ACTATGCTAAAAACGCTTGTGCCGGTATATCATCAGACTAAACAGCCTAGGTTATAGGGTTATAAGGTTACAGGGTTACAGGGTTATACAAAAATAACCTTATAACTTTATAACCTTATAACTTTATAACTTTATAACTTTATTTATAACTTTATAACTTCATAACCTTATAACCTGATAACCTCATAACCTTATAACCTCATAACTTCATAACCTCAAGTTTAAAAGCCAATACAAATAGACACTGCATCCCGGCATTCATCGTCGGGAAGCCATTAGATCAAAAAAACTTTCGGGATGGGATCGATTGGGCTGGGTTGAATATCCAGTAATGCCATAACCCCTCTAACCCGCAACCCGTTCAACCCGTAATAACATGACGAAAAAAAACACCCAACTAATTCTTCTTCTATTCGCTTTAATTGCTGTGATCATTTCCAGCTGTTCCTCTTCCAACACCGAAGCGGATGGCTCAGCATCATCCGCTACTGACAACCCTAACATCATCATCATTTATGCCGACGATCTAGGGTACGGAGATGTAGGTGCCTACGGCGCCACGGCACTGAAGACGCCTAATATTGACCGGCTGGCCAACGGCGGTATCCGGTTTACCAATGGGTATGCTACTTCGGCCACTTGTTCCCCAAGCCGTTATGCTTTGCTGACCGGCATCTATCCCTGGCGCAATGAACGGGCAAAGATCCTATCGGGTACTGCGCCCTTGCTCATCGATACCGCCCAGATAACGGTTCCTAAAATCCTGAAACAAGAGGGCTACCACACAGGAATAGTCGGAAAGTGGCATCTTGGACTAGGCAGCGGCAACGTCGATTGGAATGAAATGATCACTCCCGGGCCCAATGAAGTAGGCTTTGATTATTCATTCATTATGGCGGCGACGCAAGATCGCGTTCCTACGGTATATATTGAAAACGGACGGGTGGTAAGACTAGATCCCAACGACCCGATCGCCGTGGACTACCGCAACAATTTCCCCGGTGAACCTACCGGTAAAGACAATCCCGAATTATTAAAAATGAAATGGCACCACGGCCATAACAGCAGTATTGTTAATGGCATACCCCGCATTGGATACATGAAAGGCGGAGAGGCCGCCAAATGGGTCGACGAAAATATGGCCGACACCTTCCTGGTCAGGGCCCAGCAATACATAAAACAACGCAAAGACCAACCGTTTTTTCTTTACTACGCTCTGCAACAGCCGCACGTACCGCGCACTCCTCATCCCCGCTTTTCAGGATCCTCGGGAATGGGGCCGCGCGGCGATGTCATCGTAGAGGCAGACTGGTGCATTGGAGAATTATTGAATACCCTCGAATCAGAAGGTATCTTGGAAAACACCCTGATCATATTGTCCAGCGATAACGGTCCCGTGCTCAATGATGGTTATTACGATGATGCGGTAGAAAAACTTGGCGATCACGAGCCCGCCGGCCCTTTGCGGGGAGGAAAATACAGCTTGTTCGAAGCAGGGACCAGGGTGCCGTTCATTACGTATTGGAAGGGAAAAATTTCACCAGGTACTTCTAATGCCATCGTATCGCAAGTCGATATACTTGCATCATTAGCTACACTGGTTGCGAACCCCGCCCGGGGAATGGATAGCCGGAACCTGATGGATGTTTTCCTGGGTAAAAGTAATAACGGCAGAACTGAGTTGATCTTGGAAGCAACGACGAGGACCGCCCTGCGCAAAGGGGATTGGGTATTGATACCGCCCTACGACGGTCCGGCAATAAATAAAAATGTCAATATCGAGCTAGGCAATGCCGAAGATTTTCAGCTTTATAACCTCAGTGAGGACATTGAACAACAACAAAACCTGGCTACTTCCAATCCGGAAAAACTGCAGGAAATGCTTACTGCTTTCGAACGGATTAGAGGGAAAGAATACGGAAAAACGGAGCAGTTGGAGTTGAAGTAAGAAGGCAAGAGAGCAGATGCCACCTGCCAGCCATACCATAGCCGTCCACGTAGGGCCCTACGTGGACGGCTATGGCCGGCCATACTGGCATAATAGGCCGGGATGCCAGATACCAGACTGTTCCGCATTTACTGAGGGATTTGAGAATGAAGGGACCTGATGATTGCGATCAGGACTTCATCGTCCTGACTGTAAACTTCAGGGGGGACATATAATAAATGTACCCGATTACAAAGTAAATTTTTCATGAATAACAATAATCTCAGACTATCTCATAGGTTACCACTCCTCCTGCTCCTCTTTTTCAGCAGCGGGATGCCATTCCAAGCCTCCGCCCAGGAACGCTCTTTTGAGGCAAATGGATTAACCCGAAGTTATTTTCTACATCTCCCAGACAACTTGCCTAAAGATGCGCCCTTAGTTTTTACGCTACACGGTTATGGCGGCACGGCACCAGGAATAATGGAATTTTCGGGAATGAACGCTGTTGCCGATCAATACGGTTTTGCAGTATGTTATCCCCAAGCCAATATGGGCGAGGACGGAAAACCTTCCTGGAATGCCGGTTATTCCAATCCCGGAGTCGACGATGTAAGCTTTTTGGCTTCCCTTGCCCAGTATTTACAGAAAAAATATCAGTTGAGCAGCGTCAATACTTTTTGTACCGGCATGTCTAACGGTGCTGATATGAGTTATGTGCTGGCCTGTCAAAAGCCAGCGGTATTCTCGGCAATAGCGCCGGTTGCGGGTTGTATGATGCAGTCTACTTTTGCTCATTGCGCTGGTGAACCTCCCGTACCGGTATTTGAAATTCACGGTACCAAAGATGACATTACACTTTGGGAAGGGGATGCGAACTATTCGGACAAATATGGTGGCTACCTGGGCACGGTAGAGATCATTGATTTTTGGGTTGAAAAGAATGAGTGTAACAAACTCATTATAGATACTTTAACCAATACCAATTTAAGTGATAGTAGCTTTGTGGTAAGTAAAAAATACACTGAGGGAAAGGCAAATCACGAAGTGTGGTTATACCAATTGGTAGGTGGGAAGCACGACTGGCCGGGCAGTTGGGGCAATATGGATTTTGTGGCGAGTGAAGAGATCTGGGCGTTTTTTAGTCGGTTTGTAAGATGAAAATCGACCAGACATTCACTTTTCATATCAATAACTAAAAATTTTGCTTTCATTTAAAAATTTACCTGGGACAATATGGGTGGGGTAAAATCACTAATCTGGCGTCGAACTTGCAATCTGTCCGGCGGCCCGGGGAGGGATATCTGTATTGTTAGATTAATATGGGTGGGGTAAAACGCCCGCCCTAATACCACCACCACGCTTTTCACGGGCAGGAGTTGATACTAACTCCATAATCTATAAAGTGATGCAGCGACGCCTATCGTTTTCTTATTTCAAATATACTTTAAATAATTTTAAATTAAAAAAATAAAAACAATTATTTTAACAAAATAAGCCATACAGCCTTAAGAAAGTTTTGTAATTTTTGATCTCATTTCAAGAAGAGAACAATGTTAACACTAGAAATAAGTCTTTTAGGCCGTTTACATCCTATGTTAGTCCACCTTCCTATTGGGCTATTGATCGGAATGTTCATGCTGGAAACCTGGAATCGTATCAGTAAGAAAGAGATCGATTATACCTACATGGCCTATCTCGGGGCGATCACCGCCATACTGTCGGCAATAATGGGAGCAGTACTCAAATCCTCGGAAGAGTATTCTGGAACCCTAGTCGATCAGCACCAATGGGCAGGATATATTACCGCTGGACTTTCTCTCATTACCGCCGTATTGTATGGCTACCGCGATCGATTACCGGCAAAGCTCCCTTTTGCAGGGCTATTACTGAGTTGCGTTGGAATCACGGTCGCCGGACATTTAGGGGCGAGCTTAACACACGGTGAGGACTACCTTTCAGCCGCTTTGCCTTGGAACCAGGTGGAAAGCGTAGATCACGAAGACTTGCAGGCTTTCCAGGCTTTTGCGGCGGGCGATTCATTTCCGCAAGATCAACTGGACCGGCTCAATCTGCAAGTACGGGCCATCTTTGCTCACAATTGCTACCAATGTCACAGCACAGCTAAACGCAAAGGCGGGCTTGCACTCGATCACCAAGAAGGAGTCTTTGCCGGCGGGGAAAACGGGCCAATATTTACTGCCGGCCATGCCGCAGAAAGTGAAATGCTTCGCAGGTTAACGCTTCCCCGTCCACACGACGATGCCATGCCCCCCAAAGGAAAATCTTTACAACCCCCTGAAATTGAATTGATCAAACTCTGGATCGATCAGGGAGCTCATTGGGCAGATGAGTCCTTGAAAGTATTCCGGGAAGCAGAACTGGCATTAACCAAACCGGCTACTCCGGAAGGACCGGCGGAATTATCCAACCCTATCGACCAGTTTGTAAATGTTTACTTTGAAGAACAAGGTATTTCCTGGCCGCAAACGATTGACGACCGTCAATTTATTCGCCGGGCCTATCTCGACATAACTGGGCTTATGCCCGAGCCGGGAGTCATTCAATCTTTTGTTGCTGATCCTGCTTCTAATAAAAGAACGGTTCTTATCCAGGAGTTGCTTGCCGATAAAGAAAACTATGCGCTGCATTGGTTAAGCTTTTGGAATGATCTATTGCGCAACGATTATACGGGTACGGGTTATATTACCGGGGGCCGCAAGCAAATTACGGAATGGCTTTACCGTTCTATATTGGAAGAAAAGCCCTACAATCAAATGGTAAGCGAGTTGATCGACCCTTCACCGGAATCAGAAGGATTTATTAAAGGGATCCAATGGAGGGGTACCGTCAATGCCAGTCAACGTACTGAACTGCAGGCTGCCCAGAATATTTCTCAGTCATTATTGGGCGTGAATCTGAAATGCGCTTCCTGTCACAACAGTTTTATCAACAACCTGACTTTGGACCAGGCTTATGGGTTCGCCAATATCTTTGCCCGGGAGCCACTGGAGATTTATCGCTGTGATAAGCCGACCGGCCGTATCGCCCAAACATCCTTTTTATATCCCGAATTGGGAGAAGTGGTCAGTGATAGCCTGAAAGACCGGCTGAAAGAACTGGCAGGCATCGTGGTAAAACCTGAAAATGGCCGGCTATACCGCACCATTGTCAATCGGTTTTGGGACCGTTTGCTGGGTCGAGGCATTGTTGCTCCGGTCGATGAGATGGATAATATCCCCTGGAGTCAAGACTTGTTAGATTGGCTGGCGATGGATTTTATTGAAAACGATTATGACTTTCGTCAGCTACTGCTGCGTATCATGACCTCCAAAGCCTATCAATTGCCGGCTGTCCCCTACCCTAGTCCCGAATATTTACAATCGGAAGAATTTGTTTTTCAGGGACCGGCCATACGGCGATTGACAGCCGAACAGTTTGTGGATGCGCTCAGTCAGACCGTCACACCGTTTTACCAAAGCGTAGCTTTTGATCCAGCCGGCCGGTCAATGGAAGCCAATTGGATCTGGCACGAAGAAATTGAACTGGACCGAAGGGTGCTGCCCAAACCCGGAACACGGCTATTCCGCAAGACTTTTTCCGTTGATCAGTCCCCCAGCCTCACTAAAGCGAACGTCTTGATCACGGCTGATCATGCTTTCACCTTATTTATTAACGGTAAAAAACTAACGAGCGGTAAAGATTGGCGCCAGGTACAAAAAATGGAGATCCCCGTGGATCTTTTGAAGCCAGAAAACATTATTGCCGTTAAAGGCTATAATGACGGCCTTATTCCCAACCCCGCCGGCTTATTGTTCGCGCTGCAGCTAGCCTACGCTGACAGTACCTTCCAGTATGTTTACTCCGATCGCAGTTGGAAAACTACCGCCGATACTTCAGCCAATAATTGGCAAGACCGGTTTTTCGATGATACCAACTGGAAAAATGCCTGGCAAGCGGGTTCTTTCCAGAAAAGTTATTGGGGAACGTTATTGGATTTTGACTTTAAGAAAGATAGCTTGGCTTATTCCTTTGCACGGGCATCACTGGTCAAACAGGATGATTTCATGAAAACGCTGGGAAGGCCCGTCCGGGAAAATGTTGTAACTCAGCGTGATGAAGAAGCTACCTTACTACAATCACTGATGTTAACGAACAGCGCTTTTTTCCACGAAAAGATCCGTCGCGGTGCTAGTGATTGGTTAACACAATATGACCATGATCGGTTAATCGAAAAACTCTATCTGCAGGTATTAGGAAGGGAGCCTACTGCTAAAGAAAAGCGCGTTCTTTTGCGGCAATTAAAAGCAGCAGATAAACAGCAAGCCTTAGAAGATATTATGTGGAGTTTGGTGTTATTACCCGAGTTTTGGTTGATATAGCAAGGAGACACTTGCACTCACTTCTTCCACAATTTACCACGAACCACCCGTTCGATAACACCATCCCTGTAATTTCTGCTCAAGGGAATAGCAGTAGATTGTATGCGGATTTCGTGACTTTCAACGGAATCAATTTTCGTAATGGCAATGATGTAAGATTTATGCACGCGAATAAACCGCTCTTCATCCAGGTTTTCTTCAATATTCTTGAGGGTTAATAAAGTCACATATTTACCTTTTTGGGTGTAGATCGCCACGTAGTTCTGCATTCCCTGGATATATAGGATTTCATCGAGAAAGATCTTTTCGTATTTATGATCGCATTTGACGAAAAAGTAATCCTGACTTTTGGTCTTGGTACTCGCAGTATTTTGGTGAAGTAACTGGTGGTAATCTTTAGCCTTTTGTGCTGCTTGTACAAAACGGTCGAACATAATGGGTTTTAACAGGTAATCCAATACGTTGAGCCGGAATCCTTCTAATGCATAACTGGGATAAGCAGTAGTAAGAATGACCATGTGTTTATTCTGAGTGATCTTCAAATATTCGATACCATTCATTTTAGGCATTTGAATATCCAGGAAAATAAGGTCAACATTATGCTCATCCAACATTTTCATCAACTCGATCGGGTTATCACAGGTACCCGTCAATTCGAGAAAATCTACTTCTCTGACGTAGTTGGAAAGGCCTTCAAGGGCTAAGGGTTCATCGTCCACAATAATAACTTGCAGCATAAGCCAATTTGTTAGTTTAAGATTAGAGCTTGTCTGGATTTTGTCTGCCTCATGCAGATAATATTCAGACCAACTCTTAGACAAGTCTATTCGTTACAAGGTCTGCTTTCGTTTCCGGTTCATCCACTCTTGCCGGTAATTCTGAAAGTTGAATCACCAGTTTGACCGCAAAGTGTTTGCTCTCATTTTTAATTTCCAGCTGATGCTGCTGAGGATAGATCAATGCTAATCGACGTTTTACATTTTTTAAACCGATACCTCCGTAGTGAATGACTTCATTTTGTTCTGCCCGATCACCGGAAGTACTATTCGTAACCTCAAAGACCAGCGTACGTTCTGTTTTAAAGTATAGCTTGATATTAATCCAATTAGCATTATCCCTATGTTTGGAAACGTGCTTAAAAGCATTTTCCACAAAAGTCATCAAAATAAAAGGTGCAATGCCTAAGTACCCTTTTCCTTCTTCCTCGATTTCCAGTTGAACCCGCAAATCGGCTTTCTTTCTAAGCTTCTCTAGGGCTACGAAGTTTTTCAAATAGGTTATTTCATTTGCTAAACTGATCTGTGTTTCATTACAATCGTATAACTGATACCGCAGTAGCTCAGAAAACTTACCCAAGGCCGAAGAAGCCATCCCCGGATCTTTATGGATTAAAAAAAAGATAGAATTAATGGTATTGAACAAAAAGTGGGGGTTAAATTGATATTTCAAAAATTTCAACTCCGTTTCCAGTTTTTCTTTTTCCAAGACCTGCTGCCGCTGTTGTGTATGATTCCACTTTTTGACCAGCTTGATACTCAAACCCAGCAATAAAGCCCCTGCGGTATGGGGTATAATGTTGGTCGTCATGATGCGAAACACTTCGTAGTAGGTGTTATCAGACTGAAAATTGCAAAAATAGTTGATGTCCACCCCGATCAACCACGCACTAAAATAATAACTCCCCAGGATGGAAAAACTAGCACCGACGATACATAAAAATAAAAAAAGGATAAATAGAAATTGCTTACCCTTCTCCAAATACCGGGGTAGGAGAAAATAAAGCAAAAAGTATACTGCAAAGGTGTGTAAAAACACATAAAAGAGATACATGATACTCCTTGGAGAGTAAAACATCATGGTAATGACTTCACTCAGGCTAAACTCCGCAATACCCCACATAAAATGGTAGGCTGCCCAAAATGGAATATGGTACAGCTTATATCTAAAAAACCAATGTTGGGCTAACCGACCTGATGGAATAGTGATCATATTTATGCTATTACCGCATTTGTTCGTTAAAAGTCGGCCTCGAACCTGTCTCATAATTAAGTTATGAAAACCACGAACAAAATTTATCACCCCGACTATAGGCGCGGACATTAAATATTGATTGTGATTGTCGAAGTCTCCAGACTTCGATACAATATCAATCGGTCTCTGACCGGAAAATGTGAGGTTAATATTTACTTTCTGTGTCCGGCACTATAGTCGGGGTGAATTATTTGGCTATGTTTTAATTTCTTCACTTATGAGACAGCCTCTTCAAATTCCAACTTCTCCAAAATGAAGATATTAAAAACTTGGCGCCTCCTACCTTCTTCTTTACCAAATGCAGTGATTATTTGACAAAACGCATAACTATGATTACCACAGGAGTTCTAATAACTGCGCAATGAAAAAAGGCGCATTATTCCCAAAACTCTTTCTTACATCAAACAAATGGAACAGGTGATCAAACCAATCTTTCCCTTGACGGTAACTCCACTTATTTTTCCAGAAAAAACAATGAAAATCGCAAATCCAGCACCTTCCAGTCAACTTAATGGAAAAGGCATCTTGAAATTATCCGGTCAATTTTGGTTTTTAATCGCTTTCATCGGTCAATGGCTCTTTGTATACTACGTTGCTTTCTTTTATGGCCCTTCAGGTCTACAGGGAAATTTTGAGGTATGGAACGAGGTGATGCCCCACGGTTACATCAAGGGAGAATTAACTGGAAATATCATAGTCGGCATCCATCTTTTGCTGGCCGTTCTCATCACCCTGGGCGGTCATTTACAATTGATACCACAGGTGCGCCAATACGCCCCTGCCTTTCACCGTTGGAACGGGCGATTTTATCTGATCATCGCATTCGTCATCAGTTTAAGCGGTTTATATATGGTATGGATAAGGGAAGCGGCCGGTGGTATGCCCGGTCACGTCGGGATAAGTCTCAACGCCGTATTGATCATGCTTTTTGCAGTAATGGCTCTACGGACAGCCCTTCAGCGCAACTTCGATCAGCATTTCCGCTGGGTGCTACGTCTTTTCCTGGTGGTGAGCGGAGTATGGTTTTTTCGGGTCGGCATGATGCTGTGGTTGATGATCCACGGTGGACCGGTAGGTTTTGACCCCAATACTTTGCAAGGCCCTTTCGTTACCTTTCTGGTTTTTGGGCAGTTTTTGATTCCGCTGACTGTGCTTGAAATTTACCTCAAGGTGCAAAAGGATGGCAATAACCTCACCAAACTAAGCTTTGCGGCGGTTTTATTGGGATTAACCATTTTAACAGGTATTGGTATTTTTGGTGCGACGATGGGGATGTGGTTGCCGAGGGTATTGCCATCCTGAAAACAATCGCAACTTGCGTTTATTAACTATATTCGCGCTAAAGAGAATTTAGACAAGTCTATTAATTATATCTACAATCAAAGAGCTTATGAAGGGAAAAACCTGCGTCATCACCGGCGCTAATGCAGGCATCGGCTTTGAAACAGCGAAAGCATTGGCAACGAAAGGAGCGAGGATCGTTATGATTTGCAGGAATGCAGCAAAAGCCGAAGCGGCAAGGGATCAATTGCAAAAGGAAAGCGGTAATACCGACATTGAATTCTACATCGCTGATATGGGGGTACAAGACCAGATCAAAGCTGCCTCCCAACAAATTAAGAACAAGTATGATAATATCGACGTATTGATCAACAATGCCGGCACATGGGTAGCCGAACAAACCTTTACTCCGGATGAGGTGGAAATGGTTTTTGCCGTTAACCACCTGGCTTACGTCCTGCTCACCTTCGAGTTGTACCCTTTATTGCAAGCCGGGGAAGAAGGACGAATTATCAACCTCTCTTCCGATTCTCATTTTAACGCAAAGCTGGATCTAGATAATTTATATTTAAATGGCAAGTACAACGGATTGCGATCTTATGCACTTTCCAAGCTGGGCAATGTTATGTTTACTTATGAACTGGACCGGCGAAAAGATGCCCCTCATATTTCCGTCAATGCGGTTCAACCCGGTTTGGTGAAAACGGATATCGGTTTAAAACATACTCACTGGTGGCAAGGGCTCATCTGGAAGATCAGACGGAGCGGCGGCGTAGCTCCCGATAAAGGAGCCGAAACTTCGGTCTACCTGGCCACATCGGAGGAAGTCAAAGGGATGAGTGGAAAATACTGGGATAAATGTGCCCCCAAACCTTCTTCTAAGATCTCTTACGACCAGGCTGCCGCTGCTCGTTTATGGGAAGTAAGCCTGGATCTATTGGGTATTGAGGATTTTTTTGCCGTGCAGGGTTAAGATCAATTACCCAATCCCCATAATTCCCGTCCATCAGCGGTATAATACCCCACAAAATCTGCATATTCCACCCGAATGATCCCATTTTCCAGGTAATGGATCGTATCGTATTCAGCAGGAATAACCGCTTCTCCTTCCACCGAATACAAGCCGTAGCGGCTGGACGATAATTGTGCGGCAACGGGTCCCTCCTTTTCGCGGCTGATTGCCCTGAACTTAGGAGGCAGTAAAAACATTCCTTTTGAATTGATCAACCCTGACCTACCTCCGTATTTCACAATTGCTTGATCATTCAAGAATTTATTCACCTCATCAAAATTGCGGTGGAATACGTTTTGCAGGCCAAGATTCGCGTAATATTCACCATTTCGAGTTTTCATGCCCACCAACCGTTCGGACCACAACTTGAAATTTTGTCCTTCGCCCGGCAGCAGCCAGCTCTGGTTCCGGCCATACAGCAAACTCTTCCGCCCCAAACGGGCATAAGCATAGTCATGCTCTAAGGGTAATAATAATTGAAAACTATCCTCTTTAACCTGGTATTCACCATTCTCCAAGGACAAATGATACCAACTATCTGATTCATCCCTCACAAACAGATCCTCACCGGCAAAGTGATTGATCGCCGTAATATTGGATACCGGCAAAGCAAGGGTAATACCGTCATAGTCGTAAACTTGCCAAAATTTGCCTACACCACCCCAGGTCGCCATTCCGGCCGGAAAATCTTTCACCTCCGTATAGTAGTCATTCGTTAAAGTTTCACCATTCTTACCGATGATCCCTTGCCGGTCCAGATTAGAATGGATCACCCGGGCATAGCCCGCTTCGCTAAAAGGAAAGATCTCTTTAAACTCGTAATTGGTAACCGGATTACCCTTTTTGTCGATCAGCCCCCGGTAGACAGTAACGCCAGTCTTTTGACCGGCATTATTAACGGAATACACCAGGGAATCTACAACGGCCAGCCCCCCAATGAATCTACCAACCCGGTCGAACTGTGGAGAGATCGCAAGTTGACCTTTTGTATTCAGGTAACCGTACTTGGTAGCAGGTTGCTTATTGAGGATGGTCGTTTTTTGGATGGGACACAAACCTTCATTAAAATTCCCAACCTCCACAATTCCAATGATATCCGGATCGATGGTGATGGCCTTTTCTCCCTTTTCATCAATAAAAAACCACTTTTTATCCATTCTCACCGTAGCCAGACCTTCGTAGAATAACGAAGCCTCATCAAATTGAATGGGGATAATCAGGTTACCGTCAAGATCGGCATAACCATATTTTACGGGTTCATCTTCGCTTTGCACCAGGAAAAGACGGTGGCCTTCCATCGCCAGCCTGGCCTTTTCCTCATCGTTGAAAGATTGGCCTCGATCATCGTAATAAAGCTTACGGCTTTCTACATCCTTCACGACTTTCCAATACGCATTTTCGGGATAAATGGCATCGTATTCAAATGGGATGACAGCTATATTATCGGCATTTATGGCTCCCCATTTTCCATTTTTTCTATTAACGGCTAGTTGCTCTTGAAAAGGAGCTGCCCATTCGTATTCGAAAGGTATGACCATTTGGCCATTGAGATCGCAGTAGCCCCAAATGGCTTGTTTAGTGGATGCGGTTTCACTAATATAATCGCCGGAACCTTTGACGGCTTCTACCCCAAACTCCTGAAACAATTGCAATAAATTCAAGCCGACCTGTTCGAAAGAAGAAGCGGGGTGACAAACCTGCATTTTACCTGCGGAGGCTTTACTGATATAGGTATAGCGAACGGGGTTACCCGATTTATCGACAACTTGTTTTCCGTTTTTATTGATCAGTCCGATTTTACCATCAAGGTCCATAAAAGCTGCGTAGGGCAAACCGTCACTAAAATCAGAAAGTCGGATCCCGATCATTTCAATGTCAGCAAGCAAATCACCATTTTCATTGAGCAATACGCTGATCTTCCGTACGCTGAAGCGGTTTCTACCTTGATAGGTCAATTCGTTGGAGACTAAGCCACCGTTATCCTGGTAAGCTAATAGCCAGTCTACCGATGAAGCTTTACGTAAAAACTTCACAGGATTTCCCTGCTCGACCCATTTCATAACGCGTTTGGTTTGTTTTGGTGCCGGCGCGGATGACTTTTTGCGTTTCTTTTTCTTTTTAGAACTAGACCCTGATTGCGGTCTGATGGTGATCTCCATTTCCTTTTGCTCCATCAATTGAAAATTACCCGCCTGATATTGCCAAAAACGTTCTCCTTCTTTTACCCAAAGGGTATCTTCCTCCGATACAGGTTGAGTTTCCTCCCAATGGCTTGCTGCTTTTTGGGTAGTAAAGCCTTTGGCCGTCATCACGTCGGGACTACTGCTGACGAATTGTGGTGAGGCATAATCCGGCCAGTGATATTGATCCGGCAATTCGGCCGAAGTTCGAGGTAAGACATAAGCCTCGCTTTTTAGGTCGCCCCGTTCATCGACCGGATAAACTTCAACGCTGTCTTGCCAATAGCAATAAACCTTTTCCGTATTGTGGCCGACGGGAGCGATGGCATCATAGCGGGGCACAGCCAATAGCTTACCTGATGCATTCAATAAGCCGGTTTTCCCACCTTTATATACGTAGGCAAGCGCACCGTGGAACGCAGTAATGGAATCGTATTCACAAGGCAGTATGAGTTGTTGCGCCTCCGCTGAATAAATCCCCCATTGCTCCGATTCTGAACCTTCAACACGACCTCTTATCCTCAGTAGATTCCCTTTACCGGCAAATATTTCGGGATTAATTACTTCGCTAATCTCAGCCAATCGACCGTTGGGTTTTATTAAACCCGCCTTCTGGCCGATCCGGAAAAAAACCATGCCTTCACCAACTGGTTCGAGACGGGAAAACTTTTCTACTAAAGGGCTGATGGCTTCTTTCATGACTAAAACAGCATAGGTATTACTCCCCTTTTCCTGGTATGCCAGCAGATGCTGATTGAGTGCTTTTATCTTGGTTTCCGGATCCAGGATCAGCAACTCTTTACCACTCACATCCCGGATACTCCACTTGGATTTACCGTTGGTTTTCTGCACGGCAATGTGGGTTTGACTTGCAGCCACCACCCTCTCATAAGTGCCTTTAAAGCCCGGCAAAACAGCTCCATTCCAGTCGACGATCTGCCATTGATCACCGACGGTTCTGTCTTTCTTGACCTTAAAAAAGCCTTCAGTTCCAACATTGAGGTATTCAATCTCGAAATATTGCGGCGGCAAGGACCATTTTTGCTGCCCTCTTTTACGCACGCCCCATTTACCGGATTGTTTTAACAAAAAGAGCGATAGATCATTGTTGTCGACTAGCTGAACTGCCTGGTAACCATTTTGCGGGAAAAGTGGTTTTTCCGTTCGATCAATGACGGTATATCCACCGGCATCAGTTACCAGGAAATGCTGATCGGAAATGGGATGGATTTCTTGCCAACCCGGACTAATGACGGTTTTAAAATCAGTAGTTACCAGTCCTAGTTTTCCATCTTTTTCAACCAGATGATAGCCGGATTGAGTACCCGGTTGACCAAACCAGGGAAGGTCTTGGTCCCCTAAATTATCGTAAAGAACAGAGGTATCAATGCGAAAATCATCTCCATTTATTTCAAGAAATCCCCACTGGTTTTTTACTTTGATCGGCAGGTAATTCTTTTGTGCGCAGGCAAGACCTCCTATTCCCAGAAGGAAAAGCAAAAAAAACATTCGTTTCATAAAAGTCTTTCTTTTCTTTTACGCAGGGCGAAAAAGTTGTTTTTGGAATCTAAGAAGCGTTAATTATCTAATAGACTAAAGACGCTATACTTGACGAGAAGTGTATTGGGACTTCCCAGACCTACTTCGGTCAGTCTATACCGACTTTGAAGGTGGTTTTGGAACCCAAACCATCTTCAACGTCGGTATAGATGCTGACGATCATCGGGAGGGTTTGAAGGTACGGGAATGGGGTGTGAAGAACCAGCCAAATAGCGCCACTCCATTAGACTTGTTCGGCGGGATCATCAAACGGCTACAAGCGGCAAATTTTATACT
>CAZHNG010000164.1:0-14697 GCA_964533785.1 uncultured Saprospiraceae bacterium | reverse complement strand
GTGGATGCTGGTTGCAACGGTGCTTGTTTTTATTATGCACCTGGGGTTTTCTTCGCTGGAAGCTGGTTTTGTACAAAGGAAGAATGTGGTTAATATTCTTTTTAAGAATGCGATGATCATCTCCATTGGTCTATTGACCTATTGGTTTTGCGGATTTAACATTATGTATCCGGGAGCGGGTGAAGGAGGGGTCTTCGGGTGGCAATTCAATTTTGGGTTGGCGATGCCGGAAGGGGCTGCAGGTTTGATCGAATATGCGGATGGTGGTTATACGTATTGGACGGATTTTATCTTCCAGGCTATGTTCGCAGCGACGGCGGCCACTATTGTTTCGGGGGCGATCAGTTATCCGATCACGGGAATGTGGAAATGGGGGCAAGGCTGGTTAGAGGCCATGGAGTTTTATGATTTTGCCGGGTCAACCCTGGTACATGCGGTAGGAGGATCAGCGGCTTTAGCGTCGATCATTTTGTTAGGACCTCGCAGCGGGAAGTACGATAATGGAGTGATCCGGGCGATCCCCGGCCACAGTATGCCACTGGCTGCCATTGGGGTTTTTATGTTGTGGTTTGGCTGGTACGGTTTTAATGGTGGATCGGTATTATCAGCGGATGCTGGTGCGGTCTCACTGGTCTTTGTAACGACTTCTATGTCAGCGGCTGGCGGTGCCGTCGGCGCCTTTTTCGCGAGCTATTGGTTGTTTAAATCGCACGATTTGTCGATGGTACTGAACGGTATATTAGGTGGACTCGTGGGAATAACGGCTGGTGCCGATCAAATGGGGCCAGGTTCAGCGATCATCATCGGTCTCATTTCGGGAGTCATTATTCCATTTTCGGTTGAATTTTTCGAACGACTGCGGTTAGATGATCCGGTAGGTGCTACCTCGGTACATTTAATGTGTGGGATCTGGGGAACTTTGGCCGTAGGGATCTTCGGCAACCTGGCAGGCGGTACTCAATTTTTTACCCAATTAATCGGCACATTATCCATCAGCGCATTCTCCTTTGTTTTTGCATTTGCCTTGATGTACTTATTGAAAGTAACGCTGGGGATCAGAGTATCAAAAGAGGAAGAAATGGTCGGCTTGGATATTGCCGAGCATGAGATGCGTGCTTATACCGGCGAAGGATCGCAAGAGTCAGCCTTTGCTTGAAATTAAGTGATGCCAGATCATAGACGCCAGATACCAGACGTCAGATTGTAAGAGTTTGACCCCGATAAAGGTATTTTGAGAGATTGGGTAATAAAATAAATACAGATTGTTATTTTTTATTACGGAAAGAAAACTAGAAGAGAAAATGTACAGCATTAAAAATGAAAAAATAGCGCAAAGCTCCGTTTGAAAATTAGGATCGCGCAGCATAAGCGATCATAATTTTCTAACAACAAGGTAATCATAACAAGTTTAATAAATTTTAAAAGACAAGTAAAAGATGGCAAAATTAAAGCTAGAGTACATTTGGTTGGATGGTTATTCACCAACCCAAACCTTAAGAAGTAAAACAAAAGTTCTAGATAGTTCAAAATTTTCGGGTAAACTGGAGGAAGCTCCGATCTGGTCATTCGACGGGAGTTCTACGGAGCAGGCACCCGGTAATTCTTCCGATTGTTTGTTGAAACCAGTGGCAATCTTTCCGGATGCAGGTCGTAAGAACGGCTACCTGGTAATGTGCGAGGTATTGAATGCAGACCATACTCCTCACCCCACGAACGGCCGGGCCATGATCGATGACGAAGATGAAGATTTCTGGTTTGGTTTCGAACAAGAATATACCTTATGGCATAACGGTGCGCCGCTAGGTTTTCCAAACGGGCCGGGTAGTTACCCCGCACCACAAGGTCCATACTATTGCGGTGTAGGTGCCGGAAAAGCATTCGGTAGAGACATTATTGACGAACACCTTGATATATGTTTAGAGTCCGGGCTGAACGTTGAAGGGATCAACGCAGAAGTAATGGCCGGACAATGGGAATTTCAGATTTTCGCTAAAGGCGCCAAACGCGCCGGCGATGAAATATGGGTGGCCCGCTATTTAGCGGAAAGGAATGCTGAGAAGCACGGTGTTTCCATCAACTGGCATCCAAAACCTGTAAAAGGTGACTGGAATGGTTCCGGTATGCATGCCAACTTCTCCAATTCTACTTTGAGAACCGCAGGCAGTCGTGAAGTATTCGAAGCGATTTGTGAGAAATTCCACGGGACCATCGAGGAGTGTATCGCCGTATACGGGGCGTATAATGATCAGCGCTTAACTGGTTTACACGAAACGCAGTCTATCGACAAATTTTCTTACGGTATTTCCGACCGTGGTGCGTCTATCCGTATCCCGATCGCTGCCGTAGAAAATGGCTGGAACGGTTACCTGGAAGACAGAAGGCCGGCGTCCAATGCCGATCCGTATAAAGTGGCTGCGGCAATCATCAAAACCGTGAAAGGATAAGATGGCCTGCAAGTCAGTTTAACATTCTTGACCACGCTTCTGATTTTATACAATAGTTAAGAATAGAAAAATCCTGAGTAATATTTACCCAGAAATAGAAGCAAAGAACGGTCAAGAATGTTGAACCAATCGTCGAATAGATATTTGTTGTGATTGAGCTATATATTCGATAGCCGGGCAACCAACCCGGCTATCTTTTAAGTATGCAAGAATTTTTTATTCCTTAGACACTTGTTGTGATTGAGCTATATATCGAGGTTACTGGTGTGATGCCAGTAACTTTTTTTTTGGGAGATATTGTTCTAATCTGAGTACATGACAAAACTTGAAAACAGTAATATGTTATGGCCACAAAAGCTCAAAAGCACAAAATTCGCACGAAAATTTTTAGTGATTATTTTGTTTTCATGCCTGCTCGTAAAGGTCTACGGCATATCAATTTTAAAGTGACCATTCCAGCTATTGTTGTGATTTTTCTGGTAGGGCAGCGTTCATTGAAATTTTAGGTATTGATCCTTAGAACACTAAAACAGAATTTTAGCTGAACCATGATCCATTATTGCTATGTCATAATTCTATGAGAATAGCCGAATTACCTTTATTTTTAAGCACAACACACAGGAATATGCAAAAGAAAACCATCGAAGAATACTACCAGGTCAATTCAAAATACATCGATGAATTGTACCTGCTCCAGGTAGAGCTCCTTAAACTACAGAAATACATCGACGATAATAAATTAAGGATGGCCATTCTTTTCGAAGGGCGGGATACCGCCGGTAAAGGACGCGCCATTTTCCGTTTTACTCAGTTTTTGAATCCGAGAAATTACCGCGTAGTTGCACTTAATAAACCAAGTGCCGTTAAGAGTGGACAATGGTATTTTCAACGTTATAGGGTATGAAATACTTTTCCTTGATTTTCAAGCTTGTACTTTTTGCGGCAGTACTATTTTTCAAAGCCCGATTAAATCAATTATTAATCGGTTTAGGAACTCCGCCTACTATTACTGTTGCCATATTGAATTTCATCCTTTTCGTTTTGGGGCTGAATTTGGGGATCATATCTCTAAATTTTCTTTACCGCAAACAAAAAAAGCTTGCCTCAGAAGATAAGGACAACGTTATTCTCGGCTTGAATAATGTTTTTTACTTGCTGTTATCATTAATTACACCAAAAAGCAAATCAAAAAAGTCAATATCCCTTTTGAAATAGATATTCAATTTCTGAGTACCATTGAAGAATTGGAAAATAAATTGATCCAAAGTGTTGAAGATTATCATCCGTTTATCGAAAGAGATAGTTTCAATTTAAAAATAGAAGCAATCAACAAAGACAAGTTAGTACTAAAATTTCAATACACCATGTTGGAAGTGAATCGTGATCTGGAACGTGAAATTCGCAAAAAAACGGTTCGGCGTTTGGTGAATTATGTCAAAATTAGCGATGAAAAAAATACTCCTAATCCAATGTCTTGACTTCAATAATCACTATTGCTTGCATTTGTAATCCAAAGGATTGCTCCCATTCAAAGTTTTGGATATCAAGATTGCATTATTTTTGAGGAAGTACGATCAAAACAAATAGATATATGTTGGTTTTGTAGTAATGATCCTCTAATGCAATACTGATGAAAACTTTAATACTTGAGCACTTTTCCAAACAAAAGACTCAAATTCTACTAGCAAAGCACTCTGTCGAGTCCTTAAAGATCATACACGGTATTTTATTTTATAAAATTGCATGGAAGTGCTTTATTTCATTAAGCTATCTGCTCAAAGCTATCTTTTACACAGGTTTAAAGAAAGCGGCCGTATTTTGGTTTTTATCCACAGTATTCTTCTGTAATCTTAGTGCCCAAACCCGCCAATATTATTTTGAAAAGATTGGCATCGAACAAGGGATACCCAATGGAGAAGTGTTTCAGATAATTCAGGATAAAAAAGGCTTCATTTGGATCAGTACCATGAACGGTATTTTCAGGTACGACGGTTACACCTTCAAACCTGACCCGGATAATTTGCTAAATGACACCAGCATTCCCTACCTGCGGGGAGGCCATGCTTTACTGGAAGATGATCAGGAACGGATCTGGGGCGGTGGTGGATATTCCATTTACCGGTACGATTATCCTGAAAATCACGTGAGCTATTACCCCTTTCAAAAGGATTCAACCGCGAAGAATGCCGTGAGAAATTACGCATGGTGCCTTTTACAGGACCGTCAAGGCAAAATTTGGGCAGGAACGAATGCCGGAATCGGGGTGTATGATCCCACCGAGGACCGATTTCAGCCAATAAAGGTAAAAAGAGCAGAAAAATTACAACCCCATCAGGAAGTTACCTACTTGATCTACCAGGAAAAAAATGGCAACTACTGGGTAGGTAATAGATTAAAGGTGGAAAAACTAGTACGTGAAAATCATTACTTCCGGGTAGATAAGTCCATCGATGTAAGAATTAAAATCCAGGATATCGTAGAAGCAGCGGGAGTGCTTTGGTTTGCTACCGGGAGAGGTTTGTACAATTTAAATGAAAAGGAATCTGCTCTTATACTTTATCCTTTACCGGAAAATTTACGGACGGCCAACCTGACTTGTTTGACAGCAGATAAATTCGGTCAGTTGTGGATCGGTACCCTAGATCAGGGGTTGATTTGCCTGAATTTAAAAACGGGGCGCACCCGGCATTTTACCCGTGAGCCGGATAATCCCTTAAGTTTAGGAAGTGATTTGATTAAATCAATGACCATCGACCGGCAAAATAATTTATGGATTGGTACTTATAGTGGACTTAATGTATTGTCTCTTGCTCCCAATTTTCCTCTTTTTCAGCAGCAACCAGGCTTGGGTCGCCCCCAAAACATTGTTTACCGAATCCACGAGGATGCCTTTGGGGGCATCTGGTTTTCTACCCGCAATCGTAAATTGTTTCGTTCTCCTGGTATAGGGACAGTAGCCCGGGAAGTCAGCATTCCCAAATTTCCCGGACAAGAAACTCACATCACTAATTTTTACAATGAAGGGGAGGAACGAATATGGATGGCTACGGTGAGTGAAGAATTGGGTAACTTTATTTTTGATTTCAAGCAAGAAACCATCACCAGGGTTTTGCCGAAAGACCCTAACTTGCTTCCCGCTTGCTCGTTCATGGAAGAGGATTGGCAAGATTCCAATTACATTTGGTTGGGCAATCGGGAAGGTTTGTTTAAAATGGATAAGCGAAACCGCTCCTACGAACAATTCTCACCCAAAAAGGATTTATCCCACCTAAGCCAGAATGGTATTCAAGGAGGTTTGCAGATGAAAGGGGGAGAAATTTGGTTGGCTTATCACTCCAAGGTTCTTCACCAATTGGGATACTTCGATAAACGAACGGGCAGATTTGATACCATCAATATGAGCCTGGCATTACCAAGAGGGTCCAGTTCTACGAACATCAGAAAAATGATTCGGGGACAGGACCAAGACATTTGGTTGGCTACTTCCGATGGCCTGGGCTACGTCGACTGTCATTCGAAAACCTTTCGTCTCTACCGCACGGAGGATGGGTTGGCCGAGATACAGCTCAATGGATTGGCTTTGGACGGGAAAGGCTACCTTTGGATAAAAAGTCCGCGTTACATTAGTCGGTATGATGTTGAAAAGCAGTTGTTTAAACATTTTAGGGTAGGACCCGAAATGCAGGAGTTGAATGTAACTTCCTCCGACGTCTGTGCGGATGGACGTATTTTGTTTGGTGGTAACAACGGCATCTATGCCTTTTATCCGGATTCGGTAAAAATAGATAGCGTTCCTCCCCAGGTCTACCTTACCGAGGTGAAAATTGGTGATCGTAAAAAAAAGTTTGATCATGCAACGGAATTAGTTGATGGCATTGAAATCGATTACTCCGACCGCATTGTCGAATTTGAATTTGTCGGCATACATTATTTAGACAGCAAGGCCAATCTGTATCGCTACAAATTGGAGGGCTTCGACCAAGATTGGAAAGCTTTCAGCAAGAAACGGACTGCTACCTACACCAACCTGAGTCCTGGAGCGTACACTTTTCGGGTCCAGGCAGCCAATGCCCACGGTATTTGGAATCGGCAGCACGACCTTCATGTAAAATTAACCGTCCTTCCTCCCTGGTGGCAAACCTACTGGGCCTACGCTTTGTGGATCTGCCTGACTGGCTTTATCGTTTATTCCATTTATCGATTTCAGAAAAAGCGTTGGCAACTACAAACCAATTTACAGCTAGAACAACAGGAAGCGGCACGGTTGAAGGAATTGGATCAAACCAAAAGTCGCCTATTTACCAACATTACCCACGAATTTCGAACGCCGCTTACCGTAATCCAAGGAATGGCCGAAGAACTAGAGGGTAACGTCAAGGAAGGCAAAGAACTCATAAAGCGGAACACCGAAAAACTCTTGACTTTGATCAACCAAATGCTGGATTTAGCGAAGCTCGAGTCTGGCAACTTGCCCTTGAATTACCGGCAAGAGGATATTATTTTGTATTTGAATTACATTACTTTTTCTTTTCAGTCAGTGGCTAATGCTAAGTACATTAGTCTGTCCTTCCAGCCGTTTACGAAGGAATACATCATGGATTTTGATAGGGAAAAAGTCGGCCAGGTTCTGTCCAATCTACTATCCAATGCCCTGAAGTTTACCCCGGAATACGGTTATGTGACGGTAAAAGTGGCCAAAACCACCAATGCGTTGCAAATTCAGGTTATTGATACGGGCATCGGCCTGGCAAAACCGGACCAGTTACGGATATTCGATCGCTTTCAGCAGGTGGATAGTTCTTCGACCCGGCAACGGGAAGGTACCGGAATTGGTCTGGCTTTGGTCAAGGAACTTGTGCACCTGATGGATGGGCAAATTGCGGTGGAAAGCGAGCTGGAAAAAGGAAGTACTTTTACCGTTACCTTGCCAATTACCCGCAACGAGGCGCGGAGCCGATTTAAAGTTCCCGATCAACCGGAGACGCAAGTGCCGGATCGTAAAGACAGCTCCTCAGGTTTGCCCGTTAACCCCGGTGAAGGATTACCGCGTTTGCTGATCATTGAAGACAACCGTGATATTTTGGTTTATTTAGATTCTTTGTTACAAAATCATTATTCCCTGTTTTTTGCTCGAAATGGGGACCAAGGCATTCAAATGGCCGTCGAATTAGTTCCGGATATTATCATCTGCGATGTAATGATGCCCCATAAAAACGGATACGAAGTGACCGATATCCTTAAAAAGGACCGGATTACCAGCCATATCCCCATTGTGATGCTCACCGCGAAAGGAGATCAAGAAAGTAAAGAAGCCGGATTGCAGGCCGGGGCCGACGCTTATTTGATCAAACCATTCGCTAGAAAGGAGTTATTTATTCGCCTGCAGCAACTTCGTTTGTTAAGGGAGCAATTAAAAATTAAGTACCAAAATTATTCCGTAGAACCCATTGACCCAGATTTGTTGGCTCAAGACGAGGAACTCCAATTTTTAGAACAGCTTAATCGTATCGTTAGGGCGCATCTCCAGGATTCAAGTCTGCAGGTGTATCCCCACCTTTGCCGACTCATGACCATGAGTAAGTCTCAACTGTATCGGAAGGTGACTGCGTTAACCGGGTCATCGCCGGCTCGGTACGTACAAAAAATCCGTTTGACCGAAGCTCGGCGGTTATTGTGCTCCACCGATAAACCAGTAGGCTTGATCGCACAAGAAGTGGGCATCGCCGATGCATCTTATTTCGCGCGCGTATACAAAAGTCATTTCGGCGTTTCTCCCTCAGCAACCCGGAATGGGATAGGTGTTAATGGCAGCAATGCTTAGATTCTTGGTGAAACTCGTAATCTGCAGAATATCATTAGTTTAGTTTAGCGTTCCATTGGTAGTTTACAAATTATCAATGGTGTTTTGAATCTTTTGTCCTAATATTTGATCTTTTTGTCCTAGCCGCTCTAATTTTCTTGATCCTATATTACGCTGCATTCTGAATTTCAACAAGAAATAAGAAAACAACTTCAAAATCATTTAATTATGAAAAACACCATTTTCAAAATCTGTTTACTTATTCTGAGTTCATCTTATTGTTTTTCTTTATTGGCTCAAGATTGCAGCCACTGTGAGCAATTAGCACTAAAGCTGGAAAAAGCCTGGAACGAAAAAGATGAGGCTTTGAAGGAATCATTATTACACCCTGACTATAGCGGATTCCTTGACGGGAAAAAAATGAACTCCCCGGAGGAAACTATGGCTGGCTATAACACTATACTTACGGAAAATGACAATCTTAAGATTGATTTTAAAGTAGAAGTGTGCGACGAAAATGCTTGTGTTTTTTCCTACCAATGTTCGGGCTACAGCAAAGCCTATAAAATGAACTGGGAATTGAGTGGATTGAATATTTACCGGCTGGAGAATGGCCTAATCAAAGAGGAAATAGAAAATCGAGATATGTTGGGGGCTTTTTTGAGGGCTGGGTTTACTTTGCAGCCGCCGGGAGATGGGGGAAAGAAAGAGTGAGTAGGACTGTTTGGGATAAAGAATTCCCAACCTATTGAGGGGCTGTTTCACTTATGCCCCTCACTGTAGGGGCTTTTCCCGTCCCTCGTACTCTGATTATTGACATCAATAATAAATGTAAGTTATGAAGATTAGATTTATTAGCCTTTTTCTACTGATTTTCATTCAGTTGGGGCTAAATGCGCAACAAGAGCAGTTATCCAATCCGCTACAGCAATTCATCGGCGATTGGAAAGTTTTAACCCCACCATCGGCAGACAATCCCGAGCCACAAGTTCGATTTTACTGGAAAGCCACCGGTGTGGAGGTAGGGTACGGCCTTCAGACAACGATTTACCGCGTTTCCGATGAAAATCCGAAAGAAGCCGCCTGGACCCTTTATTGGGCTTGTGATCCTAGGACGGGTCAAGTATTTTCACTTAATACCTTTCCCAATGGCAACTTAGAACGCAGAGAAGGTAGTATCGATGAAAATGGCACCTTAGCCCTCAAATCAAATAGCGTTGGAGATAATACTGACAATGAAAATTATAACATCAATACCTGGCGTTTCGAATCAAAAGACAAGATACAAGTGAAAAGAATTGATTATAAAAAGGGCAAAGAGGCAGGCGTAGGGGTAGAATTGGAAATGGTTAGAATTAAGTAGACAGCGCTTTACTCCATGTTTGAGCGTAGGCCGTGTACGGGACAAAAAATGAAAACAGATAAAATTTGCTCTTCTGCGCCCTGACCCTGAAGGGAAATCCACCCGCGGGAGGGATGCCTTTAGGAAAAAAAGGCGCGGGAAGGGAATTGAAATGGTTTTGTCCTGTACTTAGGAGCGCAGGTCAGAAAAACAAAAATTATCTCTGGATTTTTAATATTTAATCTTTGTAATTCAATGAATCGGATATTTATTTTATTCTTTTTGCTCTGCTTTTCCCACTGCAGTGAGGATTCAATTGCTCAGAACAATAACGAAAATTATGTGCAGGACAAAGCAGGCAATACTTATACCTACAAACAATTTAAAGATGGCCATTTATGGCTAACCCAAAATATAAATACGGAAATTGAGGATTCTTATTGCTACGATGATAATGCCGCAAATTGTAAAGAATACGGTCGCCTTTATACCTGGGAAGCCGCCAAAAAAGCCTGTAGTACGCTCGGCGAAGATTGGAGATTGCCGACCGACCTGGAATGGCAGACCTTGGCGCAACTGTACGGAGGGGAGAGAATTCATGGTTTGTTAGGAGGCGGCAATAAAGCCTACCAGGCATTGATTAAAGGGGGAGATAGTGGCTTTGACGCCCTCTTAAGCGGCAATGGAAATGATTACGCTGGATTCTTGAATCTCAATACCTATGGTTTTTACTGGACGAACACGCAAAGTGGGGAAGATAATGCCTGGACTTATGCTTTTAATGTCATTCAGTCGGTCAGTCGTATGGTGAACAAAAAATCCGGATTTTTTTCCTGCCGATGTATCAATACGCAACAATCATCAGCCGATGACAAAATGAAGGATGCAACGGCCGGCAATATACAAGGAACCATTACGGATAAGGATGGGAATGAATACCCTTATCAAAAAATGAAAGCCGTTGTAGGGGGTAAATTATGGCTGACCAAAAATTTAAATACGGCAATTGAAGGTTCTTTTTGTTACGACAATAAACCAGAAAATTGTGCCGAATACGGCCGGTTGTATCCCTGGGACGCTGCCAAAAAAGGTTGTGAGCAGCTTGGAGCAGGTTGGCGGTTACCCTCTAACAACGACTGGGATAATCTGCTGGATGTTTATGGGGGAGTACAGGGGGAGTATGGATTCCAACCTTCCAATGATACTGGTGCAGAAGCCTTTAAAGCATTAATCGAAGGGGGAATAAGTGGATTTGAAGCTAAACTGGGAGGTCGTTATCAATCTACATTTAAATTGCTCGGTAAAATTGGCCATTATTGGAGTGCTAATGATTTTGAGGGTATTGCCTATGAATACCAATTCTTCAACTTCCACGGAAAAGTGATCAAGGCGGATCAAAACAAATCCGAGGCGCTATCCTGCCGTTGTGTTAAAGGTCTCTAAACTCATGCAAAATTATTGATCATGAAATATTATCTAATTCTTCAAGTATTCTTTATTTGCGTTATTATGAGCTGTACTGGTCCTGGTGGTGATCCTGATCCCTTGGACCGGACCTTGATTATAGAAACCTTCGAGGAAGATATGAACGCAATTGAGCAGTCTATGGATCACGAACAGTTCTTAATTTTTGGGATGCACATCGCCTTGGTAGCAAATGTTTCTAGGCTTGAAAAATTCGAAGGAAAAACTTATCGGGAGATCATGGAGTATGGGAAAGAAATTATGGCAAAATACAAAAGAGAACAAGAACAGGGCACTGATAAGACAGCGGAAGGAAACAGACCTGAATAAAACTTTCACAAATGATTCAAATGAAAAAGATCGTATTTCTTTATTTGCTTAGTTGTTGTGGTTATCTCTCTCTAATTAGTCAAAACGAATTATCGCTAAGGTGGGAGCGGCAAAGTGACAGAAGTTATGTGTTTTATTGTGAGAACAGGACTTACGCTTATTATACAATTAATATTACTTTTAATCGACTCAAAAACCTTTCTCTTTCCGGGAGTAATCCTTTTTCGAGAGTCGTAAAACCTGGAACTACCAGGCTACTTAGGCTGCGATATGTAGAATCTTCAATACAGGGAGACAAAAGGACCGATTTTGATACATCAAAGCCTTATACCGAAAGCGTATTCAAACAGCGCTGCAGTTAATAGATGCGACAGATCCCATCTTCTTAATAAAATGAAATATGCTTGACTTTTTGGAAATCTTTCTGCAGTCTTAGGTTAAATGAATTCGACCCATATGAAAAAAATAAAATATAGAGGCCAAGTTGTAGCGTATTACTTTATATTATATCTAGTTATCTCTATGTTTTGCCCCTTATTTATACACATATCCCTCGGCTACACGGTTGAATTGGGAAAATTGGGCTTATGGATATTGTTGTATTTAGCCTTTGGCTTAACACTCGGCGTAACTGTAGCTTATATTCCAATGCTAATTATCCTTGTTGGATGTATGATATATGGTCATTTTCTGAAAAACCGAGAACTCTTCACCGGAAGTATCATCAGCTTAGGAATTCATCTTCTAGTCTTTTTCTACGTATATTTAATTTCTTTTCAATCCCTGTGGTTTTTTTCCTAGAGCTGTGTTGTATTAGATCTGGGCTGGGCTTCACCCATTACTCTCCAAGCTAAAAAATTAGAAACAAAGACAACTAACAAAACTCATAGCCGCCACTGATAATTTTCATCCCCCAACATGACAGACATCACATCATAATTCCAAAATCTCCTCCATATTTGTATTGTCAATTGATGAGAACATAATAAAAGAATAAAGATAGGCTTGTAGCTAACCGTTGATAGCGTCAGATTTGGTTAGTTTAATAGGGTGTGATCAGACCGGTCACACCCTTTTTTTGTTCATGATCAATTTTCTTTTCTTGCGAAAAGGAGGTTGGATTGGAAACATAGAGGGCATGGAGTTCATGGAGATTTATTTACTTTTACCGCAAAAATACCATGAAAATCATATTCAGGATTTTGCTCGGCTTGCTGATACTCTTTGTGGTGTACATTGCGATTGTTCTGGTGCACGGTACCGTGACCGAGTTCAAACCTGAAGTCGAAAATAGCCTGACCGTTATTGGAGATAGCGCCCAGGCGAAGATCACCGACAGCGTACTCAACTTGGTGATTTGGAATATCGGATACGCCGGACTAGGAGAAGAAAGCAGCTTTTTTTATGATGACGGTAGCATGTTGCTGGCGGGAGATGGGATGGTACGTCCGGCTGAAAACATCGTCGAGAAAAACGTCGAGGGTATCCTGGGAACGATACAATCTCTGCCGGTAGATTTTTATTTGTTGCAGGAAGTGGATCGATCCTCAAAACGCAGTTATAAGATTAACCAGTACGAAGAGATCCATCAGGAGCTTGGAAGTTATGCGGCCACCTTTGCCGTCAATTACCGGTCGCCGAGGGTGCCGCTACCTTTGCTGGAGCCCTGGCGCGCATACGGAAAGGTAGAAAGTGGACTGGCGACTTACAGCCGCTATCTACCGGCCTCTGCTACGCGTTACCAATTACCGGGCGAATACGCCTGGCCGACCCGGATATTTCAATTGGATCGTTGCGCGGCAGTGCACCGTTTTCCTTACCGGAATGGAAAGGAGTTGGCAGTGTTCAATATTCACAATTCTGCTTATGACAAGGGTGGGAAATTAAAGGCACAGCAAATGGCTTTTTTGAAAGAACTATTTTTGAAAGAATATGAAACCGGAAATCACGTCATTGCGGGTGGAGATTGGAATCAATGCCCGCCTTATTTCCAATACGACCGGTTGATGCCCGGCAAAGGCGGAGGGTACAGTCAGATCAATATTGCACCGGAGTTTTTACCGGAAGATTGGCGATGGGTCTATGATGCGCGGACGCCCACTAACCGTAAGGTGGCGAAGCCCTACAAAAAAGGAGAAACTTTCATTACTATCATTGATTTTTTCCTGCTTTCACCAAACGTTAAGGTTAGATCTGTAAAAGCTATTGATAAAGGCTTTCAGTTTTCGGATCATCAGCCGGTGTGGATTGAGGTGGAGTTGCTCTGAATCGCTTTTTTAAAAGGCAGGAAGCACGTCAAAAGCATCTCTTACCTTTAATTTGTTTTTACTCAGATTTAATTTTCTTACTACTCAATTTTCATTGTAATATAAATGCCCAACTAAATTCCATCTGCTATGTTTAATTGTGAAAATCGATAAACAGCAAATGATTGTTTTACTATCACCGGCAAAGACATTGGATTTTGAACCGACGAACGAAAGAGAATTTTCTCAACCACGTTTCCTTGGAAAAAGCGAATCTCTCGTAAAGGAGCTGCGCAAAAAATCAGCACGCAGCCTGAAAAAGCTGATGAATGTGAGCGATAACATCGCAACACTCAATGTAGAGCGCTTTCAGCAATTTGAGACGCCTTTTTCACTGGATAATGCGAAACAAGCAGCCCTTGCTTTTAAAGGAGATGTGTATCAGGGATTACAAGCGGATACTTTTTCTGAAGAAGAATTAGCCTTCGCACAGGAGCATTTGCGCATTCTTTCCGGATTATACGGCCTGTTAAAACCGCTTGATCTGATCCAGCCTTACCGCCTGGAAATGGGAACGTCTTTGAAAAAAGGGCGTAAAAAGAACTTATACGAGTTTTGGGATAAAGAGATCACCGAGTTGATTAATGAGGACCTGAAAACTCAAGGAGGGGAGAGTATTCTTAACCTGGCTTCAAAGGAGTACTTTAAGGCGGTCAAACCAGAATTGTTAGCAGGTCGTTTAGTGACCGTCACGTTTAAAGAAAACCGGAATGGCACCTATAAAGTGATTTCTTTCAACGCAAAAAAGGCGAGAGGGGCTATGGCCCGAATGATTATTCAACATCGTATCGAGGATTTAGAAGCCATAAAGGGATTGGAAGTAGATGGATATAACTTTAATGAGGAAATGTCTTCGGAAGCGGAGTTTTTATTTACTATGGAGTAAGTAAGACGACAGATGCCACCTGCCCACTTGGCGGTAACGGCCATAGCCGTCCACGTAGGGCCCGTCTGGGCAGGTTAAGAGTTAATTTAAGTAACGAGTTAAAGAACGCTTGAAATCTTTAATTT
>CAZHNG010000163.1:0-14752 GCA_964533785.1 uncultured Saprospiraceae bacterium | reverse complement strand
CCGATGCTTAGGCATCGCCTACGTTTTTTGCCTCGTTCAGCATAAAATTTGGCTCACTTTCGCTCGTTCATGACCCGCCGAAAAAGTCTATTTTTCATTCCTTGATAAATTTTCCCGAAATTCAAGTTTTTAAATAATCATATTCCAATATTTTTGGAATGAACTTAGCTGCTACCAGATGGTTAAATAGCTGATCAACTCTTTTACGGTAATTGAATATTTTTTCGGTGTAATGAGTAAATACTTTGTAAAGCGTAAACATCGATAAAAAATAGTGTGACGCCTACCATGAACCCAATCATGGCTCCTTAATTTTTAAGATTAGCGCTAAATAAATATGCAAGAGATTACTTTTCCACATAGATTCATTGCCATTGAAGGTAACATTGGTGCCGGTAAAACAACTTTGTGCAAAAGAATTGCGGAGGATTTCGGAACACGGCTGATTTTAGAACAATTTACGGATAATCCGTTCTTGCCAAAGTTTTACGAGCATCCGGAACGGTATGCTTTTCCAGTAGAATTATTTTTTATGACAGAAAGGCACAAACAACTGCAAGAGGAATTGACTCAACCACAGTTGTTCGGGCAATCTACTGTTTTTGCGGATTACTCATTTGTTAAAACGCTTCTTTTTGCCCGCAATAATTTAGTGGAAGACGAGTTCCGCTTATTCCAGCAACTTTTCGATACGCTCAATCACAACACCCCAAGTCCGGATTTACTGGTTTATTTACACCGGCCCGTTGAACAATTGCTGCAAAATATTCGAAAAAGAGGTCGTTCGATCGAACAGGACATTGATCCTCAATATCTTATTCAACTTCAGGATAGTTATTTCGAATACTTTAGGAACAACCGTACTCACCCGATTTTGATCATTGATGTTGAAAATGCGGATCTGGAAACCAAGGCAAATCATTACCAAATAGTAATTGATTGTTTAAAGACCAAATATACGGATGGGCTGCACCAGATTAGAATTATAAATTAGAAACTATGAAGATCAACCTCCCGGAAACAGGACAGGAAAGAGTGGTAATCATCGGCGGTGGATTTGCAGGATTGAAATTGGCCCGGAAGTTATCAAGGTCTGACTATCAAGTTGTTTTATTAGATAAAAATAATTTTCATCAGTTTCAACCGCTTTTTTACCAGGTGGCTATGGCCGGACTTGAACCAAGCTCTATTGCTTTTCCTTTGCGAAAGCTGTTCCAAAGAAATGGTAACATCTACATAAGAGTTTGCGAAGCATTGAGCGTGGACACTAATGCCCGGAAAATAGAAACCACTTTCGGGATCGTCAATTACGATTACCTGCTCATAGCGATTGGGGCAGACACTAATTTTTACGGGAATAAAGAGATCGCCGAAAACACCATTCCCATGAAGTCCGTATCAGAGGCGCTTTATTTGCGCAACCGGATTTTAACGGATTATGAAACTTCCCTGACGATCACGGATTATGAGGCGAGGCAAGGATATATTGACATCGTTATCGTCGGAGGCGGGCCAACAGGAGTTGAGGTGGCAGGAGCGCTGGCTGAAATGAAAAAATATGTTATCCCGAAAGACTACCAGGAATTGGATGCCAATGAGATCGATATCTATTTAGTTCAGGGCCTTGATCGTTTATTGCCTACGATGTCAAAAAAGGCATCCGCAAAAGCATTGCAATTTCTGGAAAAACTTGGGGTTAAGGTCATTCTCAATAACTTCGTTACGAACTTCGATGGCGAATACGTTCAGTTGAATGGAGGGGATACTATTCGGGCGAATAAAGTTATTTGGGCCGCCGGTGTAATCGGTAATACACTTGACGGATTCCCGGAGGAAGTGTTCGCAAAGGGAAACCGTTTCAAGGTAAATCGCTTTAATCAGGTAGAGGGTTACGACAATATTTTTGCGATCGGTGATATTGCTTATATGGAGGAAGAAGACTGGCCCGAAGGGCATCCACAGGTTGCTCAAACCGCGATGCAACACGCTAAAGTACTGGCCAAGAACCTAAAAAGGAAGGCCAAAGGCCAATCTATGCAACCTTTTTCTTACCAGGACCTGGGGTCAATGGCGACTATAGGCCGTAATAAAGCCGTGGTAGACTTACCTGCGGTAAAATTTCAGGGTGCTTTTGCCTGGTATGTTTGGCTGGCTGTTCATCTATTCCAGATTCTCGGGGTGAAAAATAAAGTCTTTATCTTCATCAACTGGCTTTGGAATTACCTTTTCTATGATCAATCATTGCGGCTTATAATCAAACATAAGGAAATGGAGAAAGATTCGATTACGCGTGAACAACCCTGACGTTGCGATGAGAATTGAACGAACTTACTCTATATGAGTTACACCTTTTCACCGTGAAATTCAACCAATCCGGGTACGGGATCCTGAATGACGGATTGTAACCTTAATGACAGGTCATCTGCCGCTCTTTTGATCTCCTCTTTGAAGTGAAACGCAATAGAGCCCAAAAAATGAATAGGGAGTTGTTGGTAATTATCGTATACCATCACACAGCGCTGAAAAAAGGTCTTAAATTGTTCATCCAGGATTTGGGCAATGAAGGCATCTTCTTTGTGTTTAAAAATGAAAGGGGCAAAAGAAGCCAAGTATTTATTGGGGGCTTTGTTTTGGTATACATTGAGCAGGATCTCTTCAACGGACAAGGAATACTCGCGAATTAATTCTTCCAGCAGCCGGGTTGGTAAAGTTTGATACAAATAATGCTGAACAAGTTGTTTGCCGAGTACGGCTCCGCTTCCTTCGTCCCCTAAAATAAATCCGTACCCGCCACGGTTTTGGGTTACCCGTTCTCCATCGTACAAACAGGAATTGGATCCGGTGCCCATGATGCAAGCTATGCCGGCTTGGTGTCCGCAGAGAGCTCTCGCTGCAGCCAGCACATCAGTTGCAACGGAAACATTACCGTTGATCAGAAAAGAGGACCTTATCAACTTTTTGAGCCTGTCTTTTTGTGGCTCCGGTCGACAACCCGTGCTGTAAAAGTAAATATCGGATAATGGATATTCATGTTGTTCATTACCAGACTGGAAATAGTTCAAAAGAGAATCATCATCAGCCAGGGGAGGATAAATTCCGGCTGTCGTAAATTGTTTGACGATGCGTTTTTCATCAACAAAAACCCAAATGGCTTTGGTTCCCCCGTTATCAATAATTAAATTCATTGGAGATCAAGTGATGTTTTTTCTGTGGGCTTCAATAGCTCTGCGGACGTTCCCGTGTTTCGAGATCAATTCCGCCGCTTCTTCGTAGGTAATCCGTAGGACGTGCATGAGCATCTTCTTTCCACGGTCCACTAGTTTTTGGTTACTCAATTGCATGTCTACCATTTTATTGTCCACTACTCTGCCCAGTTTGATCATGACACTGGTGCTGATCATGTTCAATATCAGTTTTTGCGCTGTACCTGATTTCATGCGGGTACTGCCCGTTACGAACTCCGGACCAACGATTACTTCAATGGGATAGTCAGCCTGCTCAGCCAACGGAGTGTCCAAGTTACAAGTAATACAGCCCGTTACTACACCGTTTTTCCTGCAATCTTTCAGGCCATGTACCACGTAGGGGGTAGTGCCCGAAGCAGCGATCCCAATAACCACATCCTGGGAATTAATCAGGTGTACTGAAAGGTCTTTCCAGGCTTGCTGGATATCGTCTTCCGCGTGTTCTACAGAATTGCGAATGGCCGTCTCCCCTCCCGCAATTACCCCGATTACCCAATCATTGGGGACACCGTAAGTGGGTGGACATTCAGAGGCATCTAATATACCCAAGCGGCCACTGGTACCCGCACCAATATAAAACAACCGGCCGCCATCCGCCATTTTGCTGGCTATGACGTCTATCAAAGGGCTTATCTGTTCGATCACTCCTTCTACAGCCACAGGTACGGTTTTATCTTCCGCGTTCATGTTCTGCAGCAGTTCAAGCGTGGTCATTTGCTCTAAATGCCGGTAATTAGATGGTTCTTCCGTGATTTTGTGCATGGTGTTGTTTTAAGTTGTCATACGGCTATACAGACCGTAATTTAGGTCGTTTTACGATAATTATGCCAAACTGTTTGATAATAAAGGAAATTGACCTTCTACTTAATTCTACTTTGTCATCTTAAAAAACGATATTTTGAGTACAAACTTGCAATTAAATCATTGTTGTTTATTTGTTTATGCAAAAATCGCCTGAAATGAATCAACAAATAAACACCTCAAAATACCAGATTATAGATAGCATGGATTGTTCGACGTTCCGATTTACTAAATTGACCAAGCAGTATTAAGTTACCATCTGACACCTGCTCAATCCATCCTGACATTTATCGTCAGGAACTGGCATCTTGACTAATTCCCCACCAAAAATACCGCATTGCTAAAGAGGATCTTACCATTATACCAAAATGAACGGTATAAAGGGTTATCAACCATATAAGTGATATGCCCATATCTTTTTTCTTCTACGGCAAAAGTGACGGTCTCTTTTAATGCTTCCCTGATCTTACTTCCTACAAATCCCTTGATCATTAACTCTTCAGGTAAGGTCCCCACATTCCAGGTATCCTTAAGGTATTGGTAATGTTGATTCGTGGTCTTCAATGAAAAATAATAGTTAGGTAATCCGAATGCCAATGGGTGGGTGTTGTCCATCCTGTTTTTAATAATAGCGCCCGGAATACTGTTGCTGATACGCCGCCGGTCATCACCGGCATAATGGTCTAATCTTCTGTTTAACACCTGGTTCTCTTCTTTTCGTTCTGCGGCATTTTCGTCAGATTCTTCAGCGTATTCTTTCAAGCTAAATCCTGACACCCCTTCAAAATCAGCATTCGCGTATCCGATCAGGATCAAATGCCCGCCTTCTCTAATCCAATCGATCAGTTCTTCCCTACCCTCTTCGGGATCATAACGACCATCAGTAAGTATTAAAGTATTGATATCGTCAAAGGGGATATCATCAAGTGCCTCGGTCTCTATGAGCATTAAGGGATATTCAATTTCCTGGTCAAAATAATGCCAGATCTGTCCTACGGAATTGGAACGGGAATCTTTTCCGACAACCAGCCCTACTTTGGGTGTTTCAATCAATTTATATGCAGACGACCCCAAATCCGGGCCTTCTTGCATAAAGCCCGTAGTTGTGGAAAACATCGTTTGGCCAAATTGCTTTTGCAAACGCTGTAGGGTGCTTACCCAGGCAGGATTTTTTTGGTTATCCCCTTTGGTAATGACTAAAGTACCCGGAGCAAAATTGTTGCCTTCATCTGAAACGAAAGCAGCCGTAGCAAATCTGACCGTTATTTTATTTTTTAGAAGCTGCGCCAAAAAACCGGCATCTTTTAAAGATTCCCAGGATATAAAGTAGGCATAAGCTTCTTCACGTTGCCGGCTGCTATCGTTATTGGAAGGATATTTGAAATCAAAGGTATTTTTTACTGAAAGTCGCTCCGTGGTTGCGTATCCTGTCAACCCATAGGCATATATCAGGGACCAGGCGGTAATATCATAAGTCAATGAATCGACCAATTCAGGTTCTGGTTCCAATAAGACTTGCGTGAATAAACCTTTAGGTTGATCGGTGCTGATGACCAGGTCTCTATTGTTAACCGAAGTGGCCTCCATTTTTCCCGTCACGTAATTGTACGTTGAGGGTAGCGCAATGCTTTCTTCAATGGTACCGTAACGAATGCCGTTTTTATCCAGGAGCCGGCAGAATGGCTCCATCTTTTCCAGTGCATTTTCTTCTGTTTTGACAATGAAGGACTTATATTTTCCCGGGGGATCATTTTTGCTTTTACTGAAAAATTCCTGGAAATTCTCTACCAGCGATCGCATATTACCGGACGCTATTTCGATGGTGGATAAACTGGTAGTTACATGATGATCAATACGGTCGGCCAGGGTTAGCGTATCTCCATTGCGCATCAAAATGGCCCTGCCCGCTCTACCTCCTCCGGCCTGTTCGTAAGTCATTCCGATGGACCCGTTGAACATGGGATAAGTATCCCCGTAGCTGGGGTATAAAAGATCAAAAACCTCCTTGGTGAAATATAACCAACCCTTAGGATCAAAATATTTTGCGTGGTTTTTTCCAATGGTAGTTTGAAAATCCCTTTGCCATTGGGTTAAATATTTATGGTACGGTTGGGCAGCAGGGGCAAAATAATAAGGACTGTTAACGCCCTGTTCGTGCAAATCAGCATGGATATGAGGGAGCCATTGATTATAAACGAACATTCGCTGTTGAGATTCGACCTGTGTCTGCCAGGCCCAGTCGCGATTCAGGTCGTAATAATAATGGTTGGTCCTACCGCCCGGCCAGGGTTCCCGATGTTCCCTGGCACTGGGGTATACATCGATCTGATCTCCGGAAACCTTGCGGTACCAACTGGTGTAGCGGGTATAGCCATCCGGATTAACAGAAGGGTCAAGTATCACGATCGTATTTTCCAACCAATCTTTAGTAGGACGATTTTCAGGATCAGTCAACTTATGAAGGATCGCCATAGAACTTTCGGAACCGGACGCTTCGTTACCGTGTACACTGCAACTTATCCACACGATAGCTCGGTCGAGGTTCGGATCGATTTCTCCATCTAAAAATCCGGCACGACGCAGGTTATTTTCCCGGATCGATTCCAATTGGGCAAGATTCTCCGGAGTAGATATATAAGCAAGTATTAAAGGACGGTTTTCATTTGTATTCCCGTATGTTGTTAATTTCACCAAAGGGCTATTGGCTGCTACGTGCTCAAAATACTTTACCAAAAGATGGTGCGCTGTGAATTGTTCGCCCAACTGATAGGGAAGGAATTCATCCGGGGATTGTAATTGTCCGGATAAATTGAAACAATAGAATAAAATGGGTAGAAGTAATAGCTGTTTTCTCATTTTTGTTGGATGTTATAGACTTATTGACAATGATCATTGAACTGCCAGATGACGGACCAAATGTGGATAAAAATTAGCGCGCGTTAACAGCCGCGTAGGCTACGTCTGGGCAAGCGCGAATACCACTAGACCTTTTTCCCTAGCAGCAGGTGCAGCCAAAAACCAGGTTTCACCAGGCTTTCCCGTAGATCTGTATCTGCTTGCATTTTGGAAATAATGTTATAAAACTTTTGGTTTCCGGCAATGATGGAAGCCATAAAATTGCAAACCCATTGCTTGGAAAATGCCCGTTGAATACGGTAGCTCAGTTTCATTTCGGAGCCTAACACTCTGCGGATGCGTTTATCGTAGGCGGTCAAAAATTCCTGAGAAAAGTCATTGACTTTCAAGCATTCGACGGCCTGTTCGGCCGCAATGAAACCACTGTAGAAGGCATTGCCAATACCTTCGCCGGTTAGCGGATCGATCAGGTGCGCGGCATCCCCTACCAGCATAAAATGATCGCCGGAAAGTTGCCGCTCTTTGGAACCAAGTGGCAGGCCATAACCAACCACCTTATCCTCTAGTTTGGCGTTTTTAAACCGTTCCTTTACCAACGGGTGGTTTTGAATGATATCTTCCAGCGCACGGTTTAAATTCACCTTCCGCTTCTTCAAAAAATCACTCCGCATACCAATGCCCACATTAGCCCGGCCGTTTGGTAAAGGAAATACCCAGAAATAGCCGGGAATGATGGACTTGATGAAATGCAGTTCAATGTGGTTTTCCTTTTCCGGGAATTCCACTCCCTGGTAATAAGCCCGCAATGCGCCTACATAATGTTTTTGGTCCTTCTCCAGTCCCGCATATTTTCTGCTGAAAACGGATTGTGCACCGTTGGCCATGATCAAGAGTTTGGTCTTCACTTGAAACTGACCGCTTTTATCGCTAACCAGGAATCCATCTTCCAGTTTTTCGTACGCTTGGATATCAATTCCTTCGTACAAGGAGATATCCTTTCTCCGCTTGACTTCTTCAATGAGGAAATGATCGAAATCTACCCGCCGGGCCACGTAACCGGGGGCTTGGTCCTTATTACCGGCAATGGGACGGTAATTGATACTCAATTCTTTGTGATTAGGCGCAAAAAACTTGATCCCCCAAATATCCACCTGGATGGGACTGAGGTCCAACCTTGCCAGCATCTCCGGATCAAGTCGCTTCATTAGCGTGATCACCTTGCCGCTGATAGCATCTCCGCAAATTTTATCCCGGGGAAAGACAGCCTTGTCGATCAAGGTACAGGGTACCCCCATATAACTCAATTTCAGTGCCGTTGCTGCTCCCGCGGGGCCGGCTCCTACTATACAGATATCGGTTTCTTGCATGGAATGATTTGTTTGAGACGAATGTACAAATTGTGGGGGAAAGATGGGGTTCTTTTCACGACTTCATCGCTTGAAGTTTTTGAACCATGGAGTGAATTCAAAATATTATTAGCGCATGCTATCGACCAAATTCCAGAGGGAAAATTGAACCGGCTTTGCGTGAAACACAATCTGAACGAAATTGCCTGGAAGAAAGTACCAGCGGATCAGCCCACTACCCTATTCTATCTTATTCAGGATTATATTGATCATCTACAACACCATTTGCGGCAGATTATTTGAATCATTTTTTAAGGTATTTTAGATGTTTATAATGTGGCGTTTCAATCACTTTATTTAATAGTTCTTCCTCAAATTCAACCTTATCAAGCATAGATTTTAGCTCCACTTTAAGATCTGGAAGATAATTTTTCACAATGTCAAACGTAATATTCGGATCTATGCTTCTGTAGTCGTGAGCAATTCTATTCCTTAATCCGGCAATAAGATTCCAAGGGATATTTGAATGTTCTTCTTTCAAACCATTAGACAATTTCTTTGACTCTTCCCCAATCACTAATAAGAGCGTTTGACAGGCATTGAAATTCATCTGATCGTTTGCTTCAAAAAATGCTATTGCGTCAACAAAATCCCTAGTGTAAATGTCGACTTTTTCAATTGCCTCCAAACTTGTCAAAATGTAAGTTAAATTCTTTTTTTCATACATAAATCACTGTTTTTGTCATTTCATCCTCGATTAAGGGATTCATGTACTTCCTATTGACTAAATCAATTTTTCCCGTATGTAAAATTTCTTGAAAATATTTTTCTAATTCATAGATCTCTTTAAACCCTAGGGTTCTACCTTCCTTTAATTCATAAACAATATCTATATCACTTCTTTGATTTGCCTTATTCACAGAGTAACTTCCAAACAAGCCAATTTTCTTAATGCCAAACCTTATTTCAATATCAGATTTACATTTTTTTAGACTTATTAGTATTTGACTTTTGCTCATGTCTTCTTTTATTTTTTAATTACAATTCCGTTTTAAAAAAAATGCATGTTCCGAAGTCTTCTTAATGATTAATTCCTGCAAACCTCAATTAACAACAGCATAAGCTTTCTTTCCATTAATTGAATCCGTTGCGATGGTAGAAAATCGTCTATACCAATATGGATACCCTTCAATTTGGATACTTTTTATTCCCTTAATTTAACCGAAATAATTGAATTTGAGTTCATTCCCTTAAAAATGTACTAATACCTCTTCCCAACGGTTTCTGAAGGCATATTTTCTTCAATAACAGCCAAATCGGTTTGGGTTAATTCCACATTCAAGGCACCTAAGTTCTCTTCAAGGCGATGAACTTTTCTCGTACCTGGAATAGTAGTAATTTCATCATTTTGACCAGTATCCATGCAAGAGCTATTTGTGCTTTAGACGCTCCTTTGCTTTTCGCAATTTGATCGACAACCTCAACAAACTTTAGGTTTTCTTTTCTGGAATTTAACCATATCATGATATTGTAGACCATTAAGAAGGACTCGCAAACTCGTCTACCCCGTTAACTCGTCCACCCCGTTAAACCACCACCGCTCCGTATAACTTCTCCCGCTGTTCCTTAATCGACTCCGAACGCAAATAATCATCATAGTCCATCAAACTATCGATGTTCCCGTTTGGTGTTATCTCAATGATCCGGTTAGCAGATGTTGCTACCATTTGGTGGTCGTGTGAGGTAAAGATCATATTGCCCTCAAAATCGCGCATCGCGTTGTTTAGCGCGGTGATCGATTCCAGGTCGAGGTGGTTGGTCGGTTCATCGAGCAATAAGAAGTTAGGATGGTTGAGCATTAATTTGGAAAGCATACAACGTACTTTCTCTCCTCCGGAAAGGACACTGGATTTTTTATACACTTCTTCACCGGAGAATAGCATTCGTCCTAAGAAGCCCCGGATGAACTGCTCATCTTTTTCCTTGGAATACTGACGTAACCAGTTGATCAGGTCAAGATCATTTTCATTGGAGAAGAACTCTATATTTTCGTTGGGCAGGTATTCGACGGTGATCGTCTGTCCAAACTCAATAGTGCCGTTATCAGGTTCCGTTTTGCCGGCTAATACTTCAAAGAAAGCGTTAAGTGCTGCGCTATCTTTACCGATTAAGGCGATCTTTTCCTTTTGATTCATCGTGAAAGAAACATCCTTAAACAACCACTCCCCACTATCGCTGCGTTTGCTTAATTTTTCTACCCGCAAGATCTGGTCTCCCGGCGATCTTTCCATCTGAAAATTGACGAAGGGGTACTTTCTGCTGGAAGGTTTGATCTCTTCCAACTTCAGTTTTTCCAACGCCTTCTTCCGGCTAGTCGCCTGGCGGGATTTAGACGCATTGGCGCTAAAACGCTGGATAAACTCCATCATCTCTTTGCGCTTTTGCTCCATTTTCTTGTTCTTATTGGCAATTTGCTGGGCCATCAACTGACTGGATTCGTACCAGAAAGAGTAGTTACCCGTATAGATCTTGATTTGCTTGAAATCAATGTCCGCAATGTGTGTACAAACCATATCCAGAAAATAACGGTCGTGCGAAACGACGATTACGGTATTCTTGAAGTCGGCCAAAAAGTCGGCTAACCAGGTTACGGTATGCGCGTCCAGGTCGTTGGTAGGCTCGTCGAGCAACAGGAGATCGGGATTACCGAAAAGAGCTTGCGCCAAAAGTACTTTCACTTTTTCCGGTCCGTTCAATTCCTTCATCTGCTTGTAGTGCATGTCTTCCTTTATGCCCATATTACTCAAGAGCTCTGCAGCATCACTCTCGGCATTCCAGCCGCCCATTTCCCCAAATTTATTTTCCAGGTCAGCTGCCCGCAGTCCATCTTCTTCAGTCGCATCCGGGTCCATATAGATGGCGTTCTTTTCCACCATAATATCGTACATCTCCTTATGCCCCATAATAACCGTATTCAAAACCTCCTCCTCTTCAAATTCAAAGTGATTTTGTTTTAATACGGCCATGCGGTTTCCGGGCTCAATAGACACTGAACCACGGGTTGGATCTACCTCACCGGATAATATTTTCAAAAAGGTCGACTTCCCAGCCCCATTGGCTCCAATGACGCCGTAACAGTTTCCCTTGGTGAATTTCACATTGACTTCATCAAACAATACTCGCTTCCCAAACTGCAGTCCTAAATCATTAACAGTGATCATATAAAAAACAGATCTTTTAGTAGACTTTATTAAAACGAATTTTGTACGGCCACTTGATGCCCTTTTTCGCCTGCTCTTTGTCACGTCCTCACCTTAATAGCTAATGGCTATTAGATTCCGGGCGTTTCGCGATCAGACGAAAAATGGCTATCCATTGGCTCATAAAAACCCATTTTAAAAAAGTCTAGTTTAAAAAAAAGAGCTGCGAAAATACAAAATATTTGTGTTAAGTGGGAATTGAAAAATGAGAATTCGAAACTTAGAATTTAAAAGGCGGCTTGTTCTCATTTCTCCTTTATCATTTTTAAATCATTAACAGATAATTCCTACATTTAGGAGAATGAAATTCTTTAAAACATGAAGAAATTAAGACTCTTATTGTTGATAGGTATTGGAATGTATTGCTTTTCCTGTGAATTCGATGAACCCGCGACGCCAAAAGACCTGGCGCAGGAAAGTATCATTCCCAGACCAGTATCGTTGACGGCTACCGGTAGTTCTTTCAAAATCAGTAATGAAACCGTCATTTTGATCGAGGAAGAAAACGAGGATTTAATCAATATCAGTCAATATTTAATTGATCTATTGCGTACACCTATCGGAATGGAATTGCCGGCAGAAATAGGAAGTGAAAGTGCGGCGGCCAGCCAAATTCGATTCACCTTGATCGAAGATGAGGAGCTGGGCCCGGAAGGCTATGAGCTGGAAATCAACGAAGACCTCATTACCATTAGCGCCAATGAACCAGCCGGGTTGTTTTACGGCGTGCAAACCCTTCGCCAATTATTGCCTCCTGAGATAGAAAGCAACAATCCACAACAAGGTCCCTGGGAAATTGCAACGGGTAACATCAGGGATTACCCGGAATACGAATACCGGGGAGCTATGCTCGACGTAGCACGCCACTTCTTCTCCGTAGCTGATGTGAGAAGGTTTATCGACTTTTTGGTGAAATACAAAATGAATGTGCTTCATCTGCACTTGTCTGATGACCAGGGCTGGCGCATTGAAATCGAAAAATGGCCCAACTTGACCCTCAAAGGAGGTAGTACGGAAGTTGGTGGCGGCGAAGGTGGCTTTTTCTCCAAACGCGATTACGCGCTGATCGTCCAATATGCTCAGGAACATTACGTAACAGTAGTCCCCGAAATTGATATGCCCGGGCATACTAATGCGGCATTGGCTTCCTACCCTGAACTGAACTGCAATAACCAGTCGCCCGACCTGTATACCGGTATTGAAGTTGGATTCAGTACCCTTTGTACGGATAAAGAGGTTACCTATGAATTTGTAAGAGATGTTATCGAGGAGTTAGCCGTTATGACACCCGGCCCCTATATCCATATCGGTGGAGATGAATCTAACGTCACACCAATGGAGGACTACATTCCTTTCATCAACCGGGTGCAGGAGATTGTCGAATCCACTGGAAAAACTATGATCGGCTGGGATGAAGTAGCGCATGCGGATTTAAACCCTGGTGCTGTTGCACAGTTCTGGGCCGAGGCGGAAAATGCCAAAATGGCCATAGAAAAGGGCGCACAGATTATTATGTCGCCTGCAAAAAAGGCCTACATGGACATGAAATACGATTCGACAACGGAGCTGGGCTTAAGCTGGGCAGGACTTATCCCTATAGATACCGGTTATATCTGGGATCCCGCCAACTACGTTGAAGGCATCGAAAGAGAAAATATTTTGGGGATAGAAGCACCGCTATGGACAGAAACGGTTACCGAGATGGACGAAATTGAATATTTGGTATTCCCCCGTTTGCTCGGCTACGCTGAAATTGGTTGGACCCCTGTGAATTTAAGATCCTGGGATGATTACCAGGTTAGGCTTGAAAAACAACTGCCTAGACTAAAAGTATTAAATATCGATTATTACGAACCCCCTGTTTTAAATTAAACCTATGAATATTTACTCAATGCGTAATTTAACCTACGGCGCTTGTTTATTCATATTTATTTTGTTTGGCTGTCAGTCGCCCGGGCAGGAAGATAATCCTCAAGACAAAGAAGTCGAAGACAACGGCCTCTCCATTTCCAAAGAAGAATTTGGCAGCACAAAGGAAGGTACGGCTTATCTATATACCCTCGAAAACAAGAATGGTATTATGATGAAAGTTACCAACTACGGGGGGATTGTGAAGGAACTGCATTTGCCAGATAAAGAAGGGAACCTTGTGGATGTAACATTGGGTTTTGACAGCCTTGCTACCTACCAAAGAGATCATCCTTATTTCGGCTCCTTGATCGGTCGTTACGGTAACCGGATCGCCAAAGGCAAATTCAATATTGATGGTGAAGAATTTTCACTGGCAACCAATAACGGCGCCAATGCATTACACGGAGGTCCGGAAGGGTTTCACCGCCGGCTGTGGAATGCCGAAGAAATATCGACCGATGAACACGTAGGTTTGGAGTTGACCCGCCGAAGCCCGGATACGGAAGAAGGCTATCCCGGCAACCTGGACGTAACCGTTCGCTACTTGTTAAATAATGATAATGAATGGAGTATAGAATACCAGGCAACGACGGATAAGAAAACACCCGTCAATTTGACGCAACATATCTATTTTAATTTGAATGGAGCGGGCAGTGGCGACATTTTGGATCATGAATTAATGCTCCAAGCGGATGCCTTTACCCCGGTTGATGAAACGCTGATCCCAACCGGAGAATTAAGGCCGGTGGAGAACACGCCTTTCGACTTCCGTACGCCAACTAAGATCGGCGCCCGAATTGAAACCGACAACCAGCAGCTCGAGTATGGTAGTGGTTACGATCACAATTGGGCGCTCGACCGGCAATCGGAAAATGAGCTGGAATTAGCAGCTACGCTGTATGAGCCTCAAAGTGGCCGGTTTGTAGAAGTATTGACTACCGAGCCGGGCGTTCAGTTCTACTGCGGTAATTTTCTGGATGGTAGTTTAACCGGAAAAGATGGAAAACCCTACAATTTCCGGACGGGTTTATGCCTGGAAACCCAGCATTTTCCGGATTCGCCTAATAAGGAAAATTTCCCTTCTACTATTCTGGAACCGGGAGACACCTATACCTCCAAAACGGTTTACCGCTTTTCGACAACATAGTCGAATATGCTAAATATCACTTCTTGCTATCCTGCCGGATAAACTTGGAGTAAAAGAATTTCTTCCCCGCTAAGCACGCGAAGAAACGCGAAGTGATTTTTCTTAGCTTGAGGCTTAAATAGGTCGTCCTATAAATATTGGACTTTTGACGCTAGACGCTAGATTTTAGACAACAAAACGCTGATA
>CAZHNG010000162.1:0-14810 GCA_964533785.1 uncultured Saprospiraceae bacterium | reverse complement strand
ATTGAATATCAGCGGTTTGTTGTCTAAAATCTAGCGTCTAGTGTCTAGTGTCTAGTGTCTAGCGTCAAAAGTCCAAAATAATAGAGTGTTCAATCTTTTGGTTTCAACACACCAGTACTTTTAGCTGCAAGATATTTCGCACTTTCAGCGCTTGGAATATTGGGGGTTCTTGTTCACCTAGTGCCTCGGGCACTAGGTGGAGTTGTATCAGCCCTTCAGGCTGAACTAAAAATACGGGTGTCAAAAGTAATCAAACTGAACAGCCTACGTCTAGACAAGTCCATTAAAGACCAAAGTATGGAAAGACCGAAAGTACACCCTAAATTCAAAACCCAGCGCGGAAATTATCGCTGCTAACTACGGACATCAACAGGGTGGATGCACCTGGGACTTCTAGATGAATGTTGCCGCAGGCCATCACGCCTGGTGTTAAAACTTTTTCGCGACCGACCTCAGACGGGCAACGGTATCTTCCGATGGAATATCCACCCACTGAGGGCCGTTCTATAATGATTAATTTACTGATATGCGTAAAAGATTCTTTATTACGATCATTTTAGGACTTTTTCAGACCCTGGTTTGGCTCCGGGCCCAGCCCTCACAAGTCATTGAGGGCTTCGTTTACCATCTATCCGATAACACTCCGGTCGCCTATGCACACGTTGGTTTGCGATTCGGCGGGAGCGGCGTCATAACAAATGAAATTGGGGCTTTTAAACTCCATTTTCCTGATTCTGGCCACCCGGATACCCTCATAGTTACTCATATGGGTTTCGAGACCGTTTCGGTGGTATTGGATGACAGGACTTTCGAAGCGCCCATCAATATTTATTTGAAACCCGATATCTATCAGATTTCAGAAATTGTTGTCAGACCTAGTCCGGATTCCGCCAGGATAATTTTAAAGGAAGCCCTTGCAAGACTCAAAGCCAATTACCCGACAAAACTCTATCAAATGAATGGATTTTATCGGGAAAAAACGCAAAACCTCGACGACTATCGTTTCACAAGCCTCCTGGAAGGGATGGTCGATATCCAGGATCGAGGTATCCAGGTATCCCCTGACCGAATGCGTATCAGGCTAAACCAATTCAGGAAAAGCACCGATATGGCCCAGTATACGCTTGCTCAAAGGGTCTGGAAGCGCCTTTTTGGTAAGGGGCGAAATCGTTTATATGAAATCCTACTACAGGATCCAGTCCGCATCCAATTGCACAATGCCATTGAAAATAAAGCTTACACGATCAGTGGCTACTGGCTGGAGGGCATTTTTCATTTCCCAAGTGCGTCCGTTTGGGTAGCCGGCATCACCTCATATGATGGTCAAAAGGTTTATCAATTGAAGTTCAGATATCCGAATTATGAGGGTGATATATTTATCAATAGTCAGGATTACGGTATTAACCGGCTGGACCTTTATCTGACCATGGGCGTTAACGATTTGGGATTAGATACTACCAATTATGCTGTCGGCCCACAACAACAACATGAGCAGGTACGTCAATCGGCACATTTAATCTAAACTATGATTCCAAAACCCGAAACGACACACTTCTTATTAGTCATATGGGCTTTGGTACTCAGCAACTTCTTCTACCTGCCCAAGAACCTGGAAGGCAGGTTCCAAACGCTCATCTCCAAAATGACACATACTTTTTTTTACTCATCTATCTTAATGATCTCAAAAAACTTTTCCAAATTTTGACCTATTTTCGACTTATGTATATGCGGTAGCTAACCGCAGGTAGGCAGGTTTTGGAGGTAGGCAAGGCGCGAGAAGTGAGTATAGCGGGACTATATGAATGACGAGCAACGCAGCATACCGTCAAAATAAGCCAAATTAACTGTGAAGAATTTAGTTCCCGAGGCACTAGGCTGTGACCTTCACACGGGCAGACAGGAATAAAAAACACAAAAGATCCACTTTATAATCATTCATTCAAATTTATAAACATCAAAAGTCAGATGATCTTCCGAATAACCTTCATGAAAAGGGGTGCGTAACATACATAGCCCCCGACTACTGACGAAACAATTGGTCATGGAATAATTTTCGTTTTGAAAAAGTACTTCCCCCAGTTTATTCATGTTTTCATCGGCAACGATGATGGAAAACCTGGAGGGATAGGAATTTTCAGTTTCATAATCAGTTAAGGAATCATATACCGGTAATTTTACAAAACGGTAGAATATCCTATTGTATTGGTCCCATAACAAACGACTGTAAAAGAAGGATTTAGCAGTTCTAACATGTGGGTGTTCACCAGTATTAAGGGGTGTAAAAGCTTCAGCGTAAACAGAGGGTAGGGGATAAATTTGATAATTTGCAAAGTCTTTGGTGGTAAAAACATTTGGGTCGCATTGAAAAGCAAAATAGACTTGACCATTGGCACAAGTATTCGTCATTGCCCTGGGTAATGGATCTCCATTTTGGTAAATGGCAACTGGAATCGAAATTGTTGAATTTTCGGCTATAAAACGAGCGGAAGAATATATACTGAATAAGGGAATTTGCTTTATCATTGTTTCACCTGGAAATTCTGGAAAATAAGGAAATCTTAGTGGTACGACTATTTTATCATTCATCTTGTATAGGTCGGATTGCACCTTAGCATTAAGGATGGATAAGTCATTTATATTCCTATTTTCACTGGAGGTGTCGGCAAAAACAAGGTAGTCTTGTAGGATGCCGGAAGTATCGATCCGAAAGAGTTTACCCGGCACATAACCGCATATGTATATGGAGTCGAAACTCAGAACACTAAAGCCCAAGGCAGCATTCGGGATGGAACCCGGCCCTTCATCTAGGAAATGAATTTCTTTTTCTACTCTTTCTTTGGTGATGTTGTACAACAATAGCCCATCTTTTGTCTTGCTTTGCCAAAAGAGATATTCTTGTTGACCATCAGAAAAGTGCTTTTGCGCAAGACTTTTAGGTGGGAAATTTTTAGGTAAGGGCAAATGAAACTCTCCAGTTTTCTCAAGCTTGATGTTTTTGTCTTGCTTCTCTCCGGGTAAACATCCAACAAATAAAAGAACGGCAAGAATTAAAAGAACGAAAAACGAAATAAAGGAGTTTTTCTCATTCATTATAATTCATTAACGAGATTAAAAAATAACAACTCAGCTACTGTTTGCCTCGCATGGGCATTACTTCATCAACTTTTTTCATTACAAAGAATTCCAAGAGTTAGGAACTTTTTGAAGCCTTGCTAAAGGAAAAATGGTACCATTTTAAATTTATGATGTTACTCGTTTCTTTTCAAATACGGTACACCGAATTCTATTGTTCAGGGCAGACAACTGAGCATATTTCATGGAAATAGAAAGTAGCGCAATCTTCATTATCTTCGTCATAATGACAATTAAAAGAGCCGCACCTGCAATTGGTGGCATTGATCGTGTTCAATGCAATGAAACTAAAAAATAAAGCGAAAGCTGAACCTACGATAAATTTTTTCATTTTAAACAATTTTATACCATCACCTACTCTCTCCCAGGTTTTCGGCAATCCCTGAAACAATTGGCCAAATGTTCACTACAAATTTAAGGCGTATTCCCTTACCAAACTGTTTCAAAGTGTTTCAAAGTGTTTCAGCGATCGCATTATGATTCGAGATTTTTCTGTATATGCCATTTTCTTCCGTATTTTGACAAAAGGAAAAAAAGCAAATTCGTTTTCTTTTAAACTTTTACCATGAGATACGCATGCCTGTTTTTTTGCCTGTTTATGCTCTATAACTGTGAAAAACAAAGGGATGGTACGGAAACATACCAACCCGAAAACAATAACCGCTCATCAAATACGAGCGAACCGATTACTATTCGGGCAGTTCCTGCCGAACGAGTACCTTTTTCATTACGTACCATTACTACCGGCCACCTGAGTGCCGCGCGCCAGGCAGAAATAAGCATGCCCGTGAGCGGACTCCTGCAGGAACTCCCCTTAAGTGAAGGGCAACTTATTAAAGAAGGGGATTTAATGGCTAAAATTGACGATACGGCCTTGCGGTTTCAGCTGGATGACTACCAGTTCGCCTACGAAGATGCGCTGTTGAAGAAAAATGACCTGTTAATCGCTAACGGCGGCCAGGCAGGAGTTGACACTTCCGTCAATCCCCAAAAATTAAAATTGATCATCATCGAAAGTGGTTTTGAACGGGCTAAACAAAACATCAGACGGGGAGAGCACGAACTGGCCCAGGCCCGGCTTCTCGCGCCTTTTTCGGGGATCGTGGCGGAGTTGGAAGCCCGCCGGCACCAGCAGATCAATGCCGGAGAGAAGATCTGCCGCCTGATCGATCCGCAAAGTTTCCAGGTTGTCTTCCAGGTTTTGGAAACCGATGCCCTGCAAGTCCGCAAGGGACAAGTAGTTAAAGTGTTCCCCAATGCCCGGCCCGACCTGGAATTGTCCGCATCAGTAGCCAACATCGATCCCATCGTCAGCGAAAACGGATTGGTCAAGATCAAAGCCGATCTGCGGTTTCCCAAATCATTTCAACCTTTGGAGGGCCTGAAAGTAAAGGTATACCTGGAAAAGCGCATTCCCAACCAAATTGTCATCCCTAAATCTGCGCTGGTACTTAGATCCGGTCGTCAAGTCGTTTTTGTTTATGATCCGGATGAAAGCCTGGCCAAATGGCATTACGTAGAAGTGGCTTACGAAAACAATGAACAGCTAGCCATTGGCGAAGGCCTGGAAGCCGGCGACCTGGTGATCCACGAGGGTAATCTGAACCTGGCACACGATGCCGAAGTCACCCTGGATGAAGTGGAATAGTTTTGGGGGTTTCCGGATTTGAAGACAGCAATTCTCGCTTTGGAATATTTTTTTGCCACAAAATCACAAAGACACCAAAACCCACTAAAAATTTTGTGCAGATTTTGTATTCCTGCCCGCCCGCGACGATAGGTTAGTGCTTTGGTGGCAATCATTCACACCGTTTGTTCAAACTTAAATCAAAGGCCGAGAATAGCTAATTTGAAGAGGAATACATTGGCTTTTATCCTTGATCGCAAAGTTTAGGACAGCAACAAAGGCGCAACGGCATAGTGAACCATCCCTTGCTCCCTTACCCCTCCGTCCCCACCTTAAATCAAGAGGACACAAGGTGATACTTATTGACCAGGTATGGCACACTGTTATTTGATATCTTTGCATCAGATGATTGGCTGGTTACATTATTTTGAATTTATGATTTTGGGAAATCTTGGGCAATGATGGAAAACTGATATACTACTACACAATTATTCTTTTATTTTCATGGTAGTAAGTGGTCGAGCAGAATTAGTTTATGTTGTGTTCACACTCTCCTGACGGTACCGTCAGGACTAATCCTCAAACTCATGCAGTCTGGCGTCTGGCATCTTAAATCTGCTTTCTTTCTTACAAAATATCCTTAAGCCCACACAATGAAAAAAATGCTTCCGATCAGTAGAAAAGAATTAGCCCATCATTTGGGAATTAGTCGTTCTACATTATACCGTTATATGAAAAATGCTAAAATCAACTTACCCCAAAAACTGATTACACCAATTGAAGTCGTCAAGATCTGCCATCAATTGGAGTTTCCTATTCCCCAAGAATATCAATCTCTCGTAGAGGAAGCATCGAAACAATAAACAAAGTCTAATGGAATCGTTCAAAAGCTTTCCTCAGAAGATACACTTATCTGTGTTAAGCTGCTCAATCCGTTTCATTCGCGTTCCATTAATTCTTCACCCCCATATCCTTCTCCCGGATCGCCTTAAATTCCGATCCCTCTTTCCATTGCGGGAAAGTCGTTTCATTCGCCAATCGTTGACCAATGCTGTAATACAATTGCGCATCCTGAACGACCCCTGAGAGGTTCCAGGTTTCATCGTACTCGTCCGCCGGGCGGTGGTAGCGGTCCGTCGTGTAAGCCTGTTGTTGTTCTTTGGCGTATTCCTTCCCTTTTTCCCGGTGGTCGTATCCGCCGGTAGCGAATAAAGCCGGAATGCCGATCTTGGCGAAATTGAAATGATCCGAACGAAAGAAATAGCCCTTCTCTGGCTCTTGGTCAGGAAGAAGGTAACGGCCCTGAGCTTTTGCTGCCTCCGCTGCGTAATCATCCAATTCGGATTGGCCGTAGCCGGTGATGGTCAGGTCGTTCATTTCGCCGTAGGGGTTCATGCCGTCCATATTCAGGTTAGCAACGGTTTGGTTGGCCGGGAAGATGGGGTTAAGGGCGTAATGAGCCGAGCCCAATAGTCCTTGCTCCTCAGCCGTGACCAGCAAAAAGACGACGGAGCGTTTGGGTTTTTCGGGTGCTTCGCTGAAAGCTTTAGCAATGGCCAGTACGGCCGCTGTTCCGCTGGCATTGTCCAGGGCACCGTTGTAAATGGAATCTCCCGCAACTGGTTGACCAATGCCCAAGTGATCCCAATGAGCAGAATAAATGATGTATTCCTCTGGGTATTCGGTACCTTCGATCATCGCGACCGCATTTTGCGAAACATCTTTTTTAAAAGTATTGGTAAGGGAATGACTCATCGTGGCATCCAATGAAAATGGTTTGAAATCTTTGGATTTGGCCAATTCCAGGAAATTGGTTCCTTTGCGGCCGGCGGCATCGAAGAGCTTACCGGCGGTGGTTAAAGTGATCCACCCCTGAAGGGCACACTTGTCCATATTGTCGTTTGGTGTCTGCAGGTCCAATTTGGCTCCCGACCAGGAACTGGAAACGACAAACCAGGGATACCCCGCCATTTTTGTTTCGTGGATGATCAAAACTCCTTCTGCTCCTTGTCGTGCCGCCTCTTCGTATTTGTACGTCCAGCGACCGTAGTAGGTCATGATGTCTCCTTTGAAAAAGGTACTGTCTCCGCTACCGAATCCAGGGTCGTTAACGAGTACAACGGCGGTCTTACCTTTCATATCAATGCCTTCGTAGTCATTCCAATTGTATTCGGGGGCGACGATGCCGTAGCCGCAAAACACCAATTCAGAATCTGCTACTTTGATGGCGTCTTGCACCCGCTGGGTATAAGCGACGAATTCTTCTCCCAATTTCAGATCATAGGAATTGGCTTTCCCTTTGACGGTCATGGTCTCTTCCGGAAAAGGCGTTATTTCCACCAGGGGAACTTCCTGGAAATAGCTATCGCCGTTGCCGGGTTGGAGGCCCAACTCCTCGAAAGTTGTTTCTAAGAAATCCAGGGTTTTAGTCTCGCCCTCCGTAAAAGGCTTACGACCCTGAAATTCATCGGAAGCGAGCGTGGCAATGTAGGAATCGATGGCAGTAGAATCTATTTGCACCAGATCGGAACTGCCAGTATTAGCGGTATTGGACCCGCATGACCATAAGAATAGGACGGAAGCGGTAGCGAATAATAGGATAATTCTATGCATAAGCAGAGACTTAATTATTTGTGGAATTCGTACTTATACATGATCAATACCGGTATAGCGCATTGATTTGCGGCTCCGGAAATGGCAAATCATCGGCATCAACGACGTATACCTTTCCGCCATTTTCGAATACGGAGATCGCGGCCAAATTGACCAAAGAAGTATTGGAAAGATGTTGTTTTTCACTGAGAGTAATCGAAGCACTTGCTTTGTCATAGATTCCCCAGGCTTCAAGTTTTTTGTCGATGAATAAGGTGTCTACGCGGCCGCCCAATGCTGATGGGATGATATCCCGCAAGTCGGTGGAAGTTCGTTTGGCCCCGTGCAATTCATTGAAAAGTGCCTTTTTCTCAGTTTTTTCTTTTTCAAATCCTACTTTCAGAAGATCTAATGCCTGTCGGTGTAATTCGGCGGGCTTAACACGCTCCGGATTACCGGACAGGTGATCCTTGAAAAGATGCGTGTAAGTATTTGCCTCTTCGTATAAAGGAAACAGATGATCCAGGCTAGCTACTACGAGCGGTAGTTCCCGGCCTTCCAGTTCTTCCGAAAGAATTTTATCGATGGCCCTGAAATAAGCCATGATCTCGTCTTTCTTATCTTCCTGCCAATCGGCATGACCGTGGAAAACGGCCTGCTGATGCCCCCCGGCTTTTTGTGCCTGGTATCCCACAAACTTTTGCCGGTAATCGAACCCTACCACTTCTTCGATGCGTTGCGGTAAGGATTCAGACAGCCCTACCTCTTCCATGCCTTCATTATTGCCATGGAAAAATTTTGCTTCGTGCAAACTGAGGCTCAACAGATAAAATTCTACCTTTTCCATCAAATAAGGTAACAGTGGCTTGAGGTAAAATTCATGAGACAGATAATAGTATGGCTCAAAACTTGATGGCAATGAAAAAGTTTTCAAAAAGTCGTTAGTAATATATACGGCCAGACCATCCGCCTGATTACGCCAGAAAGGCTCGTTTTGCTGTAGTTCTTTGGCGGGTGCCATGAAGTTTTCCGTTTCCTTTTCCGAAAAACCTCTTTTTACCATATCTTCTCCAATATCCGAAAGCAGGTTTTTAAAAACCAGTTGGTCCTGACGGTTGATCACCTCCTGTCCTCCCCGGTGGGTTGGTAAAAAAATAGATACGCACCGACTTTCGTGCATACCAGCCATCGTCGTAAATTCTTTTTTCGTTAGTATATCCATAATTTCCTTTTTCTAATTCACTATTGTCAAAGTAAAGACCAATTGCATCTATGGAAGATGATAATTGTCTCCTACCAACGTGAATATTATCACGTTGATTTATTTTTCTCTGTAGTAAGCGATAAGGCAAGTTGTATCGCCGTCTTACTTTTTATCCCTTAGAACGAACAACGGAACCGGACTGTTCAGTACTTCTTTTAAAGTTACGCTGGTGTGGAAGACTTCTTCCATGTGATCGCGTTTTCTACGGACCATACAAACCAGGTCGATCTTCCTTTCTTGCAATATCTTATTGATGACCGTATTGATCTCTTTATCCACCGGTTCGACGTTGTTGTACAAGTGAAGGGAAAAATCTCTGAAATATTCCGTTATACCCGGATCAATGCCATGGTACTGTCCTTCTCTTTCCAAATGGAAAAGGGTAAGGGTAGCTTCGGATGCCTGAGCGATCTTTTTTACTGGAGCCAAAATATCGGATGAGGTCATGGGATGGTTGTCAACCGCCAATAGAATGGATTGAATGGGTTTGAATTTTGACTGACTGGGTATGGCTAGTAGCGGAACTTCGGTGCGCGACATTACTCCGGCGGTAGTGCTGCCGATAAAAACTTCTTTTAAGCCCGACGCCCCTTGCGTCCCCATCACAATCAAATCAAAACCGGAGGCTAATTTCGCTATATATGGAATTGGGCTGTGCAGTACCGCTTCGAAAGTGATCTGTACGCCTTCCTTTAAGGACGGCTTGATCCGTTCAACCGTCTCCTGTAGGTTTCTCTCGGCATCTGCTTCCACCAAATTTTTGATGCTCATCAGGGAAGCGGGCGAAAGATGCAATGAATAGGCGTGTACCAAATGAATGCTGCTCTCGAAAATATTGGCAATATGAGCGGCATATTGCAGGGCGTTATAGGCAGGCGCCGAAAAGTCCGTGGGTACTAATATTTTTTTCATTGGGAATAATTACGTGTTTTGTTGTTGTCGAATAATGATCAAATCTGGTGGTTGGTGGGGTTGTGGGGTTTATGGAGTTTATGAGGTTTATAGGTTTATAGGTTTATGGGGTTTATATAAACAATATCAACCAACAAAATGAGATTCGCCGCCACTGAAAATGGTCTAGGCATTAATGCTGTCCATGTATCTAACATCAAACCTAATCAACTCTGATTCTTCTCCGCTTTCCGTTTTTCCTTCTCCTGTTTTTTGAAATATCTTCTAAAGAGGAAATTATGCTTCATCGCTTCCATGTTTTGATTAAAGCGGTCCGTTCCTTCGTTGAGGTTTTGTAAGGTTTGCCGGAAGTCTTCGGCCACGGTGGTATCTTTGAGTATGGCTCCGACTAAGCCTTCGTTAAGATCAATTTCTTCTACAACTCCTTCGAGCTCGGTACTGGTGGATTTGATCGACAGGCTAGACTGCTCGAGGTTTTCCATAGTTGGTGTCAATCGATTACTGACCAGGGCATCCATTTCACCGGCTATCTGATCAAGTTGCTTTTCTAAAGTAGTGTCTCTTAATAGATAACCCAACAGGCCTTTTCCATCGTCGATATCACCGATATTGCGCTGTAGTTGCCGGCTAAGTACTTCTACGTATGCTGTTGTTTGACGCAGGTTTTTTATTGCAGCCTGAAGATCTTCAGCAAGCCCCCGGTTATTGATCAACATAGGCAAACTGCCTTTCCCTTTATTGATCTTTTCAGTGATCTCTAACAGGTTGACCGTCAAAAGTGCAATATTTTCCGTGGTATTGCCGAGCGTATTGAGCATCTCTTCCGTTTCCACCCTGGTGTAAGAGTCAAGAATATCCCCGTCTTCTACAGCGGGCATAAAGCCTTTTCCGGGACTGATATTCACGATCATATTACCCACTAAGCCATCACTGCCGATACTGGCAACGGCGTCTTTCTTTAAATAGGCCTTCACTTTTTGCTGCATCTGCATATCTACCCGAATAGTGGAATCGTTCAACAACACGATATCAGCTACGCTTCCCACGTTGATGCCGGCATAACGAACATTGTTGCCCGGCTGAAGGCCTTTCACGTTCTTAAATACCGAGCTGACGCTGAAAGTAGCTCCAAATAAGTTTTGTTTATTTCCAATATTGTAAATCGCTATGGCAAACAGGATAAATGCAGCAACTACAAACAATCCGACGCGAATAGTATTGGTTTTTTCTTTACTCATGTCATCTGTTTTGAACTTCTTTAAAAAAGGCCTTTACTTTTGGATCCGTGGATTGGGATAACTCTTCGTAAGTACCTTCGGCATAGTTGATACCGTCTTGTAATATGATCATTCGATTGGAAATGACGCGGGCACAATCCATATCGTGGGTGATGATCAAAGAGGCCGTATCAAAATCTTTTTGAATTTGTAGAATAAGTTTCACGATTTCGTTTGCAGTGATAGGGTCCAAACCACTGGTTGGCTCATCATAAAGAATGATCTTTGGCCGTAAGATGAGTGTACGTGCCAGCGCAACCCTCCTTTTCATACCTCCGGAAAGCTCAGCCGGCATCAGATCGATCGCATACTCCAGGCCCACACTCTGCAAGGCTTCAACGATTAATTGCTCTTCGTCTTCACCTTGCATGCGCTCCGGATGCCTCCGCAAAGGAAAACGCAAATTTTCGCGTACCGTCATGGAATCATACAAAGCACTCCCTTGAAATAAAAAGCCTACATCCGTTCTTACTTCATCAAGCTCTTCCTGACCAAGGTCCGGAATCGATTTTCCTAAAACAGAGACGGTGCCTTCGTCTACTTCGACCAAACGGACAATACACTTGATCAATACAGACTTCCCCGAACCCGACTTCCCTACGATCACCACATTTTCGTTAGGGAAAAGTTCCAGGTTAAAACCCCGCAATACTTGGTTCGTGCCGAAGCTTTTCGTAACTCCTTTTATTTCTATAAGTGGTTTAATATCGTCTTCTTTTGCGGTAAGCATAAATGTTTTTTAAAACACTAGATGTATTGACATTCTTTCTGGTACTGTGTTTTGTTGATGGTGTTTATTTTGTTGATGGTGTTTATTGTGTTTATTGTGTTGATGATGTTGATGTGTGTATATAAACCTTATAAACCCCATAAACCTTATAAACATCATAAACATCATAAACCTTATAACCCTTTCAAACTCCACCCTCCTCAATTCAAGTTGCAAGTTAAGATGTCAGGATTCTCGAACTTCATATCTCATAAAATATATCCGCTATCAATACCGCGAGAAAGTCCAGCAGAAAAAGTAATAAACTGGCAACCACCACCGCTGAGTTAGCTGCGCGACCCACGCCTTCCGTTCCTTTGTCAGAAGTATATCCTTTATAACAACCTACTACGCCTATGGCAAAACCAAAAAAGAAGCACTTGGCCGTTGCCGGTATCAAATCGCCAAACTCTAAGCTTTCAAAAACCTGGTTAAAAAATAAAGTGAAACTTACCTGTCCTTTTAAATTTTCTACCAGAAAAGATCCAAATAAACCTATTGCATCCGCCGTAATGACCAGTAACGGCAACATCAAAATACAGGCCCAAATACGGGTGACTACCAGGTATTTAAATGGGTTCGTGCCCGATACTTCCATGGCGTCGATCTGTTCGGTCACTTTCATGGATCCCAGCTCCGCACCAATGCCCGAACCAATCTTTCCCGCACAGATCAAAGCCGTCACTACCGGTCCGATCTCCCTGACAATAGCGATCCCTACCAACGAGGGCATATAGGAGACGGCTCCAAACTCGATCATCGTCGGCCGCACCTGCAGCGTCAATACCAGCCCCATAATAAAGCCGGTAGTCAATACTAATACCAACGAATTATTGCCGATCATATAACACTGGCGTAAGAGCTCATTGAATTCGAAGGGTCTGCTGAAAGCCTGCCGGAAAAATCGACTGGCAAACAAGGATATTTGCCCAGTTTGATCTAGAAAATTGATGAGGTTCTTTTGTATGGAATCCATAATCTTTTCGCCGGTAATATTATCTCAAAACGAGTCATCTATAATTGACAAATATCACCTTCTGCCTCTTCATTCATCATGACATATCTCATGCAACCTTATGATAAAAATCAAACCAGACGCCAGATGTTAGATGTATTGGCCTCTAAACTTGGGAGCAATTTCAATCACCACAAAGAACGCGACGTTTTTTTTTCTTAGCGGTTCTTCGTAGCCTTTGTGGTGAATAAAAGACTTTGGCCCCAAGTCTCCGAGTCAGTACAGTTAGATGTTAGAGATAAGATGAGAGATGTCAAATCGTATGAAATGAGTAAATACCTATGACATTAGGCACTGGCATCATTTTCACCGTTCCAATTGTTCAAGTACCTTATTCGCCTTCTTGGCGACGGATTTTCGAGTATCATCAGACAAACGGATCAAATGCGGCAACAGCCATTCTTTCAGCTTCGAATCTTTTGTTGCCCACTTTCCCAGGGTCTCCATCGTCATATTCAGAACGATCCAGTCTTTGTGCTGCGCCAAGTTGTCTTGCATGATCCTTTTGGCTTGCTGGATTTGCCGATCGGTCATATCCTTTTCCAGCATATTGAACAATTGGGCGAGCGTCCATTGGGTAGAAGCCTGATCGATGGTAGCTATTTCATTGAGAAAACGTTCAAGGTACGGAACCAATAATTCCTTTTTGGCTTTACCAATTCTTTTCATGGCATTAGAGGTCCTCAACCGTACTACCTCATCGTTACTGAAATAACAGTGAAACAATTCATCAAAAAGTTCCGGCTCCTGTAGTACCTCTTCTACCACCTCTATGGTATTGCCTAAGGAATTGGGATGGCCCCCTTTCAGACGGTTTTCAAAATCTTTCATTCGTTATGATCGTATTTTTGAGCTTTAAAAACCAATATAAATGATCCTGCAACTACAATAATTGTAATCACCAACCCTGCTATTTTTTCCCATCCAAACAACTGGAGCAAATAATGACTCAACATTACCACTACGCCAATGATCACCAATCCGTCCCGCATTAAGGTGGATAAGCCCTCGATATCCACCTTTTCTTTTTTGGCCTTGGGCATCGTGTTGTATCCCGCAATAAGGTCTGGGTACGCTTTGGTGAGTAAACCCATTGCGATGAGTATTAATCCTACGGTAATGTGAATAGCTCCCATATTGTCAATTTTATTCATAATTTACTACGAAAAATTAATTTATGGAAATTATCATATTCGGTGGCGGCGGTTTTTTAGGCCGGAAATTAGGGATGACCCTATTGCAACAGGAACAATTGGTCGTTGATGGTGCGGAACCACAGCCTATTACTAAAATCATCCTATTTGATAAAAAAATCCAGGGCGATTTCCCCGATGATCAGCGTCTTGAGCTAATGGAAGGCGATATTTGCGACGAGGATAAGATCCGAACCTTATTAGCATCCAAACCAGCCGTCATTTTTCATCTGGCAGCGATCGTAAGTGGTGAGGCCGAAAAAAACTTCGACCTGGGCATGCAGGTCAACCTACACGCCAGCTTACAAATGCTGGAGATAAGCCGGCACCTTGCTTGCCAACCCGTTTTTGTTTTTGCCAGTAGCTGTGCCGTTTTCGGTGAAGATCCGGCCACCGTGATCAGGGATCGTACCGCCTCTTTTCCCCGAAGTTCTTACGGTACGCAAAAGGCTATTGTTGACTTGCTCATCAATGATTACAGCCGCAAAGGATTCATTAATGGTCGCGCACTTCGCTTACCGACGATCGTCGTACGTCCCGGCAAGCCCAACGCTGCTACTACCTCTTTCGTCAGCTCCATCATCCGGGAACCCTTGAACGGTCAACGCGCCGTTTGCCCAGTAGCTCCCTCCACCCCCGTCTGGATATTGTCTCCGCAAAAAGTAATTCGAAATTTTATTCACGCAGCAGGTATTAACGCATCACAACTTGGAGTGAATCGCTTGATCAACCTCCCGGGCATTACCGTTACCATTGCTGATATGGTTAATAGCCTGGAGACCGTCGCCGGAAAGGAAGCAACCAGTCTGATCGACTGGGAAGCGGATGAATTTTTACAAAGCATCGTACTCACCTTCCCTACTTTTTTCGAAACGCAGCGCGCTTTAAAGCTTGGGTTTGTAAAAGATGACAATTTTGAGGAGGTAATTAGTACTACTTTGTCATCTTAAATGAGAATCAGTTGATTGTATTGAATATTAGACTTGTCTAAACGAAAACAGGCTAAAATTATAAATAAGTGATGAAAAA